>NZ_QUHH01000012.1:101011-200716 GCF_003479515.1 Parabacteroides sp. AF14-59 | reverse complement strand
GGTTATCCGATGCCCAAGGCTGTGTTTATGGGAGGGATTGATGTGACATTCTAATATAAATTGGCTCAAAGGGATTGTCTCTAATAACAGCTTTTAGAGTTTACTAAATCTTATAGACAATGTCCGGATTAGGATATATAAATCTCTAAAATTAGTGAAAAGTATCAAACCGGAATAAAAGATTTTTTTTCGTGGCAGTTTGGAGATAATCCCGTATATTTGCATGTTATAAAATAAGGAGAAGATGGGTAAATCTCTCTTTATCTTAATATATACGAGGATTTATATGGCAAAGAAAGCAACTACAACAAAACAAAATAGTAATAACGAGCCGGGCAAATTTGCGTTGATGAAAATGTTTTTCACCAATGAGCGTACCCGTTTCATTACAGGATTGGTAATAGCAATTATCACTATTTATATAGGATTGGCACTTATATCCTTCTTCTTTACAGGAGGTGCCGATCAGAGCAAGATTGAAAACGTCCCGTTGGCAGATCTGCTGACGAATAGAGGGTCGGTTGAGAACTGGACGGGAGTGCGGGGGGCTGTTTTGGCTGACCTGCTGATGAACCGCTGGTTCGGGATATCTTCTTTTATGATCTTGTTTTTCCTCGGATCTGTAGGAGCCAAACTGATGAACCTTCGGCGGGTATCGCTATTGAAGCGGTTTCTGTTTTGTGCCGCTATGCTGGTTTGGGGATCTATGTTTTTTGCTTTTGTATTTATCAGCGGATATGAAGATACATTTATTTATCTGGGAGGACAACATGGATATTACCTGTCGGAAATGATGATCACCAATGTCGGTATTCCCGGAACTATCTTGCTGTTGGCCGGAGTTTTTCTGATCATTGCTATATTTTCAAGCAAGAGAACGATCCCGTTCCTGCAAAGTGTGCTTTCTTTCGGATGGCTGAAAAATCGTCTGAAGAGAGAAAAGGTGGAAGATACAGATGATGCGGAAGAAGTAGTTGAAAATAAAGAGGATGAAGAGAAGGTGTCAGGTAGAACTGTAGAACAGCCGGATGAAAAACCAGAAACGGATGATTTCGTATTCGATACGGAAAGAGAAATGGAGACTGCCCGCCATGAGGAGAAGAAGCAGAAAACAGAAACCTATTCGAATATCTCCAATGATGATACGTTTGAAGTGACAGTACCTCGGGAAGAAGATGTTTATGATGCTCCGAATGCGGAAAATCAGCCGGATGAACCGGAAGATCTTCCCGGCGATCCGCGTTTTACCGTTGAAGTTCCTACCGGTGATGACGAAGTGTATGATGCTTCCGCTTTGGGTGATTACGACCCGAAACTGGATCTGTCAAGCTTCCGCAATCCGCCGATCGAACTGCTGAAGAAATATGATGTCAGCGATCATCAGGTAGACATGGAAGAGCAGATGGCTAACCAGAAACGAATCAAACAGACACTGGAAAGTTTCGGTATCAGCATCGCATCTATTAAGGCGACGGTCGGTCCGACCATTACATTATATGAAGTAATTCCGGATACGGGTGTCCGTATTTCGAAGATCAAGAATCTGGAAGACGATATTGCCCTGAACCTGTCGGCTTTGGGTATTCGTATCATTGCTCCGATGCCGGGTAAGGGTACGATCGGTATCGAGGTGCCGAACAAAGACCCGCAGATCGTATCTATGCAGTCGGTTGTTGCTTCACGCAAATTCCAGGAGTCGAAATATGACCTGCCGGTCGTTTTGGGTAAGACCATTACCAACGAGATCTTTATGTTCGACCTGTGTAAGATGCCCCACTTACTGGTGGCCGGTGCTACCGGACAAGGTAAATCTGTCGGGCTGAACGCCGTAATAACATCTTTGTTATATAGAAAACATCCGTCTGAACTGAAGTTTGTACTCGTCGATCCGAAGATGGTGGAATTCGGTATCTATTCCGATCTCGAACGCCATTATCTGGCGAAACTGCCGGATGCGGACAAAGCCGTTATTACCGACTGTACCAAAGTGATCATGACGCTGAATTCCGTATGTAAGGAGATGGACGACCGTTATGAATTGCTGATGAAAGCGCATGTGCGTAATATCAAGGAATATAATGCCAAATTCGTATCCCGTCATCTGAATCCGGAAAAAGGACATAAATTCATGCCGTTCATCGTGGTGATCATCGATGAGTTTGGTGATCTGATCATGCAGGCAGGTAAAGAAATTGAAACGCCGATCGCCCGTATCGCACAGAAAGCGCGTGCCGTCGGTATCCATATGATCATTGCGACACAACGTCCGTCTACCAATATCATTACCGGTATTATCAAGGCGAACTTCCCGGCACGTATGGCATTCCGTGTAATGCAGATGGTCGACTCGCGTACTATTCTGGATGCTCCGGGAGCGAACCAGTTGATCGGTCGTGGTGACTTGCTGTTTTCGCAGGGAGGTGATACGAACCGTGTACAGTGTGCCTTTGTGGATACTCCGGAAGTGGAACAGATCGTCAATTATATCTCCGGCCAGGTCGGATATGCTACAGCTTTCCTGTTGCCTGAATATGTGGGCGAAGGTGGTGACGACAAAGCACCGGGTTCGGTCGACCTGTCCGATCGTGACCCCTTGTTCGATGAAGCAGCCCGCCTGATCGTAATCCAGCAACAGGGATCGACTTCGCTGATCCAGCGTAAGTTTGCTATCGGGTATAACCGTGCCGGTCGTTTGATGGACCAGTTGGAGGCTGCCGGTATCGTCGGACCGTTTGAAGGAAGTAAAGCCCGTCAGGTATTGATTCAGGATGAATATAATCTGGAGCAATTACTTAATTCGCTGAAATAAGGTTTCCTTTTTTCCTAAATAATTAATTACCTATGAAAAGAGAACAGAAAATAAAAATATGGAGAGCGATCGCTATTTTCGGACTGCTGGCATGCCTGCTCTTTGGGATCAGAGTAACAAGCCGGGCACAGAATGCTGCTTCCGTCCTGGATAAGGCGGCCGATGCTTATGAAAAGTCAAATGGTATTTCAGCCTCCTTCGCTCTGAACACCCGTTCGGATGTGCAGAAAGTATCTGAGAGTTTTGAAGGCACGATCAATATGAAGGGGGATAAGTTTACATTAGTTACCCCCGATATGGTTACCTGGTTCGACGGAACGACCCAATGGTCTTATGTGGAACGCAATGACGAAGTTAATGTAAGTACCCCGAGCGGTGAAGAACTGCAATTTACCAATCCGGCTTTATTGTTACGGGCGTATAAGAAAGGGTTTACCCCTAAATATATCGGTGAAAGTACAGCTTCGAACGGAAAGTCTGCCTATGATATCGAATTAACGCCTAAAAAGAAAGGGGATATCCTGAAAGTGGAATTACAGATCGAGAAATTCTCCAATTTCCCTGCTAAAATAAAGGTTGAAGCAAAGAATGGTATCAGTAATACGATTCATATCAGCAATTTGAAGACAGGCGTAAACCAACCGGACGATTTTTTTGTTTTTAAGGAAAGCGATTATCCGGATGCCGAAGTGATCGACCTGCGTTAAAATATAAGCGATAAAATAAGTTTCAAGTATCAATTTCAATTAACATAAAACTATGAGTGATTCAATAAATGAAAAGGTTCGTTGCCTGATTATAGGTTCCGGTCCTGCAGGATATACAGCAGCAATCTATGCTTCACGTGCTAATTTGTCTCCCGTATTGTACGAAGGAATTCAACCGGGCGGCCAGCTGACAACGACTACAGAAGTTGAAAACTTTCCGGGATATCCTGAAGGTATCACCGGTCCGGAGTTAATGGAAGATTTGAAACAGCAGGCTTTGCGTTTCGGAGCCGATATTCGTTTCGGTATCGCTACGGCGACAGACCTTTCCGCTGCTCCTTATAAAATAACGATCGACGGTGAGAAAGTGATTGAAACAGAAACATTGATCATTGCTACCGGTGCAACCGCTAAATATCTGGGAATCCCCGACGAACATAAATATGCCGGGATGGGTGTTTCTGCCTGTGCAACCTGCGACGGTTTCTTCTATCGTAAGAAAGTGGTAGCTGTAGTAGGTGGTGGCGATACGGCTTGCGAAGAAGCTATTTATCTGGCAGGTTTGGCTAAACAGGTGTATCTGATCGTACGTAAACCTTATCTGCGTGCTTCGAAAGTGATGCAGGACCGTGTGTTCAATACGCCGAATATCATGGTGCTGTTTGAGCATAATACAATCGGTCTGTTCGGAGAAAATGGCGTGGAAGGTGCTCACTTGGTAAAACGTATGGGTGAACCGGATGAAGAAAAGGTGGATATCGCTATCGACGGTTTCTTCCTGGCTATCGGACACAAGCCGAACTCTGATATTTTCAAACCGTGGCTTGAAACAGATGAGATCGGTTATATCAAAACAATACCTGATACGCCGCGTACAACTGTTCCCGGTGTTTTTGCGGCAGGTGATGTGGCAGATCCGCACTATCGCCAGGCAATTACTGCTGCCGGCAGTGGTTGTAAGGCAGCCATTGAAGCTGAACGCTACCTGTCTGAAATGGGTAAATAAGCTCTGATCTTTTAAACTAAATATCAGTAAAATAATAGGTAATACATCTATGTATCATGCATAGATGTATTATTTTTGTCCACCAAATAATATCGTAGAGGGAGTGGTATGAAGAAAATTTTATTGTTGTTGCCTGTATTTTTATTGATAATAGGATCTGTACGTGCGGTGGAATCTCCGAAACGGGAGATACGTGCGGTTTGGCTGACTACTATATATGGCCTTGACTGGCCGAAGAAACCGGCGACAACAGAAGCCGGACGAAAAGCCCAGCAGCAGGAGTTATGTACTATATTGGATCAGCTGGCCGATGCCAATTTTAATACCGTCTTTTTGCAGGTTCGCTTGAGGGGTGACGTGATCTACCGTTCGGCAATTGAACCGGCATCGAAAACTTTCTCAGGTAAATACGGAACAATGCCCGGATATGATCCGTTGGCTTTTGCAATAGAAGAATGTCATAAACGGGGAATGGAGTGCCATGCCTGGTTTGTCACATTTCCAGTCGGTACGGAAAAGGCCGTGAAGGAACAGGGCAAACTTTCTGTTGTGAAACGGAATCCGAAGTTGTGTAAACGGCATAATGGAGAGTGGTATCTCGATCCGGGAGTGCCGGAGACAGCCGATTATATCTTATCACTGGTGAAGGAATTGGTGAACGGATATGACATCGATGGCATCCAGTTCGACTATATCCGTTATCCGGAGCAGGCAAAGACTTTTCCGGACAAGGCGGTCCATCAGAAATATGGAAAATCTACCCGTTTGCCCGATTGGCGCCGTGAGAATATCAATAAGATGGTATATCGCATTTATGACTGGGTCAAACAGGCAAAGCCCTGGGTTCAGGTCAGCAGTTCGCCGCTGGGTAAATACAACCGTATTGAACGGGTTCCCAATGCCGGATGGACGGCGTATGAAAGTGTTTTCCAGGACCCTAAAATGTGGATGGAGAAAGGGAAACAGGATATGATCGTTCCGATGATGTACTACCTGCACGACAATTTTTTCCCGTTTGTGGACAACTGGGTGGAAAATTGTAACGGGCGTTTGGTTGTCCCGGGATTGGGGGCTTACCGGATGGATAAATCCGAAGCAGACTGGACGGTTAATGACATTACGGATCAGATAGATTACAGCCGTTATTATGGAGGTGCCGGTTGTACTTTTTTCCGCTGTGCAAATGTGCTGGATAATTCGAAAGGGTTATATAATGAGCTGAAAGATAATTATTATAAATATCCCGCCCAGTTGTTACCGCTGACCTGGTTGAATGACCGCATCCCTGACTCACCGGAAGGGATATGCGTGGAACGGACAGGAGATGAGTTGAAATTATCCTGGCAGAAACCGGCAACGGAAAAAGAGGATCTTACCTATACTGTATATTACTCATTGACGGATTCGATCGATACGGCGTCGGCCAAATCCATGCTCGCAACAGGGATAAGGGATACAGTCTTGTATCTGCCGGTCGGACCGAATGAGGAGAGAGGTTATAGTTTCTGTGTTTCAGCTTCTACACGCTATCATATAGAAGGGCAGCCGTCTCCTGAAACCTATTATTACTTATCTAAGTTTCCTAAATAATATTAACGATTAGGAGCGAATATGTGAAAGCACTATCTTTGTGCTGAATGAAAAAGACTGTTACATATCTGTTTATCGTTTTTCTGGCGTCTCTTATTTTCTATGGAGGTGCCGGAGTGAACTTTGTGACGTATTGTTGCAATGATTGCCGTACGGAAGGTGTAGCCGTTTTATTAAATGATAATTGTTGTGAAGTGCACGGTCATGGTTGCTGTGACACAACTACAGAAGAGACATCCTGCTCCTCCGGTTGTTGCGAAGACGACTGTTGTGATCTGGAACGGATCAGTTTTGATTGGAGCAATTTTAATAATCCCATAGTAGAACTACAACCGGTAATGATCGACTTATTGTCGTTCGGTTCATCTCTGACCTCATTGGTACCGGTTCCTTCCATAAAAGAATATATCTCGCAGGATCAGGACGGACCACCTATTGTCTGTCCCCGCATTTATTTGAATTTACTTACTTCTCTGTTGATTTAGTAGCTCAATATTAGAAAAAGGTGAAACCTTTTTCAGTTGACAGTTGACAGTTGACAGTTGACAAGTGACAGTTGACAGTTAGGCTTCGCAATCGAATATATAAAACGGGAGTCTATCCGTCAATCGGCTATCTGTTATCAATAAGGCATGCTTAGTTACAGGTTCATTTGCCGTCAGTTTTAACTGACGGATTACAAGTTGTTTCTCTTTTTGGCTTTAGCCACATTTCTTTTAGCATGGAGAGTGTGTTTAAAATGTGACTAAAGTCCAAAGAAATAGATCATTTACTAATCCGTCAGTTAAAACTGACGGCAAATGAAGCTGTAATAGCGAAATATCTTTGATAAGGGGATAGCTCAAACTGATAATCTTTGAAACATTCAATTCAGATAATTATTGAAACATTCAAATCTGATAATAACTGTCAACTGTCACTTGTCAACTGTCAACTACAGAAATGAAACATTTCTGTAATAATAGAAACCCCAAATTCCGGTTTTACAGGAATATCTACTGAATCAAAATATAAAGTAATGTTGAAACAACTCTATCTTATTATAATACTGATTTTCTTCGCCATTACAGCCCAGGCGAAAGAAGTAAAAGGGCATGTGTTTGATGATAATGACCAGCCGATAATCGGAGCGAATGTCTATTGGGAAGGAACCCAGCAAGGGACAACAACCGATGTAGACGGTGCTTTCAAACTGAAAACTAGGGAAGGAGCGAATAAACTGGTCGTAAGTTATATCGGTTATGAGACTTTTGTCTTACCGGTTACGAATGTAGACGAGCCATTGAAGATAAAACTGAAAGGTGAAGTCGCTCTGGAGGAAGTCGTGATCAGTGAACGTAAAATAGGAACGATCGCTTCACGAACCAGTGTGTTGCAGACACAGAAGATCACTTATGATGAACTCTGCCGTGCCGCCTGTTGTAACCTGGCGGAAAGTTTCGAGACAAACCCTTCTGTCGATGTCTCCTATGCGGATGCAGCTACCGGAGCGCGACAAATCAAACTGTTGGGGTTGGCTGGAACCTATGTGCAGATGCTGACGGAAAATTATCCGAATTTCCGTGGTGCAGCTTCTTTATACGGACTGGACTATGTACCCGGTGCCTGGATGGAGAGTATTCAGGTGTCTAAAGGAACCTCTTCCGTTAAGAATGGCTATGAAGCACTGGCTGGCCAGATCAATGTGGAATTTAAGAAACCGCCGACGGCAGATATCTTTTCCGTAAATCTGTTCGGTAGTGATGCCGGACGTTATGAAGGAAATGCAGATGCTTCCTGGCATATCAATGACAAGGTTTCGACCGGCTTGCTGGTTCATTATTCCAATGATAAGAAGCAGCATGACGGTAACGATGACGGTTTTCTGGATACTCCTTTGAGGGAACAGGTCAACCTGATGAACCGTTGGTATCATAAACTGGATAAATATGTCGCCCAGTATGGAGTCCGTTATCTGCATGAAAGCCGTACCGGGGGGCAAGCCACCAAACATCATGATTTTGCCGATCCGTACAAGGTTCATCTGAATACGAACCGGGCGGAACTCTATACGAAGCAGGCCTATATTATCGATAATGAAAAAGTAGAAAGCGTGGCATTGATCCTTTCCGGTTCTTACCACGAACAGAAGTCCATGTATGACCGTACCCCTTACAATGTGTATCAGAACAATGTTTATGCAAGTTTGCTTTACGAAAAGGAATTTTCTCCGGCGCATAGTCTGAGCACCGGTCTAAGCATGAATTATGACGGCTTCAATGAAAACCTGTTGCAGAATGATGTGCGTAATGTCTTTGACCGGACGGAGGTGGTGCCGGGCGCTTATCTGCAATATACTTACAACCTGAACGATAAATTAATTCTGTTGGGAGGTATCAGGGCAGATTACAGTTCTTTATATGATTTCTTTGTTACGCCGCGCGTACATATTAAATATAATCCGTTTGACTGGTTTCATGTCCGTGTTTCTGCCGGTAAAGGTTTCCGAACTGCAAATATTCTTGCAGAAAATAACTTCCTGCTGTCGAGTAGCCGTAAAATGAATATCGCAGATAATCTGGATCAGGAAGAGGCCTGGAATACAGGTGTAAACCTGGCTTTCTATATCCCGTTGTTCGGAAAGGAACTGACATTGAACGGAGAATGGTATTATACTAATTTCCTGAAACAGGTCGTAGTCGATATGGATAGCGATCCTCATGCCGTTAGTTTTTATAATCTGGATGGGAAATCTTATTCAAATAGTTTTCAGGTGGAAGCGACTTATCCCTTCTTCCGTGGATTTACATTGACGGCCGCTTACCGTTATACGGATGCAAAAACCGATTACCGGAATGCTGCGGGAGTAACACAACGTCTGAAGAAACCGTTGGTCAGCGATTATAAGGGGCTGCTGACTGCTTCTTATCAAACTCCCTTGAAGAAATGGCAGTTCGACCTGACCGGCCAGTTCAATGGAGGAGGCCGGATGCCTGCCCCGGATGCAACAAATCCGTTGTGGAAATCCGACTTTAATGCTTATACTGTTGTGAATGCGCAGATAACGAAGTATTTTCGCAGATGGTCGGTCTATATAGGTGCGGAGAACCTGTTCGATTATAAACAATCTCATCCTATCATAGATGCCGAAAATCCACGGGGAGATAATTTTGACGGTTCAATGGTCTGGGGGCCGGTTCACGGACGAAAAATATATGCCGGTCTGCGTTTTAACATCAGCCGCGATTAAATGACGATCATATTCACCAATTAATACAGATACATTATGAAACAGTTTGTAGTAGCATTGATTTGTGCCGTATTTACTTTTTCTACGGCGTATGCACAGGATGCAAAAAAGAAAAAAGACACCGTGACTTTCTTCGTTGAAGGAATGGAGTGTGCCAATTGTCAGAAAAAAGTAGAAAAGAATATCTCATTCGAAAAAGGAGTGACCGATATGAAGTGTGATCTTAAAACCCGCACGGTAGAGGTTACTTACAAGACGGATAAGACATCGAAAACGAAATTAGCTTCAGCCTTTAAAAAGATTGGTATGGAAGCCGTGCCGGTGGATGATGGTGCCGGTTGTCCGGTCAGTCCTGCGAAAAAAAATTAAGCAGTCTATATCCGTTAACACGAAAATTCGTTAGAACATCTTATCTTTGCAAAGCATACCTGTATGGGGCGGATCTATGTGTCCGCCTCTTTTATGAAAAAAAAGTTCATAAAACATGCAGCGTTTTGTACGAGAATAACATCATAATAGTTGTATGGCCTCGTAAGAGGTGAGAAGGCACACACTGAATGGATGAGACACAACTGATAAATGGTTGTAGGAAGGGGGACAGGCTGGCTCAGAAAGAGCTTTACGAGAGGTATTCCCGCAAAATGATGGGAGTTTGTCTGCGTTATGTGAACGACAGGGAGACTGCCCGCGATTTGTTGCAGGATGGATTCGTAAAAGTTTTTACCAGTATGGACTCTTTCTCGGGTATAGGTTCATTCGAAGGGTGGATGCGTAAGATCTTTGTCAATTGTGCATTGGAACATTTGCGTAAATCGGATGTGTTGCGCGAATCGACCGATCTGGATAACACGGCTGAATTGATACAGCCGGATAGTTCGGTCATATCGGATATGTCGGCGGCGGAGCTGATGAGGTTGGTACAGGAGTTACCGGCTGGTTTCCGTACCGTATTCAACCTGTTCGCAATAGAAGGATATTCGCATAAGGAGATCAGTGATATGTTGAATATAACGGAAAGTACGTCACGTTCACAGTTTACGCGCGCCAAACAGATGTTGCAAAAGAGGATTAACGCTTTGTATTGAAAGGAAAAAATGGAAAAGGAAAGAGATACAATTGATGATTTGTTCCGCTCGAAATTACAAGATTTTGAGGTGGATACAATGCCGGGCGACTGGGAGGCGATAGCCGATCGTTTGCCGGGTAAAGCGCCGGTACCTTTCCGCCGGACCCTGCGCTATTGGGCTGCAGCAGCGGTTATATCGCTGTTAATGATAACGAGTAGCGTTTATTTATTCATATCAGAGAAGGAGGCAACTCCGATTGCTGCAAAGATCGAACAGGAAACAAAGAAAATAGAAACAGAGCTGGCAAAGGAAACAGAACCATCTGTTACTCAGATACAGCCTGTAGAAGAACAAATTACAGCTACACCGGTTGCCAGGGTGCAACGGCCGGTGAAGCATGAAACATATAAGGCGACTGTAACAGTTGCCGATACTGAACCTGCCGTTATTTCTTCAGATGATGACATGGAGGAGAATGCAGAAGTAATAATACATTCGGATGATACCGCTGTGGTTGAAACAGAGGATGTTGTACAGGATCATCCGAAAGTAGGTTCTGCTGATGAACCCCGTTCGTTGATAGCAGATGCTGCTCCGGTCGGCAAAAAAGAGAAGAATGTTTCTACTCGTCGTTGGGGATTCGGTATGGGAGGCGGTAGTGTTACTGCCGGGACAAGCAATTCGTTGAATACGTATGCTTTGAAGAATACATCGCTGACAGATCAGGAATTGTTATTCCTGAACGCGGCTAATTTTGAGAGTTCGTTGCCGAGGACCAATGTAAAGCATAAGACACCGGTTTCTGTGGGGATGTCGATAAGTTATTCTTTGAATAATCGTTTTGCTTTAGTGACCGGTTTGAATTATTCTTTATTGTCTTCTTCCTGGGAAACAACAGCTTCGTATCATAATAAAACGAGTCAGAAGCTTCATTTTATAGGCATTCCGTTGTCTTTGTCATATAAAATAGCGGAATGGAATCGTTTCCAGGTATATGCTGCAGCAGGAATTATGACAGAAGTGAATGTAGCAGGTAAATTGGTTACGAACAAATATATGCATAAAGAATTATACGGTAAAGAATCCGAACATATTCGTATGAAGGAATGGTTGTGGTCTGTTAATGCCCGTGCCGGTGTTAGTTACCCATTACTTCGTTTTTTAAGTCTCTATGCTGAAGTGGGAGCGAATTATTACTTCGATAACGGAAGTACCATTGAAACAGTTCGTTCTGAAAAACCATTTAATGTAAATCTGCAAGCCGGTTTCCGGTTCGGTTTTTAATCTGATAAGAAACAAATACTAATAACATAAAAATAAAAAAACGGAAAATGAAGAAGCTTAAATCTTTAGGAGCGGTTGCTGTGGCAACTGTGTTGTTGACCTCTTGTTTGGATGGTAATAATGAGAGTAGTTTAAATGGCATTGGAGTTATTGATTATTCGGATGATTTTAGGACTGTAGCTTATATAGATGATTATACGCCTGTATATTCTCCGGTATTTAAAGATTTGAAAACTGGTGATTGTATTTATTTTACTAGCACTTATAGTTCGGATGATCCTGCAAATAATGGCTCGAACAAATATGTGACAGTAACTAATGCTGTAGTCACAAACAAAATAGATAATGATGGATATTTCAATAGTCAGCTGGATACGGCTAACATTAAACCCGGTGAAATAACTGCTTTGAATGCCGGTCTTTTGTATGCGACTCAATATTCGTATACTCTTAAAAATTATTTATTTGTAGGTTCCAGTCATGAAAAAGTCCCAGCAGATCAGGATAATACATATTTTTTGGAATATGATTATAGTCAAGAACCCCAGACTGTAGATGGGAAACGTGTTTATGACTTCTTTTTGCGTATTGTGAAGAATGCTGATGGTAAAGGTGTTGTTGGTACTAATCCTTTTAATTATGCATTTGATACACATGGTTATTTCAAAACTTTACAGTCAAAAGAAACTGCGGCCGGAAATGAAACGTTGAATATCCGAATTAACTATATCAAAGAGTTTAATAAAGATACGACAGCTGCAACATGGGCTAAGTCTCAGATTTATCAAACCCAGATATTGAAGGAAACTAATTAAGACAATATAATATCTACAATAAAAAAGGAATTCAGTAATGAGTTCCTTTTTTATTGGTACTAACCAATGAAATACTTTTCGGGAATATAAGTTTTAGTCTGTAAACTTCTTGATTTGCTCTATAAGAGCACTTTTCTCCATTACTCCGGATGTTCGCCATACGACTTCTCCTCTTTTGAAAATGATTAATGTCGGAACTGACTGGATCCGGTATAAGTTCGCAACAGCCTCATTTTTATCGACATCAATTTTCAGGACGCGTGCCTGACCGATCAGTTCCTTACCTACAGCTTCGACTGTCGGACTCATAACTTTACACGGACCGCACCAAGTGGCAAAGAAATCTACCAATACAGGTCGATCTCCGTTTATGATATCTTTGAAAGTTTCCATATTGCTTTTTATTTATTATAACAATTGGAATGTAACGCTTGTTCATAGGACAGATGAAGCCGGTTATTTAATTTCATTAATAACAGTTTGGCTGTTTTCAAAAACGATAAATACACCTTCCCATTTGCCTTCTTTTTCATAGCTATCAATACCTTCTTTCTCAACAAAACGAATTCGATATGTCGCTTTTATTTTTTTCATCGTAAAAGTTGAGCTGTTTCGTAACTCACATGAGGGAGCTAACGATATCGTTTCTGTAGTTGTTCTGTTTGGTGGAAGAAGTGTTTTTTCATTTTTGAAAGGTGCTTTTCTACCTCCAACGAAATATTTGTATTCAGAAGATAACAATTCGAATACATCAGGAAAAGCGATCGTTATCTCTTCTTCCGGCAAATAAGGCAATATATTTTCGTCAATGAAAAATTGAGAAGATTCTTCTACTTTTTCAGACGAATTAATAACAATCTCTTTTGTTGTATTCCCTGTATTACGGAAAACCTGTTCAGGTGTTTTTATTTCAAAAAGATCTTCTCCGTCACCTTCCTGCAAAGCCCACATGATAGAACTAAATTCATATTGTTTTTCTTCGATTAGTTCTTCATCATTGTCTTTGCCGCATGATATCAGTGAGAAAAATGATACAAGTAAGAATAGGACTCCAATTTTATTTTTCATGACATTATAAAATTTGTTTATACAAATATAAATGATAATTCTGGGTGTTGTGATTTTTGCTTTAATGTAAATAGGCATTTAAGGTTATTTAAACAGTAATGGATGAGATCTTTTGAAAAACAATGCTAAAGTCGGGGTGATGTCGATTTGAAATGATCTATGGGAAATTGATAAAATAGAGATTATCCATATTAATTCATTACATTTGTCTTTCATAATCTGTTAACAATAAACGACGTGATTACGGCTTATTGATTGCTAATATCTAATTTGAAGTGAAATACACATGGATACTGATTTTATAAACTTAACAACAGAAAATCTTGCCGATGAGCATTTATGTTGCATTATCCGCTCTAAAAAGCTCCATCCTGGTGTCGAGGCAAAGCGGCAATGGCTTTCTGACCGGCTGAATGAAGGTCATGTCTTTAGAAAGTTGAATGCAAAGGCAACCGTTTTTATAGAGTATGCCCCTTTGGAAACGGCCTGGGTCCCCATTACTGGTGATAACTATTATTATCTCTATTGTTTATGGACGCTGGGAAGTTACAAAGGGAAAGGTTATGGGAGATCGCTGATGGAGTATTGCATTGCCGATGCCAGGGAAAAGGGTAAATCAGGTATTTGTATGCTCGGGGCGAAAAAACAAAAATCCTGGCTTTCCGACCAGTCATTTGCGAAGAAGTTCGGTTTTGAGGTGGTCGATACTACCGATAATGGATATGAATTGCTGGCACTTTCTTTTGACGGAACCATACCGAAGTTTGCGCAAAATGCGAAAAAGCTGGAAATCGAAAGCAAAGAACTGACAATTTATTATGATATGCAGTGCCCTTATATCGATCAAAAAATTGAGATTGTCAGACAGCATTGTGAAATGAATGATGTTCCAGTATCTTTCATTCAAGTGGATACGCTGCAAAAAGCCAAGGAGCTACCTTGTGTATTCAATAACTGGGCCGTATTTTATAAAGGACACTTTGAGACAGTGAATTTATTACAGGATGTTGCCAGTTTAATGAGAATACTCAAAAAGTAAAAATGTAATTCCTGCTTTTTCCTGTTTATGATAATAATACCAGTGCTGATCTACTGGTTTTGCGTGTTTGAAAATAGCATTATAAAAAAGGGAATAAAAAAAAGGTTATGAAATTTAATAACTTCATAACCTTTCTTGTTTTGGCGGTCCGGACGGGACTCGAACCCGCGACCCCATGCGTGACAGGCATGTATTCTAACCAGCTGAACTACCGAACCAAAACAAATAAGAAAAATAATAATTAAAAAGAAGCGGTCCGGACGGGACTCGAACCCGCGACCCCATGCGTGACAGGCATGTATTCTAACCAGCTGAACTACCGAACCTCTTTTTATTATCAATCTCTCTCGATTGCGGTGCAAAGGTAAGTATTAATTTCAATTCTGCAATACTTCGTGCAAAGAAAATATGCGTTTTTTTTAATCATGGCTGATATGCAGGAGATTAAGAAATGAAATTTTTTTTGCCTATTTCGGATGTACCGGAGTTCTTTGTCGGGCAATTTAAAACAGGTTTGTCACATTTCTACACTGTTTCGCAACTTTTCATAAACCAAAGGGGAATATGTTATGATAATTTGTTACTTTTGCAACTCAATATAAAAAAAGAAAACGGAGAAAGAAAATGGACGTCGCCATTATTAAGTATAATGCCGGAAATATCTACTCAGTGAGTTACGCCTTGAAAAGATTAGGGGTAAGTCCAGTGATTACAGCCGACCCGGAACTATTAAATAAAGCAGATAAGGTAATTTTCCCGGGTGTAGGGGAAGCACAAACTACCATGGACTATCTGAAAGAACATAAAATGGATGCTGTTATTAAGGATCTGAAACAGCCCGTACTGGGTATTTGTCTGGGTATGCAATTAATGTGTCGTCATTCTGAAGAAGGAGATGCAGAGTGCCTGGGGATTTTTGATGCGGAAGTAAAGAAGTTTATTCCACACCGTCATGAGGATAAAGTACCTCACATGGGGTGGAATACGATCACTCAAGTTAAAGACGGTTTATTTACCGCACAATTGGAGAATAAATTTGTTTACTTCGTACATAGTTATTATGTACCCGTAAATGAATATACGGCTGCAACCACTAATTATATTCAACCGTTCAGTGCTTCGCTGCATAAGGACAATTTCTATGCAACGCAGTTCCATCCGGAGAAAAGCGGTTCAGTCGGTGAAGTCATTCTGAGGAACTTTCTAAAATTGTAAGATAATATGATCGAGCTTATCCCTGCTATAGATTTGATAGATGGCAAATGTGTCCGCCTTACGCAAGGCGACTATGATACGAAGAAAGTGTATAATGAAGATCCGCTGGAAGTAGCAAAGATGTTCGAAGCACATGGTATCCGTCGTTTACATGTGGTTGACCTCGATGGCGCCCGTCAGGGCAGGATCATCAACTATCGTGTGTTGGAAAGACTGGCAACGCGTACTTCTTTGGTGATCGACTTCGGTGGAGGATTGAAGCAGGAGGACGATCTGGAAATCGCATTCGAAAGCGGTGCCCGGATGGTGACAGGAGGAAGTATTGCCGTTAAGAATCCGGAGGTTTTTACTTCCTGGATCACGAAGTTCGGAAGCGAAAAGATTATATTGGGAGCTGATGCGAAAGATAATAAAATTGCCATCAGCGGGTGGGAAGAGACTACAGATAAAGAACTGATCCCTTTTATCCAGGGATATTACGGCAAGGGGATCACGAAGGTGATCTGTACGGATATCAGCCGGGATGGAATGTTGCAGGGACCGGCTATCGGATTGTATAAGGAAATACGGGAAGCAATCCCTTTTATATATATCATAGCCAGCGGCGGTGTCAGTTCGATTGAAGATATAGAAAAACTGGCTGAAGCGGGAATACCGGCGGTAATTTTCGGCAAGGCCATTTACGAAGGGAAGATCGATTTAAAGGATCTGCTTCGTTTTACCTGAAATTTGGAGGAGAGATCAACGTATGCTAGCCAAGAGAATAGTGCCCTGTCTGGATATCAAAGATGGAAAAACAGTAAAAGGAATTAATTTTGTGAACTTCCGCGACGCAGGAGATCCTGTCGAGTTGGGGGCACAATATAGCCGGGAGGGAGCCGACGAGCTTGTCTACCTGGATATAACCGCTTCGCATGAAGGACGTAAGACCTTCACCGAACTGGTCAAAAAAGTAGCAGCTAATATCAGTATCCCTTTTACGGTGGGAGGTGGTATTAACGAATTAAAAGACGTAGACCGTCTGTTGAGTGCCGGTGCAGATAAAGTATCGGTCAATTCGGCAGCACTACGCAACCCTTCGCTGATCGAAGAGATTGCGAAGAATTTCGGAAGCCAGGTTTGTGTAGTCGCTATCGATGCGAATTACGAGGACGGGGACTGGATTTGCTATCTGAACGGGGGACGTATCCCGACAGAAAAGCATCTTTTCCAGTGGGCAGCCGAAGCCGAAAACCTCGGAGCCGGAGAGATCCTGTTCACCAGTATGACCCACGACGGGGTAAAGGATGGATATGCCAATGATGCCTTGTCGACATTAGCCGACAACCTGCATATCCCGGTTATTGCATCGGGTGGTGCCGGAAAGATGGAGCATTTTCGCGATACCTTTGCCCGGGGAAAGGCCGATGCCGCACTGGCAGCCAGTGTGTTCCATTTCGGTGAAATAGGCATAGCCGACCTGAAGCTGTATTTGAATAAGGAAGGAATCAATGTAAGAATATAATTACAAGAATAAGATGAAATTAGATTTTGAAAAAATGGGCGGACTTATCCCGGCAATCGTTCAGGATAACAATACCAACAAAGTATTGATGCTGGGTTTTATGAATGAAGAAGCCTATGAAGAAACAAGGGAAACCGGTAAGGTTACATTCTTCAGCCGTACGAAGAACCGTTTGTGGATGAAAGGGGAAACCAGCGGCAACACCCTGCAGGTGGTGAGTATGATGGTGGATTGCGATAACGACACGATCCTTATCAAGGCAGTTCCGGCTGGTCCGGTTTGCCATACAGGTGCTGATACTTGTTTCGGTGAAAAGAATGTGGAAGATATCATGTTCCTGAAATATCTGCAGGACTTTATCGAACAGCGCCGTCAGGAAATGCCTGAAGGTTCCTATACCACTTCCCTGTTTTTGAAAGGGGTGAACCGTATGGCTCAGAAAGTGGGTGAAGAAGCTGTTGAAACCGTGATCGAGGCAACTAACGGAACAGAAGAAGGCTTTATTTATGAAGCATCCGACCTGATCTATCATCTGATCGTATTATTGACCAGCAAAGGTCTCCGTCTGGAAGATCTGGCACGTGAATTAAAGAAAAGACATAAAGGATAAATTGCTATGGAAGATACAACACTGCTCAGACTGGATGGCGTAGAGATCTGCCGCGACGAAAATGTCATACTACACAATGCTTCTTTTAGCTTGCGTAGCGGAGAGTTTGTGTACGTCATTGGAAAAGTAGGCTCCGGAAAGAGCAGTCTGTTGAAATCCTTGTATTGCGAAATTCCGATCAGTCAGGGCGAAGCCTGGCTGATGGATTACAATCTCTGTAAGATGAAGCGGAAGGACATCCCTTATCTTCGCCGGAAGCTGGGGATTGTTTTTCAGGATTTTCAGCTGCTTACCGACCGTTCGGTGATTAAAAACCTGGAGTTCGTCCTGCGGGCAACCGGGTGGAAGAAAAAGAGCGAGATAAAGGAACGCATCGAAGAGGTGCTTCACCAGGTAGGCATGCAGACCAAAGGATATAAAATGCCGCACGAACTGTCGGGTGGCGAACAACAGCGTATCGTCATAGCAAGAGCACTCCTGAATGACCCTGAACTTATATTGGCCGATGAGCCTACCGGTAATCTGGACCCGGAAACAAGCGGGCAGATCGTACAGCTTCTGCATGATATTTGCCAGAAGGGTACAGCCGTGATAATGACCACACATAACTATACACTGGTACATAATTATCCGGCCCGTATAGTTAAATGTGAGAATGCATGCCTCGGTGATGTCGGAGAATGATTTTTTATGTAACTTTGCACACGCAAAATAGCAAGGAACAAACAATTTAATTATAGGAAAAGAAAATGAAAATTTTAAAGTTTGGCGGTACTTCTGTGGGATCTGCACAGAGAATGAAAGATGTAGCAAAATTGATTTGCTCAGGCGACCGTAATATTGTCGTATTGTCTGCCATGTCAGGTACAACCAACTCGTTGGTTGAAATATCCGACTACCTGTACAAGAAAAATCCGGATGGTGCAAACGAAATCATCAATAAGCTTGCACAGAAATATTACGGACATATCGAAGAACTGTACAGTACCGACGAATATAAACAGAAAGCCAAAGAACTTGTAAAATCTCATTTCGATTATATCCGTACTTTTACGAAAGACCTGTTCACTTTGTTTGAAGAAAAGGTTGTATTGGCTCAGGGAGAATTGATCTCTACCGGGATGATGAACCTATATCTGAATGAAACAGGTGTGAAATCCGTCCTGCTTCCTGCGCTGGAATATATGCGTACGGACAAGAATGCAGAACCGGATCCTGTTTATATTAAGGAACGTCTGGTTAAATTACTGAACGAGCATAAAGATGCTGAATTATATATCACCCAGGGATATATCTGCCGTAATGCCTACGGTGAGGTGGATAACCTGCAGCGTGGTGGCAGCGACTATAGCGCATCTCTGATCGGTGCAGCCCTGAATGCGGATGAAATCCAGATATGGACGGATATCGACGGCATGCACAACAACGATCCGCGTATCGTAGATAAAACGTCGCCGGTTCGTAACCTGCATTTCGAAGAAGCGGCAGAGCTGGCTTACTTCGGTGCGAAGATCCTGCATCCGACCTGTATCCTGCCTGCCAAGCTGAACAATATCCCGGTTCGCCTGCTGAATACCATGCAGCCTGAAGCTCCGGGTACATTGATCTCTAACGAAACGGAAAAAGGAAAGATCAAAGCTGTTGCAGCAAAAGATAATATCATCTCTATTAAGATAAAGAGCGGTCGTATGTTGCTGGCTACCGGTTTCCTGCGCAAGGTATTCGAAATCTTCGAAAACTACCAGACGCCGATCGACATGGTTACAACTTCCGAAGTAGGTGTATCGGTAACGATCGACAACCGCAAGCATCTGGAAGAAATCGTAGACGACCTGAAGAAATACGGTACGGTTACTGTCGATCAGGATATGGTAATCGTTTGTGTTGTGGGCGACCTGGAATGGGATAACGTCGGCTTCGAAGCACGCATCGTTCATGCGATGAAGGATGTGCCGGTACGTATGATCTCCTACGGAGGCAGCAACTATAACGTATCGCTGCTGATCAAGTCGGCAGACAAGAAGAAGGCGCTGCAGGCGTTAAGCGATCATTTATTTAACAACTAAGTAATATGAGGGCAGCCTATTCGAGACTGCCCTTTTTTTTAATTTATATATAATAAAATAATATGCTCAAAGGAACATTCCCGATAGACAAACTGAAGGCACTTCCTACGCCTTTTTATTATTATGATGTAAAGTTATTGCAGGATACATTGGATATGGTGAAGAACGAGGCCGGTAAATACGGTTATCATGCGCACTATGCCGTCAAGGCGAATGCCAATCCGCGTATCCTTTCTATTATAGCAGCGAACGGGTTGGGAGCCGATTGTGTGAGTGGCGGTGAAGTACAGGCTGCTCTGAATGCCGGATTCCCTGCCGGTAAGATTGTTTTTGCAGGTGTAGGTAAAGCCGATTGGGAAATCAACCTGGGGCTGGATAACGATATTTTCTGTTTTAATGTGGAATCGGCTGTCGAGCTGGATATCATTGACGAGCTGGCTGCTGCTAAAAACAAAGTAGCTTCGGTGGCCCTTCGTATCAATCCGGAGGTAGATGCCCATACCCATGCAAAGATCACGACCGGAATGAAAGAAAACAAGTTCGGTATCAACCTGAGTCAGTTGGGAGAGGTGCTGGACAATCTGGCGAAGCTGAAACATGTGAAACTAATCGGTATCCATTGCCATATCGGTTCGCAGATCACGGATATGTCGGCATTCCGTAACCTGGTTATCCGGGTGAACGAAATACAGGAAGAGTTGGAGGCACGTGGCGTCCGGATCGAAAATCTGAATTTTGGCGGCGGTTTGGGTATCGATTATTATCACCCGAATCATTTGCCTATCCCGGCATTCGATAATTACTTTGCAGTATTCAATAAATTGCTGAAAGTTCGCCCCGGTCAACAGGTTCATTTCGAACCGGGCCGTTCGGTTGTCGCCCAATGCGGAACACTGATCTCCAAGGTGCTGTATGTTAAAGTCGGTGAAACGAAGAAGTTTGCGATCCTGGATGCCGGTTTTACCGAATTGATCCGTCCGGCAATGTACGATGCTTATCACCGGATCGAGAATATATCCAGTGACGAAGAGGTTGAATTGTATGATGTAGTTGGTCCGATCTGTGAGTCGTCCGACGTGTTCGGCAAAGACGTCGAGTTGAACAAAGCACATCGTGGCGACCTGATCGCATTGCGTTCAGCCGGTGCTTACGGAGAGGTGATGGCATCCCAGTATAACTGCCGCCAGCTTCCGAAAGCCTATTATTCCGATACGATTTAATTGTTAATTAATAATATAACGAAAGCCGGGTTTCTTTGTTTTTGCAAAGGTTCCCGGTTTTCTTGTTTGTAGTGTTTCCTTTTTTACTACCTTTGTACGATCCCGTCATGTGGGGTGTGGTAAAACTTGAATGTTTATAAAGATTGAAAGTGATGAAAAATAAAGAGTTATATAGCATACTCATTGTTTGCTTGATGATGTTGTCCTCTTGTCTGGGAGATACGAATACACGGATTACTGTAGGTGAGCAGGAGGCTGTCTATCAGGTACGTCCGACTAAAGGTTTTTATGTTAAAGACGGCCGTTTCCTATATGACTCTAATCTGAGTGTGAGCGGTGATGGCGGCGATTGTTTCCTGATAGAATATTCATTCGATTCATCGGCTCCTGAATTGCAAGGATCGGACAGTTTGTCTATCGAACTGATCGGTAATCCTATAAGTGTTCCTTTATGGCCTTTGGACAGTCAATGGACGGATACGACAAAAGTATTGAAAAACGAAGTTTTGACGGAATCATTGCTGAAACGGAATGCCTATATCAGAGGACGTTTGTTCTTATGGTCCAATCATACGGAAACAGAATCTCAGCAGGATAGTTTCATGATGAGTTATGATCCTGAAAAGATGTATACAGCAGAGAACGGCAAGCGTATTTATAATCTTTATCTTAGAGCAATAAAAAAAGTAACAGAGAAAGAAGAAGGATCTGAAGGAGAGGAAGGTACTGAACCGACAGAAGAAGAAAAGACTGTAAAAGTATTGATTACAAATGCTTTCAATATCGAAGAGTTCTATAACAAAGCGAAGGCGTTTGAAGAGGAGAATGGAGAAAAAGAAGTTGCTATAGCTATAAATTATGCATCTGCCTACAATAAAGATACGACAGCATGTTTATGGAGCGTGACGGATACGATAAAGATTTCATTCAACGGAAGAACTGAATAAGGGGAAGATAAGGGGGTATTAAATAGAAAAACAGAGAGATGTATAAGGAGATAATTAAATGGGTTATAGCCATTATATCCCAACCGGGGAAGGCCTGGGATATGTTGTCGAGGAAAGAAGAGAAGGGCGACGAGTTCTTGTCGCGATTCATATATCCGTTAATCGGGCTGGTTACAGTAGCTGCTTTTCTGGGTGTATTGTTTACGCGAAAGGAGTTTGATGTTGAATTGGCTTTGAAATCGTCTATCAAAACGTTGGTAGCCTCTTTCGGAGGATTCTATCTTGCTGCCTACTTCCTGAACGAACTCTGGCAGGGATTCTTTAAGAGAGAGAAAGACCTGAAACTTTGTCAACGTTTCGTAGGTTATTCATCCTCATTGATGTTCGCATTGAATATCGTACTGATGCTGTTGCCGGAGTTTTTCTTCCTGCGTATCTTTATACTTTATACTTTTTATATTGTATGGGAAGGAGCCGGACCTTACATGCAGGTGGAAGAAAATGAACGCCTGAAATTTGCCGGTATAACGACCGTTATTATTTTACTGACTCCGGCTGTGATTGAATTTGTTTTGTTCATGTTGATGCCAGGGTTACGTTTTTGACAGTTAGAAAAAGATGAAAGAAAAGATTAGTAACAACATTCAGATAAAGAATAAGCGGGCAACCTTCGATTATGAATTGCTCGACACTTTTACTACCGGGATCGTGCTGACCGGGACGGAGATCAAATCTATCCGTCTGGGCAAAGCCAGCCTGGTCGATACGTTTTGTATCATGGAAAAAGGTGAGTTGTGGGTTAAGAACATGTATATCGCCGAGTATTTTTATGGTACTTACAACAATCATGTCGCACGCCGCGACCGTAAATTGCTGCTTACCAAAAAGGAATTGCGAAAGATTGACAGTGCAGCCCGTAACAGCGGCTTTACCATTATCCCGACCCGTATGTTCATCAACGAGAAAGGATTGGCAAAAGTGGTCGTTGCCATCGCCAAAGGTAAGAAGGAATATGATAAACGCGATTCTATCAAGGCCCGTGACGATAAGCGGGAGATGGACAGAGCTTTTAAACGGTAAGAGATACTCCTGCCGTTTCTTTTTTCAAAAAGAAAAAACATATCTATGAATAAAGAATTATTTATACGGTCCCTGCAGGAACGTATCCTGATTTTGGATGGTGGTATGGGTACCATGATCCAGGGATTCAAGCTGAATGAACAGGATTACAGAGGCGACCGTTTCGCCGATTTTCCCGGACAACTGAAAGGAAACAACGACCTGTTGTGTATAACCCGTCCGGACGTCATCAAGTCTATCCACCGCCAGTATCTGGATGCCGGAGCAGATATTTTTGCAACAAATACATTTAATGCGAACGCTATTTCGATGGAAGATTACGCCATGCAGGAGTATGTGCGTGAAATTAACCTGGCAGCAGGAATGTTGGGACGCGAAGTCGCCGATGAGTTCATGGCGGAGCATCCGGACCGCACCATCTTTGTAGCCGGTTCTGTCGGACCGACCAATAAGACGGCCTCCATGAGCCCCGACGTGAGCAATCCCGCTTATCGCGCCGTTACTTATAAAGATGTATATAAGGCATATAAAGAGCAGGTGGAAGCTCTGGTCGACGGAGGTGTGGATATTATTCTTTTTGAAACGACTTTCGATACCCTGAACGTAAAAGCCGGATTGGAAGCAGCCGAAACTGTTTTGAAAGAAAAAGGCAAGGATTTACCTATCATGTTGTCTCTGACACTTTCAGCTCAGGGAGGACGGACGCTTTCCGGCCAGACTTTAGGAGCCTGTCTGGCTTCGGTTCAACACATTAACCTGGTAAGTATCGGTTTGAACTGTTCTTTCGGGGCGGCGGATATGAAACCTTTCCTTGCCGAACTAGCCAAACATGCTCCCTATTATATAAGTGCTTATCCGAATGCGGGATTACCCAATACTTTCGGAACTTATGACGAGACACCGGAAAAGATGGCCGGTCATGTCAAACCATTTATCGAAGAAGGTCTGGTAAATATACTGGGAGGTTGTTGTGGTACGACTCCCGCCCATATCGCCCAGTATCCGGCGTTGATAAAAGGAGCGAAGCCGCATATCCCTGCTCAGAAACCGGATTGCCTGTGGCTGTCCGGCCTCGAATTGCTGGAAGTAAAGAAAGAGAATAACTTTATCAATATAGGCGAACGTTGTAACGTCGCCGGTTCCCGTAAATTCCTCCGCCTGATCAAAGAGGGAAGTTACGAGGAAGCACTTACGATTGCCCGTAAACAGGTAGAAGACGGAGCACAGGTGATCGACATCAATATGGATGACGGGATGTTGGATGCTGTCAAGGAAATGACGACCTTCCTGAACCTGGTCGCTTCCGAACCGGATATAGCCCGTGTGCCTGTCATGATCGACTCTTCCAAATGGGAGGTGATCGAAGAAGGTCTGATGTGTGTGCAGGGAAAAAGTATTGTCAATTCGATCTCATTGAAAGAAGGTGAAGAAGCGTTCCTGGCCCATGCCGCCCGTATCAAACAACTGGGGGCTGCTGTCGTCGTGATGGCTTTCGATGAGAAAGGACAGGCCGATACGTTTGAACGAAAGGCGGAAGTCTGCGGACGTGCCTACCGTTTGCTTCGGGAGAAAATCGATTTCGATCCGAATGGTATTATTTTCGACCCGAACGTACTGGCAATCGCAACCGGTATGGAAGAACATAACGGATATGGTCTGGACTTTATCCGTGCCGTCGAATGGATCAAACAGAATCTGCCGGGAGCAAAAGTGAGCGGAGGTATCAGTAACCTCTCTTTCTCATTCCGCGGAAATAATTATGTACGTGAGGCAATGCACTCCGTATTCCTGTACCACGCCATCAGCAAAGGACTGGATATGGGTATCGTGAATCCTTCCTCTGCCGTATTATATGACGATATCGAGCCGGAGTTCCGGAATCTGCTGGAAGATGTTATTCTGGCACGCCGTCCGGAAGCAGCCGAAGAACTGATCACATATGCCCAGAACCTGCATGTGGAGAAGCAGGGTGGTCCTGAAGAAAAGCATGAAGCCTGGCGGGAGCAACCGCTGAAAGAACGGTTGGAGTATGCGTTGATAAAGGGTATCGGCGACCATCTGGAAGAAGACCTCCAGGAGGCGTTGAAAGAATATCCGCGTGCCGTGAATATTATCGACGGTCCGCTGATGGGCGGCATGAATAAGGTAGGCGAACTGTTTGGTGCCGGTAAAATGTTTTTACCGCAGGTCGTAAAGACGGCCCGTACCATGAAAAAGGCAGTCGCTATCCTGCAACCGGCCATTGAAGCCGATAAGACGGCATCCGGCTCGGCTAAAGCCGGAAAGGTTGTCTTTGCGACCGTGAAAGGTGACGTGCATGATATCGGTAAAAATATCGTCTCGATCGTTCTGGCCTGCAACAACTACGAAGTGATCGACCTGGGTGTGATGGTTCCTGCCGAGGTGATCGTGAAGACAGCGATCGACGAGCAGCCCGATCTGGTCTGCCTGTCAGGATTGATCACTCCTTCTTTGGAGGAGATGGTACATGTGACGGACGAAATGCAGAAAGCCGGACTGACCATACCTGTGATGGTTGGCGGTGCTACAACCTCTAAATTGCATACTGCTATAAAGATAGCTCCCCATTATGATTATCCGGTAATCCATGTACTCGATGCCTCGCAGAATCCGCTGATCGCGGCTAAGTTGCTGAACCCGAAAACCCGTGATAGTTATATCGAGGAACTCAATAAAGAATATGAGGTCTTGCGTGCTTCTATGGAAAAAAGGAAAGAGGTACTGGTTTCATTGAGCGAAGCCCGTGCCAATCCTCCGAAAATAGACTGGTCGGCCTATACTCCGGTTGTTCCTGATCGGATGGGGGTACATGTACTTCCTTATATTCCGTTGGAAGAAATCATACCTTATATAAACTGGATTTTCTTCTTTAGTGCCTGGAAACTGAGCGGCCGCTTTGCTTCCATAACGAAGATACACGGATGTGACGGATGTCGTGCTGCGTGGTTGGCTGATTTTTCGGAAGATGAACGTCCGAAGGCTGCCGAGGCCATGCAGTTATACAAGGATGCCGTTAAACTGCTGGATCGTCTGGTCGATATGAAAGTGGAATACTGCAAGGCCATTTACGGATTTTTCCCGGCTAACAGCGATGGGGATAATATCCGGGTAGGAGACCTTGTGATCCCTGTGTTGCGTCAACAGGCAAAAAAGGAAGAGGGTGTTTATAAATCGCTAGCCGACTACATCATACCGGCTTCGGAAGACCGTACGGATTATGTCGGAGCCTTTGTCGTGACAGCCGGTGTAGGTGCCGAATCTTTGAAGAACCAGTTTGAAGAAGAAGGCGATACCTATAATTCGATGCTGCTTCAAACCTTGACAGACCGTCTGGCGGAAGCACTTGCCGAATATCTCCATGAAAAGGTCCGCAAAGAATACTGGGGTTATGCTCCGGACGAGTCTTTATCCATCCCGGATCTGTATAAAGTGAAATATCAGGGAATCCGTCCGGCGGTAGGTTACCCGTCGCTGCCCGACCAGTTACTGAATTACACCTTGGACAAGCTGCTGGATATGTCGCAGATCGGTGTGAAACTGACGGAAAACGGTGCTATGTATCCGACGGCAACGGTAAGCGGTATTTATATAGCTCACCCTGATTCTCAGTATTTTATGATTGGTTCGATCGATGAAGAGCAAATGAAGGATTATGCGGCCCGTCGTAACTTGTCGGAAGCGGAAGCGAAGAAGTTATTGAACAAGAATTTTGCCTGAATAACTGAAAGTATATAATAATCTTATATATATTGAAATAATAGTTTTGAAGTAAAAAAGGTTGATAGAAAAGAACTATTTTTGGCTTCGATTGTAACGCATTTATGGGAAATATATATATAAGACTAGTATTAGTTGTAGCGGGGATCTTCCTGGGGCTTGTGCGCAGTCAGGCAGAAACGGTGGCAGATTCCCAATATGTTTCTGTTCGCGACAGCCTTTTGTCCTTACTGAATGAAACTTCAGATACAGGGATTAAACTGGAAGCCTTGACTAAATTGGCCCGGCTGAACTGGAATACATCGGAAGGCTGTGAAAATCTGAAGCAAATGGCTTCCATTGCCGGGGAGACTGATTCGATCAAAGAGTATTATTGGGCAGCCATGCAGTTGGGACGTTACTATTGTAACAAAAGAAAGCTGGATAGCCTGCAGCTTTGGGCGCATCTGGTCGATTCCGTTGCTACTGCACGTCAGGAGGTCCCGGATGCTGTATTTGAGTTTCTGAACTGTTACTGCCGTTATTATCTGATAGGGGAGAATTATGAACTGGCGATGAATGAAGCCGTGCGACTTCAGCTTTTATCGGAAGAAACGGGTAACCAGAAAGGACTTATTTCCAGTAATGAATACATGGGATTGATCTATCTGTTGATCGGACGTGACAGCGATGCTGTCGTGGCTTTCGAGAAAGGAATCGATTTACTGAAACAGAAAGGCGATTCACCGGATTATCAGCTTCAGATCATTCCCTATTTATTGATATCTTATCAACGGTTGGGTAAATTAGAACAGTTGAATGAAACGCTCGATTATGCAATAGCCCTGCTGAAGGATATGGAAAAGCAGGACTCTCTCCGTTGGATGAATTATCCTTTCAAAAGTAAATACTGTGTGCTGTACGCAAATTACCTGAATCTGTATGTCGCCAGAAACGACATGGACCGTGCCCGCGAAGCATTGGATAAAGCTGCCTATTATTTTGTTGAAAATTGTGGTAATGATGTGGAGTCTGTTTATTTTCTGGCACGTGCCCGTTATTATTTCCATATAAAAGAGTATCCGAAGGCGCTTGAAGAGATCGACCGCACGCTGGAAACGGATTATTCGGTGGAGGTCTTGAAATTGAAAATCGAAATACAGGAAGCGACCGGAATGAGAGATGCTGCGTTGAAGACCCATGACGAGTTGCTGACATTTATGGAACAGAGCATTATCTCGGCATATACGCGACAGATCAGCCAACTTCGTTCCATCCACGATCTGAATGAAAAGAATATACAGAAGAAAGAACTGGAATACCAGAAAAAGAGTCTGGAACACAAGCAGGATCAGTTAAAAGTATTGGTGATCTTATTATTGGTCCTGGTCTTTTTGCTGTATTTGCTGTTTTGCTATGCCTACCGTACGTCCCGTTTGAAGAATGTACTCCAAAAAGAACGTGAGGCACTGATCGAAACCACCAGGAAACTACGTGTAGCCAAGGAAGAGGCAGAAGAATCGAGCCGGATGAAAGCCGCTTTTGTAGCCAATATCAGCCATGAGATACGGACACCGTTGAATGCCATAGTCGGTTTTTCCGGATTACTGGAAGACGCAGACGAAGAGGAACGGAAAGAGTTTATCCATATCATTAATAACAGTTCCGATCTGCTGCTCAACCTGGTGAGTGACGTACTCGATCTGTCACGGCTCGACTCGACTAATTTTAAACTGACCCTTGCTGATTGTAATATATATGATTGTTGCCGGAAGGTGCAGGAAAGCATACAGCCCAGGATACAATCGGGCGTAGACCTGACCCTGACATTTTCGGATAAAGACTTCGTTATGAAGACGGACGGTTTACGGGTGCAGCAATTGCTGCTGAACTTACTTAGCAATGCGGCTAAGTTTACGGAACAGGGGGAAATAAATCTGGATTATAGAGTAGATCGGGAAGGAAAACGGGTTGTCTTTTCTGTTACGGATACGGGATCCGGCATTCCTCCGGAAAAGCAGGAAAGTATTTTCAACCGGTTTGAAAAGATCGATGAATTCAAGCAGGGTACCGGTTTAGGGTTACCGATCTGCCGTGTGATTGCCGATCGTCTGAACGGAACCCTTACCCTCGATGCTACTTATACCCGGGGAGCACGTTTTATATTTGTGCATCCCTTTGTCGAATAACTGCTATTTTCTATCTTTGTCTGTATGATAAAAGGAATAGATTGGATTAAAAAGATACGTATACGCTGGGTAGTCCTGGTTGTTTGTCTGGCTTTTGTCTGGACTGTGATGGCTTTACCGGTATGGGGCGAATGGTATGCCCGTAGAATTTATCCGTTCTTTTCGATCGTATTATCACGTGTTTCTTCCTTTTTCCCTTTTTCTGTCGGTGATTGTTTTATTTACGGGAGCATTGCCGGGCTGGTCGTTTATCTGATATATGCGATCGTAAAACGCCGTTCGTGGAAAAAAACGGCCGGGCGTATGGCGGAATACCTGCTGTGGGTATATGTCTGGTTCTATATGGCCTGGGGACTGAATTATTTCCGGGAGAACTTTTTTGTCAGGACGCAGATTCCTTATGTCGATTATTCGGAAGATGATTTCCGCTCTTTTCTCTCGGCCTATACCGACTCGTTGAACGCTTCTTTTACACCGGTCGAGAAGATCGATCATGCCGTCGTTGCCGAAGAGGTGAAGAATGGCTATCAGGAAATAGCCGGGCGTTTCGGTCTGGTTCCTCCTGCCGCTTATCTTCATCCGAAACCGATGCTGATCCCGTCTTTGATGAGCGGTGTCGGCGTATTGGGATATATAGGGCCTTTCTTTACAGAATATAATCTGAATCCGGACCTGCTTCCGGTCCAGTATCCTTTCACATATGCACATGAAATGGCGCATGTGCTGGGAATCTCCAGTGAAGCCGAGGCGAACCTTTATGGCTTTTTGGTTTGTTCGCGTTCCGAAGTGCCGGAGATACGTTTTTCTGCCTATTTCGCTTTGTTGCCTTACGTACTGGGAAATGTGTATCAGTTATTACCGGAAGAAGAGTTTGAGCAGTGGAAAGAAACGATATCGCCTGAAATAAAAAAGGCATATAATGATAAGGTGGCTTATTGGCAGGGGCTGTATAGTCCGACGATCGGCGATATTCAGGATACGCTTTATAACTGGTTCCTGAAAAGCAATAACATCCCTTCCGGCCGTAAAAATTATTCGGAAGTGATAGCACTCCTGATGGCACTTAATACAAAATAATCCGCTACATTTGTAACCGATTCTTTTTCAAGAGAGATCAAGTATAAAGCTTTAAAACTAATAGGATGGAAAATCAAAGACTCGGTTATATGCTGGCCGGTATAGTTGTCCTGGGGCTGGCAGGTTGTACCCCCCGATCGATAACCATTGAAGGGAAAGTATCCAATCTTTCCGGTAATACGATCATCTATAATTCTACAATGGATGGCATTTATCAGTTTACCCAGAGAGATACTCTTTTTGTGGAGGCTGACAGTACGTATCATATAACGCTTCCTGGCAAGGAGAATGAAAAATTTTCTTTTTATGTATATGGGCAAAAGTATTTAGGAACGGTTTATGTTGAACCGGGTAAAAATGTGCTCGATATCGATGCCTCTCTGGAAAACAGCCTGGAGGTGGAGAACAAGCTGGCGAGGGAGAATGAGGTCGTGAAAGAACTTTCCCGCCTGCAGAAAGATGTCTTCAGTTTAAGGGCACGCGAAGGGGATGTATTCCAGGTGGCAAAAGACACCGTGGCCTCTTCCGTTTACAAGAAGCTGACGGACTATGGAGCTGGCATAGAGCAAAAAATAACGGGAGTCGACGATCTCTTTAAGAAAAGAGCCGTACAGGATATCCGTATGCAGATGTTGCTGGCTTTTATGAATCAATATTTCGGGATCAATTACCGGGGTACGGAAGAGACAAAGAAAGAGTGGGAGGCCGTTTATCCGGAAATGTTGGAGTATGCCGATATAAACCAACCGGAGAACGTCTTTTCCACCGCATTTTCCGATGTGATATCGAACATTGCCGGAATAGAACTTTATATGAAAACACAGCAGCAGCCGAAAGACCGGAATGAAGGCAAGCTGAAACTTTTCGACTGGTATAAAGCGAACCTGAAAGGGCGTGTACAGGAAGTCGCTATGGCGAATATTATCCTGGAAGATGCTGTTAATGAGAGTTATTCAACGGGTATGCCGGCTTTGTATGAACAGTTTAAAGCGTTGTATCCGGGCAGTATGCTTCAGTCTTCTCTGGAGGAAGCGATACGGAAAAACCTCTCGTTTAACAAACTGGAACTACCTGCGGATATTCATGTTCTGAACACGGATAGTGTGCGTTCTTTCAAAGAGATAACCGACCGTTATCTGGGTAAAGTCATTTTTATCGATATCTGGGCAACCTGGTGCGGCCCCTGCCGTCAGTCTTTTGCACATGTGGAACCCTTGCAGAAGTATGCTGAAGAGAATGATATCGTATTGCTTTATGTTTCTATCGATCGTCCGAGCGAAGCCGATTTATGGAAGAAAATGGCGGGATATTATAATCTGAAAGGGGAACATGTAATCATTAACGAGTTCTTTAAAATGGATATCTATAATACATTCGGAAATAACGGAGCATTATATATCCCTCATTGCGCTATAATCAACAAAAAGGGAGAATTGCAGTTCAAAGTCGCATCCAGTCCCGAAAATATGGATAAACTGGCGGAACAATTGCAGGAAGCAGGTAAATGATCGGTTAAGATATTAGATTGAATTTCAGCAAGCTTTATGAAATCAGGTTTCTGGGAAACAGTAACAAGATCAATGGTAAATAATCTTTCAGAGTGATTCGTAACTGTTTTAAGGCTTGCTGGATTCGGTAATTCACCGTTTGGGTGGAAACCTGCAGGATCTCGGCAATTTCCTTGTAGCTTTTATTTTGAAAACGATGCATCACAAATGCTTCCCGGTAGCTGGCCGGTAAGGCATGTATAGCCTGGCTGATCTGTTTTTTCAGTTCTTCCGCCTGATAGAAATCGATATCCTGCAACATCTCCAGCATATATTCATAATAACGTGTCTCTGCCCGTAGTTGCGACTGTTGGCGGGTGAGTTGGTTGAGACTTCTGTGATAGACTGTTTTGTACAGATATTGACTGAAGGAGGTATTGAATATTTGTATTTCCCGATTTTCCCATAACCATAACATGACGTCCTGCACGATCTCTTCCGCATCTTCCATACTGACAAACCGGTTTGCATATGTACATAACATCGGATAGTATCTTCTGAATAAGGTACCATAGGCTTTTTTATCTCCACGTTGCATGGCTGATAACAGAAGTGAGTCTTCTATCGCTTGTGAGGTGTTTTTCATACTATTTTCTCCTTGGTCACAAAGATAGTTTTTTTGTTGTAGAAAAAAAATATCAAAAAAAGTGAGTATCCGTTTAGTAATCTGTCGGAGTTCCCTTGTCTAATATATAAAAGGGATAAAAGTGCAGATGGAAACATTGAATATAGATCAGACAGAGGAGCTCCTTCCCCGGTATTGTTCCGGTGAGGCAACGATAGAGGAATGTCAGATGGTGGAAGAGTGGATCGGGCAGTCGGAAGATAATTATCGGATTGTCAAACAAATCTATGCCATCGACCAGGTAATGGGTACGGCACAGATGGAATCGAAGGTGAATACAGAGAAAGCCCTGGCTTCCGTAAACCGTAAAATGAGTAAGGAACGTCCGCAGGTGGCCTGGTTTACCTGGGTACAACGGGTGGCCGCTATTCTTTTTCTCCCTCTTCTTATCACCTGGGGGATCGATCATTTTACCCCCCGTACTGAAATAGCCCGTATGATCGAGGTGAAAACAAATCCGGGAATGACCACGACAGTCGATCTTCCCGACGGATCGAAAGTCTATCTTAATTCGGAATCTTCTTTGACCTATCCTTCTTTTTTTAGTCAGGACAAGAGATATGTACAGTTGAAAGGGGAAGCATTTTTCGAAGTTCAGAAGGATCCTGAACACCGTTTCATTGTTTCAACCCCCGCCCATACGCAGATTGAAGTACTGGGAACATCTTTTAATGTAGAAGCTTTCGAGAAGGATTCATTTATATCCACCACCCTGGTAGAAGGAAAAGTTCGCTTTGCCTACCAAAAGGAGCAGCAGCCTGTCACGATAGTAATGAAACCCGGACAGAAACTGATGTATAATACAACTTCTTCGCAGGTAAAACTAATCCAGACGAGAGGTGAAACCGAGACGGCTTGGAAGGACGGAAAGATTGTTTTCCTGGAAACACCGCTGCCGGAAGCATTGCGAATCTTGGAGAAGAGGTTTAATGTAAGTTTCGTATTATCGAATGACCGCCTTCGTAAAGAAGCATTTAATGGGGCTTTTACTCATCAGCGGCTGGAACGTATATTGGAAATCTTTGGAATATCATCGAATATAAAATGGCGTTACCTGGATCCCCAGAATACGACAAATGAGAAAACTCGAATAGAAATTTATTAACCTAATTGAAGAAATCATGAAAAGTAGACCACCCTAAAGAAAAACATCCGGTGAAATATTGGCGTATTTCACCGGGTGAAAAGAATTAATTTAAAACGCTTGTTTGGCGACAAGCATAGTAAATCATTTTTTATTAATTAGATCAGTACAAAGTTATGCAAAAACATTTTAATACCCAACAGTTTTGGGTAACAGAGTTTCTGCGGTTTATTTTAAGTAAAATACCGAGAGTTATGAAATTATCAGTCTTCTTACTATTATGTTCTATCGGTTTGGCGCAGGCAACAGGCAGTTATGCACAGAAGGCAACAGTGAATCTGGTAATGCGCGATCAAACGGTAAAAGAAGTGTTGGATGAGATCGAAGAACAGTCTGACTTCTCTTTCTTTTTCAATATCAAACATGTGGACTTACAACGGAAGGTTTCTGTTGTCGCTGAGAAAAGTGATATATTTAAAGTACTAGAGAATATTTTTAATGGAACGAATGTTCGTTATACGATAATAGACAATAAGATTATTCTTTCAACAGAAAATCAGGAAGTTCAACAGAAAAATAGAAAGAAAAAAATAGAAGGAATAGTCTGTGAACCTAATGGGGTACCTGTTATTGGTGCTAATATCGTGGAAAAAGGAACGACTAATGGGACAATAACGGATTTAGATGGAAAGTTTGTTTTGGAAGTAGATGATAATGCTTCTGTTTTGGTGAGCTTTATTGGATTTATGGACCAGGAAGTCTCTGTGAAAGGAAGAAATTCCTTACAATTAACTTTAGTAGAAGATTCACAAAATTTGGAGGAAGTTGTTGTTACGGCATTGGGTATCATGCGTTCGGAGAAAGGACTTGGATATTCTGTCCAAAAAGTGGATGGAGATAAATTGACGAGTGTGAAAAATATCGATGTTACTTCCAACTTGATCGGAAAAGTAGCGGGTATGAATGTAAAAAGTAGTACGGAATTCAATGAAGCACCGACATTGACATTGCGTGGAGAATCACCCCTATTGGTGATAGATGGTGTTCCTTATACAAATATATCTTTACGGGATGTTGCGGCTGATGATGTAGAATCAATGAGTGTACTGAAAGGTGCTACAGCTTCTGCCCTTTATGGTTCTCGGGGTGGTTCGGGAGCAATTATTATTACAACGAAAAAAGGAAATAAGAAAGGAGGTTTGCTGGTAAATGTCAGTAGTAATACAATGTTTGAAGCCGGTTATGTAGCATTCCCGGAAGTTCAGACATCTTACAGTTCCGGAGGTGCCGGACAATATCGTACTGGTGATTTTGTATGGGGAGCTCCGCTGGATGCTGGCTATATGGCAACTCAATATAATCCGTACACCTATGAATGGGAAGAAAAGGAATTGGTTTCAAAAGGGAAAGATAATTTTAAGAATTTTCTTGAAACAGGTTTGGTAACCAATAATAATATTAATCTCTCTTATCAGAGTGAGAAAGGTAGTTTCCGAACATCTCTGACGCATGTTTATAATAAGGGACAATACCCGAATACAAAATTGAATAAGTTTACTTATTCGGTCGGTGGTGATTTTAAAGTAGATAAATTTAGCTTCGAAGGGAATCTTACCTATAATAAACGCTTTTATCCAAATGATAAAGGAACTAAATATGGTTCCGGTGGATTTATCTATAATCTCGTAGTCTGGTCTGGTACTGAATATGATATCCGGGATTATAAGGATTATTGGCAAAGAGGTAAAGAAGGAGAAGCGCAGAACTGGATGGAAAATACTTGGTATGATAATCCATACTTTCTGGCAAATGAGGTACGACATAACGATGATTATGATGTGACAAATGGTTCTTTGTCGATGAAATACGATGTGTTACCCTGGTTAAGCATGACACTTCGTTCCGGTTTTGACTATTATCAGGATAAAGAAGAGTGGAAATATGCTAAAACTTATACTATGAATAAAAAAGGTTACTATTATGTCGATCAGGAGAATGCTTTCAGTATGAATAATGATTTCCTGATAACTGCAAATCATCACTTTGGAAAGTTCGGTATTGACGGACTGATCGGTGGTACTATCAATTATAAACAGGGAAGTAACGTATGGGGTGAAACCAATAATGGCCTTTCTATCCCTGGATTTTATTCTTTGAATGCTTCTGTAGATCCGGCAAAAACCGGGCAGGACGGATTCAAGAAACAGGTGAACAGTATTTTTGGAAAAGCGACTCTCTCATGGGGTAGCCTGTTGTTTATTGATGTTACTGCTCGTAATGACTGGTCGAGTACATTGCCCAGCTCTACACGTTCTTTCTTTTATCCGTCAGTGGCGGCCAGTCTGGTACTCTCGGAGCTGGTTAAAATGCCGGACTGGATCAGTTTACTGAAAGTAAGGGGATCGTGGACACAGAATAAAAATGATTTGGATATTTATGCCATAAACAATACTTATTCTATCACCACTAATATCTGGGATGGAAAAACGGCTGCCTATTATCCTCAATTGATCAGAGGTATCGATTTACGTCCGGAAAGTTCTCGTTCGTATGAGTTGGGTACAAATGTCAACTTTCTGAATAATAGGGTGTGGGTAGATTTAACCTATTATAATAAACGGAGAAAAGATTTTGCGGTGAAAGCTCCGTTGAGTATGAGTTCCGGATACAACCAGACTTATATTAATTCGGAAGAGGAACGGGAGAGAAGAGGTTTTGAATTGTCTATTGGAGCTACTCCGGTAAAAACGAAAGAGTTTGAGTGGAATACGCTATTCAACTGGTCGTTCGAACGTGATGTTTTTGTGAAGTTGGATCCGAAATATTCGACCAAAGCTCCATGGGTGAAAAAAGGAATGCGCTGTGATTATCTTACAACGACCCTTTGGGATACTGATCCGTATGGGAATATTGTGCATGGAGCGAGTGGATTACCGGAAAGTATACCTTATAGTGGCCTGATGGGATATTCGTCACCAGATTGGATTTGGGGATTTTCAAATACATTGCGTTACAAAGATTTCACCTTTCATTTTGCCTTTGACGGATGTGTAGGCGGAGTCGCTTACAATTGGACAGACCAGGTGATGTGGAATTCCGGTTCCCATATTAAATCTGACAATCAATGGCGGTATGATGAGGTTGTGAACAAAAATATCAGTTATGTCGGTCCTGGAGTGAAAGTTATTTCAGGAACGATCGAGCGGGATGAATACGGACAGGTTCTCAGCGATAATCGTGTATATGCTCCGAACGACACAAAAATATCGTATGAAAATTATATTCGTCATTATTCTAATGATTATTATGCAGGTAAACCACAGTCTTATTACAATCGTACATATTTTAAACTTCGCGAAATTGCATTAAACTATACAGTACCGAATGCATTGACGAAGAAAATAAAGATGACTGACTTAACGGTTGGTATTACTGGCAATAATTTATTGTTATGGACAAAGGAATTTAAATATTCGGATCCAGATAAAGGATCAGACAACTTGAATTCTCCTTCTATGAGATATATAGGGTTCAATTTAAAAACATCTTTTTAAAAATATATGATTATGAAATACTATAATATATTAGGAATTGTCTTATCTCTATCCATTCTGTTCTCTTGTTCGAATTTTGATGAGATTAATAATAATCCGAATGCTACCAATCAGGTAACACCTGGAATGTTGGCTACTGGGTTACTTATGGGTATGACCAAGCAAAATTATGAGTACGGATCATTTATCGATCATAATTTCATGAGTAAGCATGCTATTACAGCCGAACTGATTCGAAATGAATTGTATAACAAGATTTCACGTTCGGATTTCACTCCTTTTCTGGATATAACCAATGCAAACCAAATGGTTGCATCCGCGGTTCCCGAAATTAGAATGCCTTACGAGGCTTTGGCTTGTTTTATCAAGGCTTATAAAGGTTTTTATTTGTCGCTGATATTCGGGGATATTCCTTATTCGGAAGCAGTGAACCCGGAAACAATAGTTTATACTCCCCAATATGATACACAGAAGGAGGTAATGCTGGCTATTTTAAAAGATTTGGATAAAGCCGCTGAACTATTTGGGAAAAGTCAAAATTTCGAAGGGGATCCGATCTTAAACGGCGATCCCGCTAAATGGGTAAAAGTTGTGAATGGCTTTAAACTAAAGGTACTCATTAATTTATATATGCATGATACGGAAGCTGACCTGAATCTTCAATCGCAGTTCAGTGATTTGGTAAATAACAGGCCGCTGATGGAAAGTAACGATGATAATTTCCAGTTGGCCTATTCTAATAAGGGAGGACAGGTTTATCCTTTCAATGATCTGTGGGCACGTAGTAACGGGTATTGCGTCTTATCTTCCAATTTAGTCGATTCGTTGAAAGTGTTGAAAGATAACAGATTGTTCTATTTTGCAGAACCTTCGGAATATGCTTTAGGACAAGGGTTTGCGAATGGCGATTTCGATGCTTATATTTCTATTGATCCTAGTTTGCCGTTCAGTGATATCACTAAATTATATGGGGAGGGTAAATGTTGTAAGTTGAATTTACGCTACCGGGATATCAATAATCCGGTTGGCGAACCTATTATGAGAATAGGTTATGCTGAACAATGTTTTAATATTGCAGAAGGAATTGTTAGGGGATGGATGTCTGGAAATGCTAAGGAGTTTTATGAACGAGGTGTTCGTGCTGCAATGTCGTTCGTAAAAGACTATACTCCTGATGCCTATGTTGATGGAAGGCCCCAAATTACCGATGAGTATATAACTGAGTATCTATCGAATGGGCGAGCTGCATTTGCGTCGGATGTGAATACTCAGTTAAAACAGATTTTCCAGCAAAAGTATTTTATTTATTTTTTACAAAATCCATGGGATGGGTATTATGAATACCGTCGGGTTTTATATCCTGTTTTACCGATTAACCCGTCGACTAATATGAATGATGTCCCTAATCAGTTACCGAAACGTTGGATGTATCCGCAACGGGAATATGATGAAAATGGAGAGAATCTGAAAATCGCTTTGGATCGTCAGTATAATGGTAAGGATACAAACAACGATTTAATGTGGATATTAAAAAGATGAAGATGATAAAAATGAAGCTTTTCTTTTATGCCTCTTTCCTGGCCTGCCTTTTGGCAGGCTGCCGGGAAGGGCAGAACTTTCGCATGGCAGAGAGTATTACGGTACAGGATGGAAACGTATATTATTATATAAAAGGGTTGAAGATGCCGTTTAATGTATTATTTCTTTCCGATACTCACTTTACAATAGAGGATGAACGTGGAGAAGAGTATTATACCTATACCCGTCGAATGGGGGGAAGTGCTGTTGAGCCTGAGAATTATGGGAAAGGAAATGGCCGGGACATGGCTTTCCGTGCATCTCTTGATAAGGCTAAGAAGGCAGATTCGGAACTGGTGATTCTGGGTGGCGATATTATTAATTTTCCATCACTCGCTTCGGTTGAATATATCAAATCCATACTTGATAAATCCGGCTTGAACTGGGTGTATATTGCGGGTAATCACGATTGGCATTATGAGGGTGAACAGGGGGATACTTTTTCTCAACGAGATAAATGGATACACTCTAATTTAAAAGCTTTATATCAGAAACATAATCCAATGTTTCATTCTCAGATTATTCACAATATAAACTTTGTAATGATTGATAATTCTGCTTTCGAAATAACACAAGAGCAACTGGCATTTTTCCGGGAACAGGTCGGTAGGGGACTGCCTATTATTTTGTCAATGCATATTCCTGTTTATTTACCGGGACATAATATTGATTATGGGTGCGGACATCCTGACTGGAACAGGGATAACGATATTTATTACGAAATAGAAAGGCGAGAGCCCTGGCCAGAAAAAGGATTTACTGAAACGACCTATCAATTTCGGGATATGGTTCTGAATAGTCCTGAAGTGATTGGTATTTATGCAGGACATACGCATGAAGAGGCTATAGATTTTTTCAATGATAAACTTCAATATGTGACTGCTGCTAATTATAGTAATAAAGATATTTTGATACATTTTATACCGGCAGATTAGACGAAAATACTTCTACTTTTTTATTATCAGCGTTTTACAAATGAAGGAAATGAATAAACCCTCGTACTTCTATACCCTCCTTTCTCCACAAAAGATTTTTAATTCGGTTGCCGCCGTCAAGAATTTAACGGCAGAGTCGGCTCCTGGTGCTGTTCATTTAATCTGGGAAGAGCCGACGGAGGACAACTTCAGTTATGTTACAGTTTCTGTATTTACGAAATACAATACGTTTATTCACAGCGAATCCTTACCTAAAGGGAGTATTCATTGTTCGATAAACCGCTTAATCTCTTCACAATGCGAATATCTGTTCCAAATACAGTCTTTCGATTTAGAAAAAGAGGCCGGTGAAATAGTAAGAGGAAGCTAATGAGGCATTATTGATTTATCGGGTGGTGGACACATGAAAGAATGTATAACCGAAATTCTGTGAGATAACCTGAGACACTAAATATACAAATTAAAACAAAAGATCACCTAAGTACGAATTTATAAAGGTACTTAGGTGATCTTTTTGATAGAAATCAAAACCTTTACAATCATTTTGAATTATTGAGCCGGCAATTTTTTTATCTTTGCAGCCTAAGCAAGGTTGTTCAAAAATCCGCTGGTGCAACTCGTGACAATGTAACAAAAGATACTCAAACAGCCGCTTGGGGAGAGATTTGTTCCCTTTATCACGATAAAATTTAAAAACTTAACAAACAAAGATGAAAAGCAATCTATTTTTAGTTGTAAACTTACTGCTTGTATTATTTACATCATCTGTAGTATGCCGGGCCGAAGGTTTGGATAGTTTAAGTAAAAAGTCTTTCACCTATACGAATGAGGATGTTTGGACTATTTACGAGGGGTTTAACAACACGCTACTCGATACTGATAAATATATCTACAAGACAAATTCATCTTTCCTTTCAGCTAAAGACCGTTTCAACGGGGCAGCGGCCATCTGGTGCCAGCCGATTTATTGGGATATGGCGATGAATGCGTATAAGTTGGCTAAAAGATTAAAGAGTAAAGATAAGCAAGCAACTTACAAGAGATTATGCACAAAGATATTCGAGGGTAATAAAGCGCAATATGCCAATTTTAATTTTGATGACAACAATGAAAATACAGGTTGGTTTATTTATGATGATATCATGTGGTGGACCATTTCTTTGGCACGCGCCTATGAGTTATTTAAAGTTGACGAATATCTGACATTATCAGAATTGAGTTTCAGTAGAGTCTGGTATGGTTCCCCGAAAGTGGGGGATACTGGTTCTTATGATAAAGAAAATGGAGGAATGTTCTGGCAATGGCAGCCTATACAGAACCCGAAACCCAATAAACCTGGCGACGGTAAGATGGCTTGTATCAATTTTCCGACTGTAGTTGCTGCTTTAACTCTATATAATAATGTGCCGCGGAAAAGAAAAGAGTCGACAGATGAATATCCGAAATACCAGACAAGAGAACAATATCTGGCGAAAGGAAAAGAAATTTATGAATGGGGTGTCGAAAATTTGTTGGATAAGCAAACAGGGCAAATTGCTGATAGCCGCCATGGCAACGGACGTCCCGCATGGACTGCCCACGTTTACAATCAAGCTACCTTTATTGGTGCCTCCGTATTGCTTTATAAAGCGACCGGCGAGAAAAAGTATTTGAATAATGCCATTTTAGCTACGGATTATACTGTGAATGTCATGTCTGCAAAACATAATTTATTACCCTTTGAAAATGGAATCGAACAGGGTATTTATACAGCAATTTTTGCACAATATGTGGCTATGTTGATTTATGACTGTAAGCAAACGCAATACCTTCCTTTTCTGAAACGCACGATTGGTTACGGTTTGGAAAACAGGGATAAGTCACGCAATGTATGCAGTGGGGAATATGAAAAAGTTTTGCCAGCAGGTTCAACGATCGATAGTTACTCCGCATCCGGTATACCTGCTTTGATGCTGTTGTTTCCTGCAGATAAATAATGTATTTGGCTATCGTTTCACATAGTACTACATGTTGGAGATTGATTCCATAGGGATTATACTTGTGATGTAATCCGAAAATAATCCTTCATTCCTTCATTAGTGGATGTTTTTCATTCACCATCAATCCTTTACCGCTGAAGGAAATGAATAAACCCTCGTACTTCTATACCCTCCTTTCTCCAGTTTTCCTTCATCTATCAACTTCTTCAGGTCTTCCAGTGCACGATATTTGGAGCAACCTGTCAGTTCCCGGTAGTCACTACAAGTGATATAGTGATGTACGTTCAGATATTCTGTCAGCCTGCGTACCCGTTCATCGAAAGGAGGAAGAACGCCTTTCCCTTCCGGCATACGTTCCAGGTGCATCGACTTCAATTTACTTTTTAGATATTTGCCGCAGCGGAAATTTACATTACGGAAATGAATTGATTCGCTACGGAGCTCTTTTTTATTCATGACCGGACGTGAAGCGAGCGAAACACTGAAGAAGCCGATGCCGTCCAGTTCGATATTATATCCGTCGTCCAGACGTCTGGCCATCACATCGGCTATGACCTGTAAAGCCCCTTTGATGTCGGCTCCCGAAATTCCGGAACGGCCTTCTGCTTCTTCTATCAGATCATTGGTGTGGATTGTCCCGTAAGGTACAACACGCGGATGTAATGCTTGCTTTTTCTTGTCTCCTGTGGGGTTCGGATTGCGAACCATTCGATATCTTGCACACATATCAGTATTTGTTTAAGGTAAAACTATGCATCCGGTAATTCCGAAATGCCTTACTCTGTTTTGTTTGTTAATTGTCGTACGCTTGTTCGACAGCTGACAAACGCTTATTCGACAACAGTCTAACAAGCGTTTGTCAGTTGTCAAATAAGAAAGAATAACGGACTAAAGATATAAATAATAATTGATGAAAGCCTTGTTATACATGGCTTTTTTTCTTACTTTTAAGCAGAAAGTACACCTTAAATTACAAGCGAATGAATATCACACATTACAAAGACGGAAATAAATCCGTTAAACCCCTATCCCTTAATGAATTGATCGATACGATGAGGAACTCTGTATCCGGACATGCGGTAGAAGAGTTCCGGAAAAAGCTAGAGGAATATCCTCCGGGATACCCTTGTCCGGCAGCAACCAAACTTCCTCGGATCGTTTTCGGTGCAGAATTGAAAAAGAAAAATGAGACTTTGGAGATGAAAGCTTACAACGGTCTTGTTCTATTGGAAGTCGATAACCTGTCGGGCGATAGGGAGGCGGTAGAGATACGGCTGTACCGGCTACGCTCGAACAACCCTTGCAAGTGCCTGGTGAACCGACGTTCCGTGAGTTGAAACAGCAGGAGCCGATGCCTCTTCAACGGATGGAGGCGGGGCATGAACGCAGTTATTCCGTTTACCTGCTTTATCAGGTGGCCTTGAAAAAAGCAATTGAAGAAGTGGGGAAGGAGTCTGGCGATACGACGGCGGATGCTTTGCTGGTACGGTTGGCAGAGAATTGCCTTCGTGCAGGCATACCGGAAGAAGATGTGGTGAAATGGGCGTATGTGAATGTACATTTCCAACGGAACGAGACGGAACTGCGGGCGGTGGTACACAATACTTATCTGCTGGATAAATATTTTGGTGTCGGTCCGGTCATGCCGGTTTGCCAGAACCTCGTATTTCGGATGGATGAGTTTATGAAACGTCGCTATGAGTTCCGGAGGAACGAGTTGAAAGGTGAAGTGGAATATCGCGAACGACGTTCCTATTATTATAGTTTCTTTCCTGTTACCGATGAGGTTCTCAATACGATCTCCCTGCATGCGCAGGCGGAAGGACTCGATTTGTGGGATCGTGATGTGAAACGTTATATCTATTCCAATAAGATTCCGCTGTTTAATCCGCTGGATGATTATCTGGATAATCTGCCGGAATGGGACAGAAAAGACCATATACGTGCCTTGGCGGATACGGTACCGACATCATCGAAGTTGTGGCGCGAGCATTTTTATATCTGGTTCCTGGGGTTAGTCGCCCAATGGAAACAGATGGGTGGGGTGCATGCTAACAGCCTGTTACCCTTATTGGTGGGGGATCAGGGATGTGGAAAGTCTACCTGGTGCCGTAATTTAATGCCACCGGTTTTGCGTGAGTTTTATACCGACAGTATCGATTTTGGAAATCGTCGTGATGCTGAACTGATGCTGCACCGTTTTGCCCTTATAAATATCGACGAGTTCGACTCGATAGGAAACTCCCGTCAGTCTTTCCTGAAACATCTGCTTCAAAAGCCCGAGGTGAATGCTCGTAGTGCCTACAAATCGAGTGTGCGGGCTTTGAAACGGTATGCCGGATTTGTCGGAACTTGTAATAATATGGACTTGTTATCCGATCCGACCGGCAGTCGGCGTTTTCTGTGTGTGGAAATAAATGGTGAGATAGACCGCAGGCATTTTATCGATTATGACCAGCTGTATGCTCAGGCGATCCATGCGCTCCGTACAGGCGAACGGTATTGGCTGACGCGGGAGGAAGAAAAATCTATTACTCTTCAGAATGAAGTGTTCGAACAGGTTCCGGTGGAAGAGCAGCTTTTCCTGCAATATTTCAAGCCGTTGTCTGAAGAAGGTGGTGAAATTGGCGAATGGCTTCCCGCTGCCGAGATCATGCAACGTATCCGTAAGCGTAGCCGCCTGACTTTTAGCAACACCACTATAAATGCTTTCGGCCGCCTGTTGCGTCGTAACAATGTCCCAAGCCGGCATATTTTACGTGGAAATGTATATCATGTGAAGGAAATACGGTGATTTTTCTTCATTGGACAATGTGTCTGCAAAAAGGCTTCATCTGTAATTTCTTTATAATTAGAAGTATATAGCCTAATTGAAGGAATGAAGGTATATTTTTCCAAAAAAGCCATTCGACTCTCACGAGCCGGATGGCTTATAACTGCAATACAGTTTCAGAAAAAATTATTAGGTATTATCTCTTAGCTATCTCTTGATATAGTTCACAATGACCGCTCGGGTCAAAGATCCCTTTTCTTATTAATTCTTTTTCCAGTTTATTTAAAGATAAGTTCCCGAAGTTTCGTCGTTTCTTCAGTGCGGCAAGTCCGTTGGTTGAAATAAATTTCAGTAAGTCTTCCAATGTATATATTTCTACCGCTTTAAGAATAGTCAGGGTTCTTGTCTCTAAATCGAGGCTATGGGTTAATGGTTGGGATAGTAATTTCTTTTGTTTGACGTAAGGTATTTGGGATGACGTTCGCTTTGGGGCGGGATGTTTGATTTCATCCTTTGTTAACTGTGTTTTCAATGATTGTATGTTTGATTTTAATTTGTCGATTTCTATCTCTCTTCGAATACCGTTATTGATATGGGCTCTGACAAATCCTGATTGGATGCTTATATCTGTAATGGCATTCTGAAATATCTCTTTTACCTCCTGGGAGGAGAGGCCCAAATGTGTTGCAACTTTTTCCACGTTTAATCCGGTGGCTAATGCATGGAATACTATTTTTTTTAGATCGGAGTTTAGTAAGTTCCTCATTTCCGATACGATCAATAAATAATCGGGTGTCAGCCTTTTAAACGCTTCAATAATAAAATCACTTTCTTTATCCCTCTTCTCTTCCGGAGGCTGCTCATCAGCCGTCGGTATATTTACAGATGAAGATACGATACTGGCTTCTTCCCATGTTGTTTCTTTGTGATCTGTCAGTACATGGCCCGAAAAGCTTGGCTTCTGGTCGTTGGGGAGGAGAAGTTGTACATAATCACGTATTTTAGTTAACAAGTTTATCATAATACAAGTGTTTTATCTGATAGACATAATTGTGCTATACAAATAGATACTATCCTATTCTCGCGAACCGGACAGTGGCAGAGTCCCCTCTTCGCTATTCCTTTTTACTGATTGTATGATTGTTTAACATATTAATGTGTTGATGTAAAAAGTATAGCTTGAAAAAGGCATAAAAAAACGTGGCGCTATTGCTACATCTCAGCCCTTGTGGGTATCCCTCCCTTGCACACTGATAGTAAGCAACAGCCCACGTCATATCATATATAACTATGTATATACAAATAACATGGGCATTTTGTTGCTACTATCTCAGTTGTGCGTATGTTTGGATGTTTACAAGGGACCGAGATAATATTTTAAAATGCCTTATTCTAATATTTCTACAGAACAGAACCTAACGCTATAGTTTCTGCACTTTCTGTAGTACTGCAAAGATAGTATATACGATGGAATAAACAACCGTTTATAAGGAAAAAAAGCCTGTTAGGCTTAAAAATCATAAGTTCTGTTTTACTTGCGCTCTTTCATTTCGCTTTGAAGTAGTTCCGGATTACGTCTACAATCCCAAAGCATATGAATATATAGATATTTATCGTGGATGGTATAAATTATTTTAATATGACCGGAAACTAATGAGCGGTAGGTGAGTTGGTCGATTAATAAAATATAATTTGGTCAAAATCGTTCGAAGCGAGTGGATGCCATATTATCTCCATTATATAATATTTTTCATGTGCTGTTCCATTTCATCCCCGCTGATTCCTATTCCGGCAATAGCATCTTTGCCTGTGACGGATAATCGTTGGCGCACCTCTTCAAGCGTATATTCACAGGAACTTACCTCCTGTTTGTTACTTCGGATTTTACTTAGATATTTACGGAGTTTCCCGATGGTTTCGCTATTGTCGATATTTAATATTTCACGAACCAATTCTGCTTTGCTAGCTTCAAGTTCTATTATTGTCATAATGCAGGTCTTATTTTATAAGTTCTTAGCTGATTTCCTATTTACATCATAAAGGCTGCTATTTTCTTTATATTCTCATAAGCTTCCTTTATACGTCTTTTTTCATCGTCAGAAGCTGGCTTCACATCCTTGATGGATTGTTAAAACGCTTTGCTTCTTCTCCGAATAAGATCGGAGTCTCTTTGATAGGTTTGGCCATGGTAATAATTATTTATAGTTTATGAATCCGATACGAAGATACATATTATTCATGATCTTTTTCATTTTTATTCTAGGAAAGATCAATTATATACGAGCAAATTAAGACTATTAGGATTGTTGTTGCTGCAGTTCAATTATGATTTCGTCTGTAATATATGCATCGCTCATTGTTATTAAAGGATATTCTTTATTGAGTAAAAGAGCATATACTTTGCTGTTATAAAACAAGTGCAAAGCTTTGACCGGAGATATTTTCAGTTGTTCGGCCAGCATCATTACGATACGACTATATTTATTCCACACTAAAACATCAATCATAGATCGTTTATTATTTAAGTATTACACATTGTTGAAACGACAAGCATTCGTCTATAAGCTGTTGACTTAGTAAACAAATTTGGTTATTCGGTTGCTCATATTGTAAACGTCCTAATGCTGTTTCTTTTGTAATTTGTCCTTCGATATAATTTTCTATAGTATCAAATACCCGGTCGTTAGCAACGCCTCCCTCTATCAAGTCATATCCCAGCCAAGGTTTTTCTCCTCGCCGACAAGCGACGATAAAATCAAGCCAGTCGGTGCTATACCCTTTAAAGTGCAATGACTTATAATTAGAAGAAGATATTTTTTCAATATTTAATTCGTATATATTGATTGTAGCAACAGAACCAGGACGCCGTAACATCATAACAGAGGCCCATCGTTCTGCCTGATTATAAATATCTGTAACATAAAATCCCTTTCCGAAATCAAGATTGTCTCTCCCGATATTGGCTAAAGGATTTTGTATCTCTGATGTACTTCCATGAAAAACTTTCATGCTAGTTCTCCTTTTTCTTTATAATAGCTTTCCCAATTATTAAGGGCTTCTATCAGTGTGTCTGCAATGTAGTCTCTGCTTTGAGTATGAAGCATATCGTATCCCTCGATCAAATAGCGGGAGATAAGATTGACCTTTTCTAATCGATTATAAAGTGTTGGGGCAGGAATGCCTGTCTTTTGTGCAGCACTTTCGATGGCAAAGACCACAAACTCCATGATCTTGTGATCAATCGGTCGGGAAATATGTATTATTTCTTGTTGCATATTTCATTTTGCTATGTATCTGTATCACAAAGATACATATTATTCCTGATCTTCTCATAATCAGTTTTGAAAAGATCGATTATATGCAAGCAAATGTATATTTTTATAGCCTATAAATATTAAACTGCGAAACAATGAAGTATTTGAATAAAGAAACGAATGGCATTACCCTTTCCCGCATTGGCCTGGGGGCAATGAGGATGGCTGATATTCAGCAAGGGATCGATACCATACATGCAGCTTTGGACAGTGGGATTACTTATCTGAACACAGGTGATTTTTATGGTCATGGCGAAAGCGAACTGATTATCCGTGAAGCATTGAAAACACGTAAACGGGAAGATGTCTTTATTTCTGTCAAGTTTGGTGGAATGCTGACTCCTGATGATCGTTTTTATGGCATCGACGTACGTCCGCAGAGTGTTCAGAATTATTTGGCCTATACCTTGAAACGCCTGGGTACGGACTATGTCGACCTGTATCAACCTGCCCGTATCAATCCGCATATCCCGGTGGAAGAAACGATCGGAGCCGTTGCAGATATGGTAAAAGCCGGATATGTGCGTAATGTCGGAATTACCGAGATAGATGCCGGAACATTGCGCCGGGCCCATGCTGTTCACCCCATCAGCCTGGTGGAAGTGCGGTATTCGCTGCTCGACAGAGAGATAGAACAAAGCCTGATTCCTACAGCACGTGAACTGGGTATCGGAATTGTTACTTTTGCCAATCTGTTTCATGGCGTGATAGGAGGTAGTAACCCGGAGGAAAAACTGGCAACCTTGAGCCGGAGGATGCCTCCCCAGGCTGCAGAGAAGCTGAAACAGGCTGTGGCACGGCTGGATGTATTGAAGGAAATGGCCGCAGAGAAGAATGTTTCCGTGTCGCAACTTGCCATTGCATGGGTACTGGCACAGGGCGGCGATATGCTGGCGTTGGTCGGTTCGCGTACAGTCGGTCAGCTTCGGGATACCGTGAAAGCAATTGAGATCGATCTCAGTAAGGAAGATTTACAACGTATCGAGCAGGCTATCCCCAAAGAATATGCCTCCAACTCTGCTATGTTGCCTATCGATCTGGACGAAAACGGTTTGTTTAAATTCTGACTTCTTGTCGTTACAATTCGATTGTATTTTTCCATGCTCATTTCTTTATTGTCTAATTAGAATTAAATCACTAACTTTGCGGCATTTTTAGAAGATAGTTAAAAATAGCGCGATATGAGTAAGAAATTTACCGAATACTCTAAGTTCGATTTATCGAATGTCAATAAAGAGGTGTTGAAGAAATGGCAGGATGGCGACATCTTCCATAAGAGTCTTGAAATCCGTGAAGGATACCCCTCGTTTGTATTTTATGAAGGTCCGCCTTCTGCAAACGGAATGCCGGGTATTCACCATGTTATTGCTCGTTCGATTAAAGATATTTTCTGCCGTTACAAAACCATGAAAGGATATCTGGTGAACCGTAAGGCAGGATGGGATACTCACGGCCTGCCGGTTGAGCTGGGCGTTGAGAAATCTATGGGTATAACCAAGGAAGATATCGGTAAGAAGATTTCTGTCGCTGACTATAACGCAGCTTGCCGCAAAGATGTGATGAAGTTTACCAAGGAATGGGAAGACCTTACCAATAAAATGGGGTACTGGGTGGATATGGAAAATCCGTATATCACCTACGATAACCGTTACATCGAAACATTGTGGTATCTGCTGAAAGAATTGTATAAGAAAGGGTTACTGTATAAGGGGTATACCATTCAGCCGTATTCACCGGCTGCCGGAACGGGGCTTAGCTCGCACGAGTTGAACCAGCCGGGTTGTTACCGCGACGTGAAGGATACCACTTGTACGGCACAATTCCATATCCTCGATCCGAAACCGGAAATGGCTCAGTTCGGTGATGCATTCTTCCTGGCATGGACGACTACTCCGTGGACATTGCCTTCAAATACGGCGCTTTGTGTAGGTCCGAATATCACCTATGTGGCTGTTCAGACTTACAATCCGTATACTGGCATGCCGATGACGGCAGTTCTGGCTAAAGATCTGTTGAACGTATATTTCAATCCGAAAGCAGCCGATCTTGAATTGTCTGATTATAAGGCTGGAGATAAGCTGGTACCTTTTAAAGTCGTAGGTGAATGGAAGGGACCGGAACTGGCCGGTATGCACTATGAGCAGCTGATTCCGTGGGTGAACCCGGGTGAAGGTGCGTTCCGTGTAATCACAGGCGATTATGTAACGGTTGAAGACGGTACGGGTATCGTACATATCGCTCCGACATTCGGTGCGGACGACGACCGTGTGGCAAAAGCTAGTGGTGTGCCTCCGTTGATGATGATCGATAAGGATGGCAACAACCGTCCGATGGTCGATATGACGGGTAAGTTCTACCTGTTGGAAGATCTGGACCCTGAATTTGTACAGACTCGTATGAATGCAGCCGATTACGATCCGTTCCAGGGTAAGTTCGTGAAGAATGCTTACGATCCGGAAAAGACCGACAAAGATGAGACATTGGATATCGAGATATGTATGATGCTGAAGGTACAGAACCGTGTGTTCCGTATCGAAAAACAAGTGCACAATTATCCGCACTGCTGGCGTACCGACAAACCTGTATTATACTATCCGCTGGATAGCTGGTTTATCCGCACAACTGCCTGCCGTGACCGTATGATTGAACTGAACAATACGATCAACTGGAAGCCGCAGAGTACAGGTACGGGCCGTTTCGGTAAATGGCTGGAAAACCTGCAGGACTGGAACCTGAGCCGTAGCCGCTACTGGGGTACTCCGTTACCTATCTGGCGTACGGAAGACGGAACGGAAGAGATGTGTGTCGGTTCGGTAGAAGAACTGTACAATGAAATAGAGAAAGCCGTTAAGGCCGGATTCATGGAATCTAATCCTTATAAGGACAGAGGGTTCAATCCGGGCGAATATAATAAGGACAATTACGAAAAGATCGACCTGCACCGTCCGTATGTGGATGAGGTGATCCTTGTTTCCGAAAGCGGCAAGCCGATGAAGCGTGAGACCGACCTGATCGACGTTTGGTTCGATTCGGGTGCGATGCCTTATGCACAGATCCATTATCCGTTTGAGAATAAGGAAATACTGGATAACCGTACGGTTTATCCGGCAGACTTTATCGCAGAGGGGGTCGACCAGACTCGTGGCTGGTTCTTTACCCTGCATGCACTGGCTACGATGGTTTTCGACAGCGTGGCTTATAAAGCGGTTGTTTCCAATGGCCTGGTACTGGATAAGAACGGTAATAAGATGTCTAAACGTCTGGGTAATGCAATCGACCCGTTCTCGACGATCGAACAGTATGGTTCAGACCCGTTGCGTTGGTATATGATCACCAATGCGTCTCCGTGGGATAATATCAAGTTCGATATCGACGGTATGGATGAAGTGCGCCGAAAGTTCTTCGGTACATTATATAATACGTATTCATTCTTTGCTTTGTATGCAAACGTGGACGGCTTCGATTATTCGGAACCGGATGTTCCTCTGAACGAACGTCCCGAAATCGACCGCTGGATCCTTTCTTTGCTGAATACATTGGTGAAAGATGTTGACGGATTCTATGATACTTACGAACCGACCCGTGCGGGACGTGCTATCTCTGAGTTTGTGAACGATAACCTGAGTAACTGGTATGTACGCCTGAACCGTCGCCGTTTCTGGGGCGGGGGCATGACAACGGATAAGTTGTCTGCTTACCAGACTTTATATACTTGTCTGGAAACTGTAGCCAAGCTGATGTCTCCGATCGCTCCGTTCTATGGCGATCAGCTGTTCAGCGACCTGATTGCCGTTACCGGACGTGAAACGGTGGAATCCGTACACTTGTCGGATTTCCCGAAATATGATGAAGCATTGATCGACAAGGATCTGGAAGAACGTATGAAGATGGCACAGGATGTTTCTTCTATGGTACTGGCTCTGCGTCGTAAAGTGAATATTAAAGTTCGCCAGCCGCTGCAGACCATCATGGTGCCTGTTACGGATGCACACCAGCAGGAAAGCATTGAAGCGGTGAAGAATCTGATCCTGAACGAAGTGAATGTAAAGGAACTGAAATTCGTCGATAATGCCGCCGGTATCCTGGTTAAACGTATCAAGCCTGATTTCAAGAAGTTAGGCCCGCGTTACGGAAAGATCATGAAGAGCTTGGCTGCTGCTATCCAGGGTATGAGCCAGGAGGATATCCTTGCTTTCGAAGCTGCCGGTACATTTACTTTGAATGTGGAGGGACAGGAAGCAGCAGTCGAACTGGCTGATGTTGAAATCATCTCCGAAGATATACCGGGATGGCTGGTTGCCAACGAAGGCCGCCTGACGGTTGCCCTCGACATCACCGTGACGGAAAGCCTGCGCAAAGAAGGGCTGGCACGTGAATTGGTGAACCGTATCCAGAACCTGCGTAAGAGCAACGGATACGATATAACCGATAAGATCAACGTGACCGTTCTTTCTTCCGACGAAATGGACGACGCAATTAAGGAGTTTAATGAATATATTGCGAACCAGGTGCTGGCCGTATCTGTTGAAATTACAGAGCATGCGATAAGTGATGCGACTGTCCTTGATTTCGAGGATTTCAACCTGTCGGTGCGTATTGAGAAAGAGTGATTTTTTTCTTAAAAAAGAAAGGTGTCCCTTGCCGCATATAAATATTATCGTATATTTGGACTGCGACTTGGATCGCCTGATATATATTATGAATTGTGGAACCTAAAATTAAATGAACCATGGCAGAAAAGACAAGATATTCGGATGCTGAACTCGAGGAGTTCCGCGCCATTATTTTAGAGAAGTTGGAGGTAGCCAAAAAGGATTACGAGTTGTTGAGATCGGGTGTAACCAATTCTGATGGGAACGATGTGGCCGATACATCTCCAACATTCAAGGTGTTGGAAGAAGGTGCCGCAACTTTGTCGAAGGAAGAGGCCGGACGTCTGGCACAGCGCCAGATGAAGTTCATACAGAACTTACAGGCTGCTTTGATCCGTATTGAAAATAAGACTTATGGCATTTGTCGCGAAACGGGTAAGTTGATCCCGAAGGAGAGACTGCGTGCCGTACCTCATGCTACTTTGAGTATCGAAGCAAAACAAGGAGGTAAAAGATAAATGAAATTTTCTAAAGGTTGGGGAGCAGTGTTAATCGTAATGCTGCTCCTTATTCTTGACCAGGCTCTTAAAATCTGGATCAAGACGCACATGCAGTTGCACGAAAGTATAGAGATCACTCCGTGGTTTTATCTGTACTTTACCGAAAATCCGGGAATGGCTTTCGGTATAGAGGTGATAGGCAAATTGTTCTTATCCGTATTCCGCATTGTGGCGGTCGGTTTTATCGGATATTATCTGTATAAACTGGTTAAGGAGAAGTACAGTTTTGGCTTTATTGCGTGTGTCTCGTTGATCTTTGCGGGAGCCATCGGTAATATAATCGACTCTATATTTTATGGGGTCGTATTCGACCATAGTTTTGGTCAGGTCGCCTCTTTTATGCCTGCCGGCGGTGGTTATGCTACCTGGTTGCACGGGAAAGTGGTGGATATGTTTTATTTCCCGTTGATCCAGACGGTATTGCCGGGCTGGGTCCCGATCTGGGGAGGAGAGGAGTTCGTTTTCTTCCGTCCGATCTTCAACCTGGCAGATTCGGCTATCTGCGTAGGTGTGTTCTTGTTATTGATATTTTACCGGCACACTTTGTCGGCCAGTCTCTCAAAAGAAAAAGAAAGTAGTAAATAAATGCGGAGTAAATTGCGCAGATACGGTGTCGTATTATTGACGGCGGCTTTAGTGGTTTCCTGTAGTAAGGTGCCTGATGGTATTCTGTCCGAAAAGGAGATGAAGGCTGTCCTGATAGATATGCAACTGGCGGAAGCTATGATCAGTACCGACTATAAAAAATATATCGACGATGCTGAAAAGGAAGCGCTTTATCAGTCCGTATTTCGCAAACATAATATCGAACAGGCCGTTTACGACAGTTCGCTCGTCTGGTATGGAAGTAACCTGGATGTGTATATGCAGGTGTATGACCTGGTACTGGCGGAACTGAACGAACGGCAGAAAGCGTTGGGAGACGTGCAGGCTAGTGCAGCTCCGGTCTCCAAACAGGATTCCGTTGATATCTGGCCTCGTCTTACTTATCTTACCTTTGAACCGAAAGCTGTATTCAACGGCATAACGGTCGATATCAAACCGGAAACAAACTATCCTTCCGGTAGTACGTTCGTTCTGGGAATGCGTGTCTGGGGATTGAACGATGCTATGAAAAGTCATCCGGAGATCCGTTTGAGTGCCAACCAGGGGGATACGGTCATTACCGTAAACGACAAGATCCTTCAGGATGGTTATCATGAGACGATTTTACGTACGCTACCGACCAAGCAGGTGAAGAGTGTGTATGGTTTTATCCGCCTGGACGGAAAAGAGGATTCGACCTCTTATTTCAAAATCTATGTGGATAGCCTGAACCTGATGAGGTATAACTACGGACGGCTTTCTACTGATTCGATCAAGTGATTTGTTTATATGTCTATTATGAAAGATAAAGTGAAAATTCTGTTTCCTGCATTTAGAATTGTTGTTTGTCTCGTAGCACTTGTTTTTACGGTTGTATTTGTGGATGTAAGCGAATGGAATTGGAGAATATGGTGTTTGGCTTTTTTCTTGCTCTTGATATTGGTGTGGTCTGCTTGGGATGTTGTAGTCCTTTTAAAGAGAATTAAACGCTAATTTTCGTTTTAAGGAATTATGCGTAGAATAGCGTCACACTATATATACTGGAAGCAATGGTTCCGTATGCATTATATCGAATTGAATGCGGAAGGACAGCTGATCGGAGTCTTTCCGTTGGATCAGGAAATTGCAGGTACGGAGTTTTATGACGGTACACTTTTGTTGTTGCCGGTTAGTTCGGATTCTCCTTCCGATATCTTTATATCCCGAGCTAAATGGTTGAATAAGACTGAAGCTGTGTCAGCCGGGGATCAGGTGCTGATTTATCGTTTAACCTGTTTTACCCCCGCGACGCCTGAACTCGGCACAGACAACGGCCGTGGCGATTGCCACGTTCAGAGACTCTGACGTTTCTCTTTCCTGCGGGTAATTGGGGATATATAGCTTCTCGTTGACCAGTGCTTCGGTTTCTGGGCGGATGCCGTTTCCTTCATTTCCCATAATGATAATGCCTGTTTCCGATAGTTCTTTTGTGTATATGTTCTCTCCGTCGAGGAATGTTCCGTATAGCGGTACCTGGTGTTCCGCTTGTTTTTGCAGATAAGCGGGCAGGTCTGTGTAATGGACTTTTACGTGGACGAGTGCTCCCATGGTCGCCTGTACTGTCTTGGGACTGAATGCGTCGGCTGTGTCCTGGCTGCAAACGATATGTTCGATGCCGAACCAGTCGGCGAGCCGTATGATCGTTCCCAGGTTCCCAGGGTCTTGTATGCCGTCGAGAGCGAGGATGAGCTGCTGCTGAGGGTTTGCTTCTTCCAATGACCAGGCGGGGCGTTTGAAAACAGCCAGTACATCCTGCGGATTTTTCAGGAAGCTGGCTTTCCGTATGTCATCGTCATCGGCTTCCAACAGTTCTTTGGCGGGAATATCACCTTGCGTTGCCATCCACGACGGTTTGGCGATCAACAGGTCGCATTCGAACGCAGGCAGCATGTCTGCCACCAGCTTATTTCCTTCGGCTACAAACGTATTCGTCTCGTTACGAAACTTCTTCAATTCAAGTGAACGTATCTGTTTTACTTTTGACTTACTCAGCATCTTTACTCTTTTTACAAAGCAAAAGTACGGGATTTTATTTAATTTCAGCTACATTTGCGTGCGTAAAAGGTCGAATGATGAAGGGAATCCTCCATATATTATATTTCATATGCCTTGTTTGGATACTGGCCGCCTGCAGTACGACAAAATATGTCGGTGACGGTGAATATCTGCTTGATAAAGTAGAGATTGTCTCTGATAATAAAGCCTATAAAACGAATGATCTGAAGCCTTATCTCAGGCAGCAGCCTAACTTTAAGGTGTTCGGTCTGATGAAGTGGCAGCTTTTTGTCTACGACTGGTCGGGGCGGAATGAAAAACGCTGGCTCAGTAAGCAGCTTCGCCGTATCGGTGAGCCGCCTGTGATTCTGGACATTACGCTGGTCGATCAATCGGCGGATGAGTTGAGGCGCTTTTTTATCAATAAAGGATATGTAAACGCGGAAGTGACGGCGGAGGTGGATACTTCGCGCCAGAAGAAGGCTGTCGTTACTTACCGGATCAATTCGAATATCCCTTACCGGATACATAATTATACGATGAATCTGGATGATCCGAAGATCGACAGTATAGCTCATCTGACTGCTCCCAAACGTTCGGCCGTATCATCTGCTTTCCGTATTTATCCGGAAGATTATACTTCTCTGGTGAAAGACAGTGCTTTGTTCGACAGGGACATACTGGATAAAGAACGGCAGCGGATCACCTCTTTGCTTCGTAGACGGGGATATTATGCGTTCAACCGCGATTACCTGGCATATCTGGCAGACAGTTCTTATAACAGGAATATAGTCGATCTGGATATGATACTGAAGCCTTACCGTAAACTGAAGCCGGATGGCTCGGTGGTCGATACCGTTCATCGCCAGTATTATATAAAAGACGTGACGATCGTTACCGATTATGATCCGCTGAACCAGGCGCAGAGTGATTTGTCGGCTCTTTCAGGCGATACGGTAAAAGCCGGAGATCTGCAGATCCTCTATGGAAATAATGGAAGGAGTATCCGTCCGGGTGTTTTGCGAAGAAGTACTTATATTACTCCCGGCAGATTGTTTAATGAGCGGGCGGTTGAACAAACCTATTCTTCTTTTGCCGCTCTCCGGGCCTTGAGAAATGTGAATATCCGTTTTACGGAAGTGGAGGTTCAGGATACCATGATGCTGAATTGTACTATCCTGACTTCTCCGGCTAAATTGCAGGGATTCGGTGTTGACCTGGAAGGGACAAATTCGGCGGGCGATTTCGGATTTGCTTCCAGCTTGAATTATCAGCACAGGAATCTGTTCAAAGGTTCAGAGGTTTTCTCTGCGAAGGTGCGTGGTGCTTATGAGGCTTTGTCCAAGAGTTCGGCAGGCGGTAATTATTGGGAGTTGGGGGCAGAGACATCTGTATTGTTTCCTCGTTTCCTGTTCCCTTTTGTCAGTGAAAATTTCAAACGGAAGGTACGGGCATCTACGGAACTGAAGGTTAGTTACAGTATTCAAACGCGTCCGGAATACAGGCGTGCCATTCTGTCCGGCGGTTGGAGTTATATTTGGCAGGAACGGTCGAATACGCAAGCCCGCCATGTGTTTAAGTTACTCGATATCGATTATGTACATTTGCCGAAGATCGATCATGACTTTGAAGAGAGTTTGCCGAATTCTACCCGGATTTACAATTTTACCGACCAGTTTGTCGTAGGTTCCGGTTATACATATTCATTTACGAATTACAATCCCCAGAACCGTCTCCGGAATACACATTCGCTGCGTGTCTCGTTTGAAATGGCAGGTAACCTGTTGTATGCATTCTCTAAAATGACTCAGGCGAAAAAAGATAAAGACGGATTATATAATTTGTTCGGTATCAATTATGCCCAGTTTGTGAAAGGGGATGTCGACTTTAGTAAGAGTATTGTGCTGGATAGCCGTAATAAAATCGCTTTTCATGTGGGCGTTGGGATTGGTTATCCGTATGGGAATGCGAAGATATTGCCTTTTGAACGGACTTATTTCTCGGGAGGGGCGAATAGTGTCCGTGGATGGTCTGTTAGAACCTTGGGGCCGGGCGGTATGCTGGCGGATTCTGTCAAATCGTTTGCCGACCAGGTAGGAGATATCCGGTTGGATCTGAATCTGGAATACCGGACAAAGATGTTCTGGAAGTTTGAACTGGCTGCTTATGTCGATGCCGGAAATGTCTGGACGATGAGACCGGATAAGGAACGTAAGGATGGAAATTTCGACTTCTCCCGTTTCTATAAAGAGATAGCTGTTTCTTATGGTTTGGGATTGCGTCTTGATTTCGACTTCTTCCTGATTCGTTTCGATACGGGTATGAAAGCATATAATCCGATGGAGCGAGGAAAGGACCGGTGGGCTATTTTGAAGCCTAACCTGAAGAATAACTTTGCCTGGCATTTTGCAGTAGGTTATCCCTTCTGATGAAAAAAAAGACTTTCCGGTTTGCATATTTAAAAAATAGTACTACCTTTGCACCGCAAATAAGGATGGTTCCGTAGCTCAGCTGGATAGAGCAACGCCCTTCTAAGGCGTGGGTCGAGCGTTCGAATCGCTCCGGAATCACTGCTTGTAAACCCCTCTGCAATTTACAAATTGCAGAGGGGTTTGTTTTTTTATGTAATCCAACTAATCTTTAAGGGTAATAAAAGGATTTGATGTTTAGTGCTTTAATCCGTGAATATTAAATAAAAGATTCCTTTATTAAGAAAATATTGAATCTTTGTGTATCTTTGAAGCCAGTGAAAACAATCAATGAATTTGGAGGATGGGCAGTAACAACGATGATATATTATTGCTAAAGCTAATAAAACAAGGTGATCAGATTGCTTTTAAGCATTTGTTTTATCAGTATATGGATTCATTGGAGCGTTTTATTACCTATTATATCCATGACCGGGAAAAATCGCAGGAGCTGGTATTGGATATTTTTACTTATATATGGGAAAACCGCGAACGCTTTGAGATAAAGTTAACATTGAAGGCCTATCTTTTTCAGTCAGCCCGTAATAAGGCTTTTACTTATATCCGTGATAAAAAAATACCTGTCTATCTGGAAGATGTCTCTGCCGGTGAAGTGGGGCAAGATTATAATTCGGATTTGGAGTTCCAGGAATTGTACCGTTTGATAGAAGAGGCCGTATGTCTTTTGCCGGAGAAATGCAGGGAGATATTTAAGAAAAGCCGCGAAGAGAATTTAACCAATAAAGAAATAGCCCAGCAACTTCATATTTCAGAGAAGACGGTGGAGGGACAAATAACGATAGCCCTTAAGAAGATTAGAGTCTATTTGGGCGATTCTTATTCATATTTGTGGTAAAAAAACTTTATATTTTAGGGGGTATCAAGCCTTTTTGAGTCTATTTTTGTAAAAGAAAATGTTTTACAATAATTCTCAATGCCATGAAAAAAATATTCTTGATGCTTTTTGTGTTCTTTTGGGTTGGAGTGACCTCTGTCTGTGGACAGCATATTTCTTTGGCTGATCCTACGATCTTTTATGAAAACGGAACTTATTACCTGTATGGTACAGGTGGAGATTCTAATTTCGGTTTTCAGGTATATACTTCTAAAGATTTGAAAATGTGGGAGGGACCGAATGGCGCTTCCGACGGATATGCTTTAAAGAAAGGCGATTCATTTGGATCGAAGGGGTTTTGGGCGCCTCAGGTTTTTCGTTATAAAGGGAAATATTATATGGCTTATACGGCTGACGAGTTTATAGCCATAGCTTCTGCCGACAGTCCTTTAGGACCTTTTCGTCAGGATAAAATAGCTAAACTACCTGCTGAAATCAAGCAGATCGATCCGTATGTGTTTTTTGATGAGGATGGCAAGGTTTATCTGTATCATGTCCGTCTAACAAAAGGAAACCGCCTGTTTGTTGCTGAACTGAATGAAGATCTTACCGCTATAAAAGAAAACACTCTTCGGGAATGCCTCTCTGCAACTGAAGACTGGGAAAATACAGCACATTCGGAATGGCCGGTTTCTGAAGGCCCTACTATCCTTAAGAAAGAGGGTGTTTATTACTTTTTCTATTCAGCTAATGATTTCCGGAATATAGATTATGCGGTAGGTTACGCAACCTCCTGTTCACCTTATGGTCCCTGGAAGAAGTATGAAGGGAATCCGGTTATTAGCCGTAAACTGCTGAAGCATAACGGGACCGGTCATGGAGATGTTTTTATTGATGAAAAAGGGGATATGCGTTATGTGTTCCATACCCATTATTCGAACTCCGTTGTATCTCCCAGGCAAACAGCTATTGTCTCTTTGCAGGAAAAGGCACAGGATGGCATCATTCGTTTTAGTATTTTGCCTGATACCTTTTTCTTTCCTCAATTAATGAATAAATGATTAAATAACCTCTCCGGAATTTTATCTCTCCGGAAATAAAATAATTGTATTATGAAGAAAAGTATATTGTTCCTCTCTTTGATTTGTGGTGCCTGTACAGCTCCACAAGATACCTTGCTGGAACAGGTCGATCGATTATCAACTTCTACGCAGAATGATTTTTATGTAAGTAACCGGGCTCCTTTACAGCCGCAGCAGTTTATAAAACTCCCGGCCGGTACTATTCAGCCGGAAGGATGGTTGAAGCAACAACTGGAGTTACAAAAAGAAGGTCTGAACGGACATCTGGGAGAGATCAGTGCCTGGTTGCAAAAGAAAGATAATGCCTGGTTGGAAACCGGAGGCCAGTGGGGATGGGAAGAAGTGCCTTACTGGTTGCGAGGGTATGCAAACCTGGCTTATATTGTTGAAGATAATCAGATGCTGAATGAAGCTAAATTCTGGATTGAGGGTATCTTGAAAAGTCAGCGGGAAGACGGTAACTTCGGTCCGATGCATCTGAATGACGGTAAACAGGATTTTTGGCCGAATATGATTGTCCTGTGGATCATGCAATCTTATTATGAATATTCGAATGATGAGCGGATAATCGATTTTATGACAAAGTATTGTAATTACCTGCTTACTGTCCCGGATGAAGATTTCTTATATAGCTATTGGGAAAATAGCCGTGGCGGAGATAATCTTTGGAGTGTCGTGTGGCTATATAATCACACGGGCGATAAGAACTTACTTACGTTGGGCGAAAAAATACATAAAAATACGGCCGACTGGACAAAGTCGACTCAATTGCCTAACTGGCATAATGTAAATGTAGCGCAGTGTTTCCGTGAGCCGGCTATTTATTATCTGTTTTCGGGGGACTCATCCATGCTGGCTGCCAGCTATAATGTGCAAAGCCTGGTGCGCAGGGCTTTCGGTCAAGTACCGGGGGGTATGTTCGGTGCGGACGAAAATGCACGTATCGGCTTCTTTGATCCCCGGCAAGGTACTGAAACCTGTGGTTTTGTGGAGCAGATGGCTTCAGATGAAATTATGCTGCAAATCAGTGGCGATCCTTATTGGGCTGAAAACTGTGAGGATGTGGCATTTAATAGTTATCCGGCGGCATTGATGCCGGATTATAAGGCCCTTCGTTATATAACCAGTCCGAATCATGTCGTGAGTGACTCTAAAAATCATCATCCGGGTATTGATAATAGCGGACCGTTTCTTTCCATGAATCCGTTCAGTAGTCGTTGTTGCCAGCATAATCATGGTTTCGGATGGCCGTATTATACTGAAAATCTAATTTATGCAACACCGGATAACGGAATAGCTGCTGTTTTATATAATGCTTGTCAGGCGAAAGTTAAAGTTGGAAACGGAACTGAAGTGACGATAAAAGAACAAACGAACTACCCTTTTGAGGAAACGATTCGTTTTACTTTGACGACACCTGAAAAGGTTTCATTCCCACTTTATTTGCGTATTCCGTCGTGGTGTAAAGATGCGTCGATTACCGTAAACGGTCAGAAGTTGGGTGTCGATTTGATTAGCGGTAAATATGCCAAGATCACACGTGAGTGGTCGGATGCAGACGAAATCGTTCTTACGGTTCCCATGACATTCAATTATCGCCAATGGCAGGTAAATAAAAATAGCGTTAGTGTCGATTATGGTCCTCTGAGCTTGTCTTTAAAGATAGACGAAGATTATCAACAGAAAGACAGTCGTCAAACAGCTATCGGCGATTCAAAATGGCAGGAGGGTGCCGATGCTTCTGCATGGCCTACTTATGAGATCTATCCGGCAAGTCCGTGGAACTATGCTTTGCAGCTCAACAGCCCGATCTCGGTTCAGCGTAAGGAATGGCCTTTTGATAATAATCCATTTACATTGACTAATGTCCCGTTGGAATTTAAGGCAAAAGGACGTCTTATTCCTGAATGGAAGATCGATGAATATGGTTTATGCGGTGTGCTTCCTTGTGAAGATGCCCCGAAAGCAGACGCATTGGACGAAATAACATTGGTTCCGATGGGAGCTGCCCGTTTGCGTATTGCATCGTTTCCGACAACGGAGTAGATGTTGTGACCGATCTCTTTAGCTATGAAATTGATCCTTTACGGATTATTTATGTATAGAAAGTATATGTAGATATTGGAATCTTCTGTTTATCTTTGCCTCGTACAGCAAAAGGAAAGCGTAACCGGCTGTACAATGTACGAGTAAAGCATAAGCGTTTAAGATATTATCCGATTCTGAAATCTGGACAATTTCACTATGACCGGATAAGGTACAACAAACGTTCATGCTCTTTTCTTGTTATATACCTAAGTTATTGCGTATACCAAGATAAAGAGCGTGGGCTGTTGTATATATTGGTCATAGGGGCAGTCCAGAGCCTCAGAATCGATATGTCAACAGTTTCCACGCTTCTTTTTTTATTATCCAATTCGGAAACTGGTGGATCTGGTAACCGTTTTGAATATGAGCAATTTATCTTTCCGTGATCTTCCCGGATCAAATTTTTTCAAAGAAAAATACAATCCTTTTAGGGGGTAGCTATTCTTTTTGAGTCTCACGATGTATAAGATGCAAAAAATGGATAGAAACATACCTTGGGATATTATAATAAAGGGATTTAAACATGAAATCTCGTTAGAAGAGCAACTTGATTTGGAACGGTGGCTTGCTGACGAGAAGAATCTCTCCGTATATAAAGATTTACAATCTCTTTGGTTAGCTATTATAGAAGAAGGTACAACTTTTGAATCGAATGTGGATGCTTTGTGGGCAAAGATGGAGCTTCGCATGAAGAAAGATGAACCTAGAATAATAAAATTCTCGCAGGCTTCTTTTCGCTGGTTCTCCGGGGTTGCATGTATTTTAATCCTCGCTTTATTGTCTTTAACCGGATATATCTCTCTTGAAACATATAAAGGAGGGCCGGTTTATACCTATTCTTCTCTGACAGGTAAATCGAAAGTAATACTTCCTGATGGTTCGCAGGTTTGGTTAAATACTGAATCTACGTTGGAATATTCAGCTTCAATCTGGAATAAAACAAGAAATGTCAAATTGAAGGGCGAAGCCTATTTTGATGTTAAGAAGGATCCGGATCGTCCTTTTATTGTCAAGAGTAATAATTTTGATGTCAGAGTACATGGTACTACTTTTAACGTGGCAGCACGTGATAATGAACCGAATATAAATGTTAGCCTGTTGTCCGGATCTGTAGTTGTCGGCAATGGCTCAGTTTCAAAAACGATAGTACCGGGTGAAACGGCTGTCTGTTCCAAAAAACAGGGCAGTATCCTAACAAAGAAAAATGATGTCTTTTTTGCTGCCATGTGGGCAAATGAGTCTATTCATTTTGAGCGTAAATCAATTAAGGAATTATCCAAATATTTATCTAAATGGTATGGTGTAAAGATCATACTGGACCCTCTTATTCCTGAAGATCAGGCTTATACTTTTTCTATCAGGCATGAGCCTCTGGAAGAGATTCTTCGGTTAATGGCCCGGACAAATCCAATCCAATATAGTTTTGATGAAAAGAATATCGTGAAAATTATGAATAAGTAAAATCTTTAAAATCAGATGCCTATGAAGTAACAGGAAAGAAAAAGTAATATTGTTTTAACCTTTTTATTAATTAATTTATTTCGATAATAATCTTAAAATAAGAGTTTATGAAGAAGCAAATGTTCTATGAGACCAGTGGGAAAATATGGAGAATACCCCTGTTTGTCGGTCTCTTTTTTCTTGCCTCAAGTTTGTATGGATATTCAAACGAGCAGGCAAAAGCTTTCTCAATTCAATTAGAAAATGTATTGTTAAGTGAGGCCATTAACCAGATCGAAAAGGCGAGTGGTTACTCCTTTTTTTATGATGAGAATAAAATAGATTTTTCTCATCGGGTCAGTGTAAATGCGAAGAACCAGACTGTTGCTAGTATTTTGGATAGTATTCTGAAATCGACGGGATTAGCTTATGAGATTTCGAATAATCAGATTGTTTTATTGCCGGATGAAAAGAGAGCAACCGGTAGAAATGGATTGGAGCCAATTGCAACAAAGGTACAACAGCAAAAAACTACGATAACAGGAACAGTTATCGATAATTTAGGAGAGCCTGTAATTGGAGCTAATGTTGTTGAAAAAGGAACAACTAATGGTACTATTACAGATATGAACGGAAACTTTTCTTTGAGTACATCTCCAAATGCAACTTTGGAAGTTTCGTTTATCGGGTATATAACTCAGCGTGCACCTGTTAAAGGTTCAACTGTAAATATAACATTAAGAGAAGATGCACAGGCTTTGGATGAAGTTGTTATTACCGGTTTCGGTATGTCACAAAAGAAAGAATCTCTGACGAGTGCAATTTCTTTAATTGACTCCAAAGATATAGCCCGTTCTTCTGCCTCTACATCTTCGGGTGCATTGGTTGGTAAGATCGCTGGTGTGAACTCCCGTCAGACGGATGGTCGTCCGGGTGCAAGTACCGGTCTTCAGATTCGTAATATGGGTACTCCGTTGTATGTAATAGATGGTATCCAGACGGATGAAGGGCAGTTTAATAATATTGACTTTAATGATATTGAAGCGATCTCTATATTGAAGGATGCTTCTGCTTCTATCTATGGTGTACGTGCTGCCAATGGTGTAGTAGTTGTAACAACGAAGAAAGGTCGCAGAAATACAAAGAATACGGTAACTATCAACGCACGTTATGGCTGGCAGTCTGCATCTGCATTCCCAAAACCCGCGGATGCTGCTACCTATGTTTCTAATTGGATACAATCGGAAACGTTACAAGGAGTGGAAGAACAGAACCGTAAGTACACGATGGAAGATTTGGGTAAGTGGCAACAAGGAACAGAGAAGGGTTATCAATCATTTGACTGGTATGATTTCATTTGGGAAACATCTCCTCAGTCTTATGTTTCAGCCAATGTATCCGGTGGATCTGATAAGGTAAATTATTATTTCTCTTTAGGGTATATCGACCAGGATGCTATGATCCGTAATTATGGCGGTTTTAAACGATATAATACGCAGATGAATATTGATGCTCAGATTACCGAACGTTTTAAAATGAGTGCATCTATGAACGGACGTATCGAATCGCGTGTCAATCCGGGTGTTCCGGGTGGTGACGACTATTGGTTGCCGGTATTCGGTACTTACCGAAATCTTCCGACAGTTCGTCCATTTGCAAACGATAATCCTAAATATCCGGCATTAACATCCGGTAATAAGGATGTGAATTTCGGTCTGTTGAATTATGATATTTCCGGTAAATATCAGGATGACTGGCGTGTAATGCAACTTACATTCAATGGTGAATATAAGATTATTGACGGATTGACGGCAAAAGCCCAGTTCGGCTTCTATTACGCTCAGCGTGAACAGAATAACCAGGAAAATGAATGGGACCTGTATCGTTATGATGAAGATAAGGATGAGTATATCGTTGTGGATGGTATGCATAACCCTTACCGGGACAGAACGATCAAAAGAGTCCAGGATATTACGACAAATATTCAGTTGAATTACAAGAAAAGTTTTGACGATCATCATATCGATGTAATGGCAGGTATGGAGTCCATTAAACGTGATCAGCCGGAACATTTTATCCATTCAACTCCAACATCCAATACGTTACATTTAATAGATGTAGATGAAATTGTTGAATTTAATGATTATGGTAATAGGACGGAAGCCCGCTTGGGTTATACTTTCAGAGCCAATTATGATTTTGCATCTAAATATCTGTTAGAATTCTCCGGACGTTATGACGGTTCCTGGAAATTCCCGCCTAATCACCGTTGGGGATTCTTCCCGTCAGGTTCTGCCGGATGGCGTATCTCAGAAGAAAATTTCTGGAAAGACAGTAAGTTGTCGAATATCGTAAATGATTTTAAGATCCGTGGTTCTTATGGTTTGTTAGGTGATGACAACCTGGGTGATTCTTATAAAGAGTTTGATTTTATGGGAGGATATAACTACAAAGATGGTGGTTCAACTATCGATGGCGCTTATGTTGTCGGCTCTGTTCCCCGTGGTCTGCCCGTTACAACTATCTCATGGATAAAAGCTAAAATACTGGACATCGGTTTTGACGTTTCGTTCCTCAATAATCGTTTGTCCGGTCAGTTTGACTATTTCCGTCGTACACGTGATGGTTTGCCTGATCGTCGTTATGATGTGTTGATCCCGGCTGAAGCAGGTTTTGATTTACCTTATGAAAATTTGAAATCAGACGTGCATACAGGTTATGACCTGTCTATCCGGTGGAATGATAATGTAGAAGATTTTTATTATTCGATCGGAGTGAATATGACTTATTCACGTTTCCTGGATTGGAATCAGTATAAACCTCGTTTCGGTAACTCATGGCATTATTATCGTAATTCTATTGATGAACGTTATGGTAACCTGAACTGGATGCTGGAATCTGACGGACAATTCCAGAGTTGGGAGGAAATTGCTGCCTGGCCGATTGATAATGACCGTCAGGGCAATAAAACAATTCGCCCGGGAGATATTAAATATGTCGATCAGAATGGTGATGGTGTAATTAATAGTATGGATGAACGTCCTTTAGGATATAGAGAAGGTGGTACTCCCATTGTAAACTTTGGTCTTAACTTCAGCTTCCAGTGGAAAGGTTTTGACTTGGCATTCGACTTGACAGGTGGTGGTTTGAACAGTAGATATCAGGATTATGAGCAACGTAATCCGTTCCATGACGGAGGTAATAATGCACAGTATTATATGGAAGATACTTGGCATTTAGCTGATATTACAGATTCGAACAGTGCTTTGATTCCGGGTAAATATCCGACTTTATTGATCGGGAATTCAGGACACAGTAACTATTGGAAGAGCGATTTCTGGATGCATAATGTACGTTATATGAAGCTCCGAAATCTTGAATTCGGTTACTCATTACCGAAATCGATACTGGCTAAAGCTTTTATTACTGATTTACGCTTGTATGTTTCAGGACAGAACTTACTGACTCTGACCAATACTCATGGTATAGACCCGGAAATTGAGAATTCGGCAGGTCTGGCTTATCCTACAACACGTATTATTAATTTAGGTCTTACTCTTAAATTCTAATTAGTATGAAAAAGAAATATATTTATTCTGCCTGTTTGGCTTTTACATTGGCATTTTGCGGATGTTCCGATTTTCTGGATCGGGATCCGGACCGTATCTTGTCTGATGAACAGGTGTTTAGTGATGAGAAAATGATTACCTCTGTTCTGGCTAACTTCTATGGTCGTATGGAGTGGGGGCAACGCATAACAGATGCCGGTTCTTATGTTTGTTTGGACGAGGCTTTACGTTCGAGCGGAGGTCCTGATTTATTCCGTACTTTTGGTGACGATCACTGGCGTATTTATGATTACGGATTGATACGCAATATCAACCAGTTTTTGGCCAGCTTGAATAATACAGATGTAATATCTGAAGAGAGAAAGAACCAGCTTCGCGGTGAAGTCCGTTTTATGCGTGCCTATACTTATTTCTGCATGTGCAGATGTATGGGAGGAATGCCGATTGTTGGCGACGAAGTGTTTTCGTATGAATCGGGAATGGATATCACTACTTTACAATATCCTCGTTCGACAGAAGCAGAGTTGTATGATTACGTTATTAAAGAATGTACCGAAATCGCAGCGGATGGAATGTTACCATCTGAAGCTTCCAAAAATTCAGCCCGTGCAACCAAATGGGCAGCGTTGGCATTAAAAGCTCGGGCTGCTGTTTATGCCGGTTCTATTGCCAATTATAATAACAAAATGGAGAATCCGGTTTCTACTCCGGGTGACGAAGTCGGTATTCCGGCATCTAAAGCCTCTGAATATTATAAGATAGCATATGATGCTGCGAAAGCTGTGATTGATGGAGGTGTGTATGTGTTACAGAATAATATATCTGATAAAGCAGATAATTTCTATGCTGCAACTACATTGAAAGATAATAATACCGAAGTTATTTGGGCACGTGATTATAAAGGTCCGTCCAATTATCAGGGATGGACTCGCGATAATGTTCCGTCATCGCATGCCGAAGATATCGATCAGGCGTATTTAGGCCCGGTACTAAATCTGGTGGAAGATTTCGAATACATCGGTAATCGTGATGGAAAACTGAATATAAAAAATTCTGACGGTAGCTATATCGCTTACGATAAGGCAATAGACCTGTTCAAGGATAAAGATCCTCGTTTGTTTGCAACTGTAATAGTACCGGGTTCTTCTTTCAGAGGTTCGGAAGTCGTATTACGCGCAGGTGTTAAACGTAATGAGAGCGGTGAATGGAAAAGCTATCATGGCAAACGTGGACAGGATGTGACTTCAAGAGGTTTGATCATTACTCCGGTAAATGGTCCGATGACTACCGGTGACGACCAATATGTAAACAAATCAGGTTTCTTTGTCAGAAAGTTTATGGATGAAACTGTCGGTGCAACCACCCGTGGCCGTGGTTCTGAAGTATGGTTCCCTCGTTTCCGTGTATCGGAAATGTATCTGATTGCTGCTGAAGCAGCCATGGAAATGAACGATCAGGATAATGCTCGCCGTTATTTGAATGCAGTTCGTGAACGTGCTGGTATCCAGCCGCTGAACGGAACTATCACACTGAATGATATTGTTCGTGAAAATCGTGTGGAGTTTGCTTTTGAAAACCATCGTTTCTATGATCTGAAACGTTGGAGATTGGCTGATAAGCTTTGGGATAACAATGAGAACACCTCGACGGCCATTCATCGTGTATTGTTCCCTTATCAGATTGATCAGGTGGGCGATCCGAATGACTTGAAATGGGTTTTTGATGCTACAACAACTTATATGTCTCCGTATCCTCGTTATTTTCAACCGAAGAATTATTATAACTTTATTAACCAGGATTGGATTAACAGGAATCCTAAGATGGTAAAGAATCCGTATCAATCTTAATTAAAAGGTAATGAGAATGAAAAAGATAATATATAATATAGCCTCATTATTGTTGTTGGCTGTTTTTGCCACTAGTTGTGGTATGGATAATTACGATGCTCCCGAATCCAAGTTGTATGGCCAGATCCTGTACAAAGATGCCGGTGGCGTAGAACATCCTTTACAGGTGAAAGGTACCGGAGAAGCCATAAAACTCTCGTTATATCAGTATGGCTGGCAGTTATCAGATGGTATTACGTTGTATGCCGACCAGGATGCTAAGTTTGAAGCCATTCTTTTTGACGGCGATTACCATATGATTACAAACAATAATAATGGTCCCTGGAAAACTGTACAGATATCTGAAGTAAAAAAAGATACAGTCGATTTTACACTGAAGGGTAGTACCGAAGTCAAGATCTATGTGACTCCTTATTTTATGATAGAAAATGCTGCAATCAGTCTGAATGGAACTAATTTATCGGCTACCTGTGCTGTAAAACAGATTATTTCTGATGCAGCGATAAATACGCAAAGTGTGTTTATTAGTTCTACCCGGTTTGTAGATGAGCAGACGAATTTCGCACGTATGGACTATTCTGAAGATAAGTCTGCCGGGAATAAAAACTTCTCATTCGCGATAACCGATGCATCACAGCTAAAATCTTTGGAGAATGCAAAGAATCGTACAGGAAAAGTGTATGCTCGTATAGGTATTAAGGCAGAAGGAGCTGACCAGTTTATTTATTCGGAGGTCTTCGAACTTGCTGTAAAATAAATTGCTTTGTAGGAGGGGTGTGTCATTAGATAATGATGCACCCTTTTTTTATTATGACCTCAAAATATATAGTTATGAAAGTACATGCCTTTGGCTATTTATATTTTTCAATATAGAAATATTTATACAATGATATAGAAAGTGGGATTTACTTATTAATTTTGACCCATTGAACTTTCAGGCAATTATCTCATTCTAGATCTCATTTACTTATATTAAATAACAATATCATGAAAAAAGTTGTGTTTATTTGCTTTCTCTTCTGTTTCTTTTTAGGGGGAGGGATTAGTATGAAAGGGCAAAGCCCGAAAAAGTTTACATTACCAACTCCCTGGACCAATAAAGCATTGGAAGTTGCTGTTCCTTTGCCGGAATATCCGCGGCCACAAATGGTGAGGACGGAGTGGTTGAATTTGAATGGTGTATGGGATTATATGGGTGGAAAAGACTTACAGGACCCGGTATCGGCAACTTCTGTCCCGACATTCCCCGTTAAGCCGGAACAAATCAGGGTTCCTTTCCCTCCGGAGGCAGAATTATCAGGTATTGCCCGCAAAGGGGATACTTGTCTATGGTATCGTCGAAGCTTTACTATACCCGGAGCCTGGAAAGGAAAGAATGTCTTATTGAATTTTGGTGCGGTAGACCGTATTTCGACTGTGTTTGTGAATGGAAAGAAAGTGGGCACACATACAGGAGGATATGATGCTTTTACTTTTGATATTACTGCTTTTTTGAAGTCGGGTGAAAATACTCTTGTGGTCGGTGCCTATGATCCTAACGATGGAAAAGCAGCATCCGGTAAAAACGGGCCGCGTGGCGATTATACTTTTACGTCCGGTATCTGGCAGACAGTCTGGTTAGAACCTGTGGAAAAACAATATGTTTCTCGGATCAAGCTGATCCCCGATCTGAAGAACAACCGTTTGGAGGTGCTTGTTAACACAGATAATGACGGGTTAAAAGTTTCGGCAGTAGCAAAAGATGGTGGAAAGGAAATAGCGAAAGCGGAAGGAACCGTTAATGGTAAGTTTTATATTCCCATACAGAACCCTCGTCTCTGGACTCCTGAAGATCCTTTTTTGTATGATTTAAAGTTACAGCTGAAGAATACGAAAGGTAAGGTAGTGGATGAAGTCGATTCTTATTTTGGAATGCGCTCCGTTTCTTTAGGAAAGGTGGATGGAGTAAACCGCCCTTTATTGAACGGTAAGTTTGTTTTTCAAATAGGGTTGCTGGATCAGGGCTATTGGCCGGATGGTATTTTTACGGCTCCGACGGATGAAGCATTGCTGTATGATATAGAATTAGCCAAACGGGCCGGTTTTAACGTGATCCGTAAGCATATAAAAGTGGAACCGCAGCGTTGGTACTATCATTGTGACCGCATGGGATTGATGGTCTGGCAGGATATGCCTAATCTTTGGGAACCGGATGGTACCGATTCTGTTGCTGTACGTAAGCAATTCCGCGAAGAATTGAAAGTAATGATCGATCAGCATATCAGTTCACCTTCCATTGTGATGTGGGTTCCTTTTAATGAAAACTGGGGAGCGTTCGAGGTTACTGATATAACAGCCTGGGTGAAAAAGTATGATCCGAGCCGCCTGGTCAATGGTTTGTCCGGCTATAATTATGCACCGGGTTACCGGCCGGCCTATGGAGATCCCGGTAATGGTGATTTTGTCGATATGCATCATTACGGCAAAATAGAGCCGAAGGCAATGCCTCGTCCGGATGAGAAAAGAGCTGCGTCTCTCGGTGAGTTCGGAGGAAAAGGATTATTTGTCAGAGATCATTTATGGCCTGTAAGGAATGATGCTTATGAAATGATGTTGAACAAAGAGGTACTGACCGATACATATATACTTATGCTTAACGAATTGGAGCAAATGATTAAATACTTTGGCTTGAGTACGGCTATTTACACGCAGACGACGGATGTGGAGCACGAAATAAACGGGTTGGTCACTTATGATCGTTGGGTTGAGAAGATGAATCTGGATAAGGTTAAACAAATCAACCGGGAGGTAATAGAAGGTACGCGGCAGAAATAAGTAGCATATCGATGTGGGGAAGGTAGCACTATAGTGTTGACAGGTGTAAGTCTATAGTGCTGATAGATGTAGGTTTGTAATGTTGATACATCTGAGTCTATAGTGCTACCTTATCCTTTTTCAGTATTTAGAATACAGGGGTTTCAGCCTCCAGTGAGGGGGTAGAGCCGGTTACCTCCGGCCAGTCGTTTACCCATCTGACCTGATCGAGCATCAGAACACGTCCGGTAGGATTTTCTTTACTCACCGCATGATAAAGCATCCAGTCGTTTCCAGCTTTGTCAGTCACTATTTCCGAGTTATGACCTGTACCGACAAAAGCCTCATTTCCGCGAATCAGTATCTCATGATGGTTTTCCATCATCGGTTGCCCCTTTTTGTCCACATAAGGACCGAACAGGTTTTCTGAACGGCCGACTACGGTTGTATAGGTGCTTTTTAATCCTTCGCAGCAACTGCCGATAGAGGCGAACAGGTAATAATATTTGCCACGTTTATGAATATAAGTTCCTTCATAAGCTGTACCGGCTACCTGTTTTTTCTCTGCTCCTTCCTTCAGGGTTAGTCCGTCGTCTGACAACTCTATCCCGTAAATTCCCCGGAAGCTTCCCCAGAACATGTACTTTTTGCCATTCTCTTCGATGTAATACTGGTCGATGGAGTTTTGCACACCTATCGTATTGCTCCTGAACATCATCCCCCGGTCGGTAAAAGGACCCTCCGGTTTGTCGGCAGTTGCGACTCCGATGCCGCAGGTCCATTCTCCACCCCAGACGGACATGGAGTAATATAAAACGTATTGTCCGTTGATATAATTGATATCAGGTGCCCACAGACCGCCTTTAGGCTCGAAAGTCGGACGGGTTTCGTCTGTAAAGGCAGTACCTACTTCTTCCCAGTCTACCAGGTTTCTGGAACGGTGGATAGGAAGATTACGAATATTCTCCGTTGCATACACGTAAAAGTAACCGTCATCGGCTTTGATGAGGCTGGGGTCCGGAAGACTGTAATCGATGACAGGATTCCTATAGGTCTTATTTTCTGTTTGTAGCGGCTTATCGGCCAGACAGGCTGTAAGCGATGCAATCCCGAATAAGGATATAAAAAATAATTTTCTCATATAGCTGTTGTCTGAATGATTGTTTGAATAACAACGAATTAGAAAATGCCTTAATGAAATGAACCGGTATTTTCATCCAGGCTGAATACGGAAGACATGGTTTGTATCCCTTCCTGATCCTTTAATGTACATAGAACGTTCTTATCCCTGTCTACCAGGAACAGATGATCCCGTTTTTCCGGATTTACATGCCCGACCCAGTTGGTGAAGAGCAAGCGCCCGTCAGGGAAATATTGCATGCCTCCCAGAAACTTTAAAGGCTCTCCGGGAATGTCCTTGTTCGATATTTCCCATACGGTGTTGCCTTTTTTGTCTAATTCGACAATGCGGGGATTCTGTGTCTTATCGGCTATGGCGACCAGTGTGTGGCCGTTCGGCAGCCGGATCACAGAATGAGGACCGCCGGGGACCTGTACCTGCCAGACCACTTCTCCTTTTGAATTGTATTCTTTGACGTATTCCCCTCCGTAATGCGCAACGAGATAATTGCCATTATCCAGTCTGCGGGCATTACGCATAAAGGCGAATGTTCCGTCCGAGACACCTTCCGGCAGGATGCACACCTCACTTACGATTTTCCCCCCGGGAGAAACTTCCAGTAAGCGTCCGGCATTGCATTCACCGATAAAAGTATTCCCGTTTTTCAGACGCTGGCAGGCGAAGACGGGACTTTCCGAAGCATAATAAAAGACGGTATCGTTTTGCCGGGTCACTTCCAGTACTCCTTTGCCAACCGAAAACAATAAGTTCCCATTCGGAAGTACCCAGAGATCATTCGATTCCGGAGCCTCATGTTGCCAGACGATCTTGTTGTTTTCCATAATGAAAACGATCCCCTGGGAGTAATCGGCTCCGGCGAAGTTCCCGCATTGTGCCAATACATTAAAGCAGTGGATGCAGGAAAGAAAAAGGATATAAGTAAAATGTCTCATAATGTTGTTTCTTAAAGAGATAATACGTATTCTGCCAGGTCGTTCAGTTCGTTTTCCGACAGTGTTTCTGCGGGGCCATGCACTTTCAGCATTTCCTGCATGGTGTAGCTGCGCCCGTCATACAGGTAAGGAGCTGTTCTCCATACTTCGTTCAAGGCGGGAACATCCATTTTTACGTTCTGATCCGGCCCGTTCGTCCAGTTTACCTTGTATTGTTTCATATCCGTATAATAAGTACCCGAATGACAGGACGCACAGTTTTTCTCGAAATGTACCTTCCCTTTTTGGGCTGCTTCGGATAAATTACCGTTTACCAGGTAAGGACTCGGAACCGGTGACAATGACTTCAGGTACACGTCGATGGCCGGAGCTATTTCTTCTGTCGAGGCAGCAAATAAGATATACTTGATACCTGAGATGACAGCCGTTTCCGCATCTTTACGAATACCGGAAACCATACAGGGAGGAGTCTGGTGGGATAAAACCAATGTCTTGGTATTCTTAGGATTCCCCATGCCGTCGTTCAGCAAATCCCAGTTCAGCCCGTCCATGCGGGCATCGTTGGGATGGCAACTGGCACAGCTCTGCCATTCCTGGAAACCGATGGAAGCATCGTGGAAATACATATCGCCTTTCCCTTTTTGAGTGGATGCGAGCGTAGCACCCAATGAGGTAGAAACCATATCCTTGCCGCTTCCGTTGAAGGCAACCAATTCTCCGGTATAGTAATTCGCCGTATAGACTTTATCCGGTGTGACGTACAAGGCACGGGGACCTTTCCCCTGCGTTTTGTAGAAATCGCGGATGCCGTATAAGAAACCGGCATCATCCGGGATATGCGCATAATCTTTGGTCGAAGGGGTTACTTTTTTGCCGTCTTTTGCCCGTGCCAAGCGGTCATGCAATGAGGTTCTGTCTACACAAACCAGTTCGTGAGTTCCGGAGACAGAGATCCATATTTTACTGTCATCCGGCGAAACGACAACGTTCCACGGATTGGAGGCGCCTTTCTGCGGAGTGTCCAACAGGACCGTGTTTTCCACTTCCTGTGTATGCAGGTTGATGACGGACAGGACGTTCGTACTCATCCATCCCCGGTCTACCTGGTTGGTCGGGAGCTGGTAGCGTGCCAGCAGATGAACGGCATACGCATAATCGCCTTTGCTGTCCGTAGCCAATGCTTTTACATCTGTGGAACCATTTGGAAGCTGTAAGCGTTTCACTACCTTTTTATTGTTTACATCGACAATATCCAACTGGCAGGCAATCGGATAAGTGAGCGATGACATTTCCGGCAGGTTGTTGGCAACCAGCAATAAGCTGTCGCCAGCGAATGAAACGATGTCTACCGGTTCTCGGCCTACGGTAATCCGGTTCAACACCTCTTTGGTTTCCGGAGATACTTCCCACAGTTCGTTGTTGAAGCGTTGGGTTGTCCATAAAGAACCTGTCTGCCGGTTGAACAAGAGGGCAGAAGGCGTGTGTCCCAAGGCTGTTTGAGAGATAACGGACAGGTCTTTCCCGTTCAGCTCACATAAAGAGCCTCCGACACCGTCGCATACCACCCAGATATGCCGGTCGGGCGTTTCCGTCAGGTCGTTGGCGGCGGTTGGCAATGTCACTTTGATACCTGTATTCTTTAAACGGGTATCGATGAGGCATATTTCTTTTTTATCCCGGTTTGTCACCAGAAGTCCGCTTCCTTCTCCGGCACTCCATATATGATCCGGAGCAAAAACATCATTCCCGTTGCATCCTGTCAGGGCAGCCAGGCACAGACAGGCTATATAAGTCCAGTTTATTTTCATAATCTTTACTTCTTTGCTTTTAACGATTGAAGATACTGACGGATGTTTTCTTTCTCGGCAGCCCGGGATGTTTCCCGTTTCTTCTCATAATACGTATAATAATCCTTCTCCTCCTGTGTCCAGTTGTTTGCTTCCCGGTAATCACCGATGAACGGTACGCACAGGTCGATCCATAAAGCGATCGTTTCCATTTCTTCCTTGCTCAGGTTGCATCCGCCGTGCCCGTTTTCAAGCCGTTTGATCAGGTTGCTTGTGTTGGAACCGGCAAAATAAGGGGCGAGCAACGTCGGTTCGGACAGATTGCTTATCCAGTTTACTTCCGGGTGATGAGCATCTCCCTGCCAGGAGTCGTTGTCTCTCGTCATCTGGCGGGCATGCGTCAGGTTCAGATAAGAGTCTGAGAACTTGCGCTTGGTCTGCTGGTCGACTACTTTCAACTCGCCTTTCAGGCTCAGTTTGCTTTTCACCCCGTCATGGCAGGATATGCAATGAGCATCCCAGATAGGCTGCACCTCTTTGATGTAGCTGAAGCAACGGTCGCCAATTCCTTCCGGCTCGATCTTTTGGATACCGGTGTTCATCGCTATAGATACCGGATGCGAAGCTACCGGAACCGTATTTTTGTGCTCATGGCATCCTACACAACTTTGTGTTTCTCCCGGCTGCAAAGTCGACCAGCTGCGCATGGTCTGTACAACGCGGTTGTTTTCATCCAATGCCTGGAAGTATAAAGGCGTGCGGCAAGGCACTTTGAAGAAGGCCGAACCGTCCGGCTGCACATCTATCGTTCCCAGTATCCGTTTTACGTCCCAGCTGGCATTGCCGACTCCTACCGGGGAAAAGGCATGTCCGCCGCCCCCCGCATCAAAGCCATAAGCGGCACCGATACTGGCTACGCGGTAGATGGGTTCGACAATCCGCAGTTTCTTGATCGTTCCCGGCTCGATGCCTTTCAAACCGTTTCCTTCGTAAATGTTCTGCATATAGTAGACACCTTCCTCTTTCGTGTAGTCCACATTGTTTACACGCTCGAAAGGACGTTCACGTTCGGCCAGCAGAACTGGCTGATTGCAGGATATGCTGGCATCCGAAACCAATAGTTCGCGTTCTCCGTCCGGTGTCATCCAGTAGATACCAAATTCCATCGGATGGCCTACGTGGTAGCCCAGCGGCGTATAGGAAATCAGAAACTCTTCTTCATTCAAAGGGTAAGGGTGTTGGAACTGGTCGCCGAATTGTCCGTATGTATCGACTTTTACAGCTTCCGGCCTGTGGAGCGGGGCAACCAACATGACACCTTCGTTCTCATCGCGTCCGGCTTCAGGGTCGATGATGCATAATTTACCGTGTTGAGGTGTGTGATGACCGAGTATGGTTGCCATCACCTTTCGTGTTCCGGGGATTTGGCGGGTATGTGTGACCGTGGTAGGGAAGAAGCTGTTTCCTCCGTAATACTCAGCCTGTCCGGTACCGTCCGGATTCATCTGGCAGAGCGGTTGCATAAATACCTGACCACGGTCGTTGTATTCCCAACGGGTATAGACAACGCGGCCGTCGTCGAGCAGTGTCGGATTGGAGGTATGCACCTGGTCGAATCCGACCTGCCGCATATAACGTCCTTCGCGGTCGCAGAGATAGAGGTTGCTGACTTCTACGGTCCAGCAGTCTACCGCACTACCGTTGCGGGTCGAGTTGAACAGGATATTTTCGTCCGGTAGATAGATCGGCTCTATATCGGCAAATCCCAGGCCGGAAGTGATCTGTTTCAGTTTCCGGGAGGGCATTTCCATTTCGTACAGGTGGAAGTCGTCTTCTTTCTGTGACTTCTTCCAGGCAAATAATATATGCTTTCCATCGAAATGTACGTCCGGATCACGGAAAACGCCGGCTGTATCTTTCAGCAAGGTTTCTTCTTTAGCCCAGATACCATCCATCTTAAAAGATGCCAATTCTCCCCCGGCAAAGAAATTACATTCCGCACGGGCATCGGACAAACCTTCCGTATAGGCAAAGAAAGACGGACGCAGCGTACGGAATTTGGTAAACACAACTTCGGGAGTGTTTTTTATAAATGAAGCCAGCCGCTGCTCTCTTCTTTTCGTACAGGCGTCGAGATAGGAAGACAAAGCCTGTGTGATGCTTTCCGGGGTATCGGTTACTTTTGTTTCCAGCTGTAGTTTGTGCAGGCGTTCGCTGATCTGACCGGAAAAAGTCCCGTCAAACCATTTCACATTACTTCCATCCTGTAGCCACCAGTCGTAATAGACGGGATAGTGATGATATAAATGCAGATGCGCCTCCCGGATCAGGGTGGCGGTACTGTCTTTTGAGACTACCCCTTCGGTAGCCTTTATTTTATTGAATCGGTCTTGTATTTCGGCTATAAATTCCTGCTTATCGGCGGGATGGTGATCTTTATACTCGTTGTTCTGACAGGCTGCCAGTACAACGAGTATAAGTCCCATTCCTATTTTGTGTAAGTTATTCATGTTACTCCCTTCTTTATTAATAATCCGGTTACCGGAATAAACTGAAACGATGCTTTGTTTCAATTTGTTTCTTCTGGATGAAACTGTTGTTTCTTGGTATGAAACTAATGTTTCATAAGGAAGAAACTTTGTAAGCCTCTACGATTGAGACTCCGCTAGACGTACCGATTCGGGTAGCGCCTGCCTTAATCATGGCTAATGCCGTATCCAGGTCGCGGATGCCGCCTGCTGCTTTCACTCCGATTTCCGGACCAACTACCCGGCGCATCAGGGCAACGTCTTCTACGGTGGCTCCGGCCGTGCCGAAACCGGTCGAAGTCTTCACGAAATCGACACCTGCTTCTTTGGCGATTTGGCAGACTGTCTCCTTTTCTGCATCAGACAGGTAGCAGGTTTCCAGAATCATTTTACAGATCACGCCTGCCGGTTTGCAGATGGCTACCATATCTTCGATTTCTTTCTTTACGATGTCCAATCTTCCTTTTTGCAGAGCGCGGACATTAATTACCGTATCGATTTCCGTTGCTCCTTTTTCGATGGCATCACGTGTTTCAAACGCTTTGCATTCGGTGGTCGTCTGGCCTAACGGAAATCCGATGGCTGCACCGACGCGAACAGGCGAACCTTCCAGCAGTTTGACGCAGGTTTCTACTTCTGCCGGATTGATGGCTACCATTGCAAATTCATATTTCCGTGCTTCGGCACACAGTTTTTCGATGTTCTCTGCCGTGCCGAAAGGTTTCAGGAAGGTATGATCGATCATTCCTGCCAATTTTTCTGCTGTTAAGTTTGCGATTATTTCGTTCATGATAAATGATGTTTAGAATGTTAATACTGTTTTTATTACTTCGTTACGTTTTACGGCTTCCAGAGCCTCGTTTATTTGTTCAATCTTAAAGCGATGGGAGATAAAGTCGGAGGCAGACAGACGGCCTTCACGTATCCATCCGGTCAGTGCGATCATGGCCCGTTTCTCTTCTGAGCGGGTCGGCCAGCGGTGGATGTAGAGGTTGAAGTTGTATGGAGCCTGATCTAAATCGATTGTCGGATTTTTGGTCATTACACCGTAGACGCAAATGTCGCCGGCCATTTTGATAAGCGGCAGAGCCGAGTTAACGATGGATGGTAAACCTACTGCGTCAATGATCGTATCGTACGAACGGTTGGCAGCGGCTATAAATTCAGGGGTGGCGATTTCTGCCGGAGTATATCCGTTGTCTGCTCCCATCTGTTTGGCCAGCTCCAGCTTGGCGGGAAGCATATCGACGATATCCACCTGTCCCAGGCCGAACAACTTGCCCAGTTTGACGAAACTCAACCCGACGGGACCGGCACCGAATACCATTACTTTCTTGCCCGGAGCCAGACGGAAGTCTTTAAATGCGCCGACTATCTCACGCCAGGTACAAGCGATTACCGCTTCTTCCGGTTGTATATCGGCTGGTACGGCATTCTGAATCTCAAAGCTGTCCCAGCAGCCCTGTTCCGGTGTGGCGAGACCTTCTTCCTGCAACACTTCGAAATCGTTCACGACGACATATTCGCTGAAGCCTCCCCAGGCACTGTTCAATCCAGGAGTTGTAAAAGTAGCATTTAACCCGCCGATGGCCCTGTCGCCCACACGGAAGTTGCGAACTTTAGCCCCGACTTCCACTACGATACCAACATTCTCATGTCCCAGAGCCATCGGGAACTGGTCTGCTCCGGGGAAATGCCCGGAAATCAGTTTACTGTCGGTTGCATTACACAGGGCTACCATCTCGGTTTTCACCAAAGCCTGATACGGCGTGATAGCCGGTATATCTATCTCCCGGATTTCTACTACGCCGGGAGCTGTTGCGATTACGCTTTTCATTTGTCCTTTCATATTCTTTCTTATAGGTTTAAATTCGATAAATCGGTATAGACCTCTTTCAAATGGTCGTATGTTCTATCGAATACTCCGATTAATTCCTGATATTTCTCCACATTGGCAGGGATAGGGGTGATCTTCTTATCGATATGGATAAAGCGGTCGGTTACGCTGAAGTCCTTGAACAGTCCGGCTCCGATACCGGCCAGGATAGCGGCACCCATCGAGGTGGCTTCTTCCAGATAGTTCGGTATCTTTATTTCTGTCTGGTAGATGTCGGCCATCATTTGCTGCCAGATCGGATTTTTGGCACAGCCGCCTATCACGGTCATATTCTCAACCGGCACGTGGTTTCGGAATATATTCACGATAAGTCCCAGGTTCAAGGTGATACCTTCCATGACGGAACGAAGCATATCTCCATGCGTATGTCCTACGGTCAGTCCGATAAAGGCTCCTTTGGCATTTACGTTCCAGCGCGGGGAACGTTCGCCCATAAGATAGGGCAGGAACAGCAGCTTGTTGGAACCTATCGGTGATTTCCGGATCTGTTCGTCGATCAGTTCGTATACATTTCCTTTCCTTTGTCTGGCTTCTTCCTGTTCCTGTTGGCACAGTTGCTGAACCATCCAGTTATAGGAAGCTCCTGCCGTCTGCATGGTGCCGGACGGATGAAGCATGCCCGGAACGACATGCGCCCAGTTCATCGTGCGCCGCTGTTCGTCGACAACAGGTTTCTCTACAGTCAGGGCTACCCATGAGGAAGATCCCAGGTAGTTGTAAGATGTTCCCGGGGCTACACAGCCAACGCCTACTCCGGCACAACTGCCGTCACCGCCTCCGCAAACGACCGGTGTTCCTTTCCGGAGTCCGGTAGCTTTGGCTGCTTCTTCCGTTACCTCGCCTATCACATCGATGGAGGAACGTACTTCCGGGAACAGCGAAATGTCCAGTCCGGCTGCCTCGATGATCTCTTCACTCCAGGCCCAGCGATTCAGGTCGTAGGCATTCGTACCGGATGCATCCGACGGATCGGTGGCAATCGTACCGCAAAGACGGAAATTGATATAATCCTTAGCATTGAGCATCTTGTAAGTATTTGCGAATACTTCCGGCAGATGTTTCCGTATCCACATGAGCTTTTCTATCGAATAAGAGGCACTGATGCGATGGCCTGTTATCTCGTAGAAATGAAGCGGATCGATCTTTCCGGCCAGGAACGCTTCCTCCTCCTGCGAACGCTGATCGCAATACAATAGGTGGGGATAAAGCGGATTTCCTTTTTTATCGACGCATAAACAACCCATCATTTGTCCGCTCAGGGCAACCCCGGCAATATCATCCGGCGAAACGATTTGCAATAGCGCATGGGTCGTTTCAACGATTGCTTTCCACCAATCCGCAGGATTTTGTTCCGCCCGGTTGCCGGCAGCATAATCGGTACGGTAAGAGGCTACATAGGAGGCGACCAGCATACCTTCTTCGTTGAATAAAGTCGCCTTGTTGCCACTCGTGCCTAAGTCGTGTGCAATAACGTATTTTGACATGGTCTATAGAATATTATTTATAATGCAGCATTCGTATATCCGGTCAGTCCGACCAGAATACCTCCAACGATCCCTCCGGCTATGATAACCACCCAGCGCGGGAATGCTTCTTTCAATAAGCCCAGACGTTGGCCTTTCGGGGCGCAGAGCGTATCGCAGACCACAAATCCCATCGCGATGGCCCAACCCATATCTACCCAGGGAGCACTTCCGCGTGCACCTTGATGGATCAGGCTGAACTGCATCGGCAGTCCATTTGCATCCGGAGCCAGCCCGGTGGAGAAACCGAAGCCGGGCAATTTATGGTTGACGAGCCAGAACGTTCCAATAATTAATGCGGCGGCGATAAAGCCTCCCTTTGCTCCAAAGTCCCTGACCAGTTTAGGCCAGCAGAATATAACCGTGAATGTGACGGCGAAAGAACCGAATATACTGGTGATGATACCGGCATTGTACATGCCGAACAGTTCATTGTAAGTCTGTAACCACTCGCTCATACTGCCTCCTCCTCTTTTGACAGGCGGTTACCGCACGAACGCATCGCCCAGATAGTCAGACCGGCCAAAGCTCCCCCGATCAGACAACAAAACAGGGTAGGAGCCGCCAGAAAGAATTGTGTGATGTCGCCCTGGAAACGGACGATCCCCCAGGCTATACCGGCGGAACCGATACACCATCCCTGGTCCAGCCATATCTTTCCTTCCGGGTTTAATATGGCTCCGTTGTAATGGTTCATGTACCACATGATCCCGATGATAAGTGTAGCCGCCAGCCATCCTCCCATGAGGCCGTAGGTCTTCCAAAGCTCCGGCCAGATGCCGAAAGCAAAACCTCCGCATATGGCCGATCCGGCAAATGTAGATAAGTAGTGTTTCATGATATTATGGTTAATCTGTTAGTTAAGTTGTAATTTAGCTAGTGTAAAAGGCTTGTCGTGTCCGGTATTTACTTTGTCGGGGCCTGTTACGATATCGAAGCAGGAAACGATTACCTGGCCGTTCCATACGATCGGTTCTCCCGGCTGGTCGAGTCCGCCGTCGCTTCCGTCGCAATCCGGACTCTGGGCAATACGCTGAATACGACCGTCCTTATCGATGCGGGCAACAGCATTCTCGGAGAAATCGGCTACCCAGATATTTCCGTCGTCATCGATACACATCCCGTCGGTGGTGCGTAGCTGTGAGGGATCCTGTGCCCAGATCTCATTACTGGTTACATTGCTGTTGCCATCCATTGTTATCCGGTGGATAGTACCGTCACCGAAGTTGCCTACATATAAATAACCTTCCTTATCGAACACGATGCCATCCAGTCCGTACTGTACATCTTTGTTCTTGGTAATGACGGTGGTGATCAGGTTTTTATCTTCCCGGGTATTGGTGATCTTTATATTTTTATCATTCTTATCGAAACAATATACACCGCTGACCAGCAAACCGGACGGGTCCTGGATGGAAGACAAGGAGCTTTGGGTTACATATAATTTCCCGTTCCTGAAGCGGATTCCGTTCGGATGCTCCATGCCGGAAGCTACTTCAATAACTTCTTTCAGCTTATACCCGTCTAATTTTAAACAGAGTATTCTCCCTTTGTTTTTGGCCTTTTCGGCTCCGCTCCATCCTTGGTTGTCGCAAATGAAAAGGTTACCCTCGTCATCGAAAGTGATTCCCATGGGTGCGGCCCAACCCGTTTCCGGTAATACGGGCACATCCATCCATTTACTGATTTTTCCCTCTTTGGTAATCTGCATCAGGCAGGCCGGTTTTGACAGATCTGCAAAATTGGGACAAGCCAGGATGAGGTCACCGTTCGGGGCAATAGCCATACCGTCGGGTGTCGGGCAATCGTCCGGCAATATCATAAACAGTTCGCTTTTTTGCATGGTGGTAACATCGGCTACCGTAGCGGCATTCTTTTGAGAAGTCCTGTGGCAAGCACCGAATAAGACCGATAATAAGATAGACATTAAAAACACATTTCTCATGATATATAGATTTGTTGATATATTAGTCAGACTCAAAAAGGAGGGTTATCCCTTAAAGCTATCTGTTGTTTTTTTCATTTTTTCGTTGGCAAAGGAATATAATCCTGTAGTAATAAGGTTTCAGTAATCGGTCAAATATCTTCAAAAATCAATCGTAAACTTGCTTATATCAACTTTTTCAATGTGTATCTGAGCATATTTCTGACAACCAGGTAATGAAAAGGGCATATAGTATAGAAGTAAACATATCCCAGCCAGTAATGGAAATGTACAACGGTAATACTTCTGATCTTTTTACGATTTCCTTCGAGGTTTTCTATATGGATGGATAAATAAGCGCAGAGATGTTTATCGTCGAGACAAACAATTGTTTCTTGTGGGGATTTGTCCGTGACACTGGCAAAACTACAATTGCCTCCTGACCGGATACATTCTTTAAACTCCTGAATCTTTCCTTCTCCGGCTTGTAAGCCGAATGGCTTTACCAGTAGATTCCGTAGTTTGAACAGCTGATTCACCCAGCCAGGCATAGTTGTCCAGAATGATACCTGAATATCGTCCGGCGTGATCTTTTTATCCGAGTCTGTTTCACATTCGAATGAGTCCGAATAATTAGCCGGAAGATATTGGTTTATCAGGCTGTCAGGAGGAATAGTAGAATTTCTTACTTTCATAATGTCTCTGTATTTCAGTTAGAACAGAGACAAATATAACTTATTTCTGAAATATTTCCGGATATTTCCGAATGAAATACGTAGGGGTACAACTCCAGGCATGGCAGTAACTATTAACCGGATAGAAGTTGTAGGGTGACAGGTATTCATTCCGGGGATCATAGACTTCCCAGAAGGTATCAGCCCCTTTGTGGATCATTCCGCCCCAGTATTCCGCCATTTCTTTTTTGGCTTCTTCTTTCAATCCCGATTTGATCAGGGCTTCTATATAATAATGGAAGAGGTAAGGTGCTCCCGGCGTACATACATTTTCTGTCGTTTTCAAAGCCCTTAATGCCCTTTGGGCTTCTTTTTGTGTGGGTACTTCGCCTAACACCATCCAGATCTGGGAGGCGTACGATACCTGGTCGTTCAGTATGCCGGTGAACAGTCCTGTTTTAGGATTATAATAGTGCTTGCGGACTGCTTTTTTCATTTTTTTGATAAGCCCCGGTAATTGCGATACCTCATTTTCTTTATTCAGCAGTTGTGCCAGTTCGTAGGCTTCCCGGAATGCGAAAATGGTAACGCCATGGAATGCTACTTCCCGGTGTAACCCATCTTTCCAGTCGAAGAATATCCACCATTCACGGGAGGCTTGCTCGTAATTCATCATTCCGTCGTCCTGTAGATATTTGTAGGCCGATTCCAGTTGTTTTTTAACGACGGGCCACAGGTCTTCCGCTGTCTCCCTGTCTCCGGTTTCCAGTAAGTAGTCTTTGAGGGTCACGCCAAACAGGAAAGAATAGTCATATAGATGTTGTCTGGCCTGAGGCTTCGGTTCCGGAGCTTCAAAAACAGTCGCATTCAGTTTTCCGTTGTGTTCGCTTAAACTGGCAAGCAGATACAGGCATCGTTTGGTCAGGTCGTACTGTTTGAAAGAATAATTGTTTGCCAATGCTTCCAGATACAGGTCTCCCAGCCATAAGCGCTGGTCTCTTTTAGGACCGTCTTCATAAACGGTTTGCATACATTCTTTTAATGTATTCAGGCTAACCCTGTCTATATCCTTGAACAACTGAGGTGTGGTTGCCGATAACTCTTCAGGTGTGTTGACAGCCGACGTCACTGCGTCACATTTCATTCCGGAAATACAGAAATCATAACCGGGAGGTGTGGCGATCAACTCTATTTTTACATATCTGAAGGAGACGCGGCGGGGAATGGTCATTGTTGCAGGCATAGTCATCACGGTAACAACTTCATCCTGTAACCATGCACGGCTGAGTCCTCCCTGATAGGGATCGAAAGGTGTGACCAGTTCCGACGGTACTTCTCCGAATGTCAGCTTGAAACGGGCAGGTGCGTCGGATTCGGCTCTCAACAAGTCTGTACTGAAGCTGAAACTTCCTGTTATATGTTCCCCAAAGTCTACGATAACGGACTTTGTCTCTTTAAACGAACTGTCGTATAGTTTGTTTATAGGGGCAGTCTGAACTGCTTTATATTGTTGAAATGCTGTTTCATCTTTAACTATATTGACCAGGGCGACAGGCTTTTTTTCGGTAACGGTCAGCCTTGGAATACTTTGTTCTGCTTTTTCAGCCCAGGAAGCACGTTGGGGTGCGTAAAAATCTTGTCCGTAGGCTGCAAGTAGGCTGTTAACAAGAAAACCACATAAAAAAAGCTTCTTTAAGGTTGTTTTCATCTGAATAAACGTTTATATAGAGTTGTTCATGGTTTAAATGGGGGACAAAGATAGATTATTATATAGCTGTGTGTGTTGTAAAATTGATATTAAAAGTTTAAAAAATGACACTAGACTTGAATACGTGATACTTTGTTATTTAGTTCTTATGATCACATGAATATTGTAAAGTTTTTCCATATCTTTACCTTGTTAACTTTATTATCTTATGGGAGATTATTTGGATATAGAAGTTTTTAATCAGTTATTTAGAGAATACAAAGATCGTTTTACTCGTTTTGCAAAAACTTATGTTTATGACAGTGATCAGGCAGAGGACATTGTCATTGAAAGTTTTATGTATTATTGGGAAAATCGAACGACTTTGAATGAGGGAAATAATATTCCTTCTTATATTCTGACAGTTATAAAGCATAAATGTCTGAATTACCTTCAGCGGTTAAAAACACGTGATGATATAGAAAAATATTTGATTCAGACAGAGGAGTGGGAATTACAGATAAAGATAGCAACTCTGGAAGCTTGTAATCCGGAAAGATTATTTTCGGAAGAGGTACAGCATATTATTGATAAGACATTGGCTGATTTGCCGGAACAAACAAGAAATATATTTATCATGAGTAGATATCAAGATAAAAATCATCGGGAAATAGCGGAAGAAGTCGGTCTTTCGACCAAAAGTATAGAATACCATATAACCAAAACGTTAAAGTTATTGAGAGATGCTTTGAAAGATTATTTCCCTTTCTTATTAATAATGTATAGGATTTTTGATTAGATCATCTCTGATGAGAAACAGATATGAGATTTTTTTTGAAAAAAAATGATTTTGGTTTAGGGATATTACTTACTTATTTGCTTTACTATACGAAAGGTGCTAATTATGGACAAGGAAACATTATATAAGTTTTTTGACAATACGGCTTCGAAAGAAGAAAAGTTAATTATAAAAAATTGGCTGAGAGAAGACTCTGTTCATAAGGAAGAACTGATGCGGGAACGTGAATTTTATGATGCGGTTATTTTATCTCGGCACAGGAAAGAGGTACAAATAATAAAACAGGAGAGACATCCTTTTTATTCTCGGACTCGAATATTTGAAATAGTACGGATTGTGGCTGTTGTTGCAGTAGTATGTTTAGTTGGTTTCTTTATTTATACAAATAAGATGGATGAGATTCGTTTAGCTATGAACACAATAGTTGTCCCGGCCGGACAACGAGTTAATCTAAGATTACCGGATGGAACGGAAATTTGGTTAAATGCTCGTTCGGAAATTAAATATCCTGCTTTTTTTACAGGTTCCAGGCGTGAAGTGATATTGAATGGTGAAGCTTATTTCGAAGTAGAACATGATAACGATAAACCATTTATTGTTCATACCAGTAAATGTGACATAGAAGTGTTAGGTACAAAGTTCAATGTGGATGCTTATGCCGATTCGGAGGATTTCTCGACAGCATTAATTGAGGGAGCCGTAAAGGTAACAGACAGGAATGATCCTTCGAATGCTTTATTACTTTCTCCGGATCATGAAGTTCATTTTGCTAATGGAACCTTTTTTTCCAGCCAGATCGGTGATTATGATTTATTTCGTTGGCGGGAAGGCTTAATTTGCTTTAGAAATGTAAGCTTTGATCAATTAATGCTTCGTTTCGAAAAAAGTTATGGTATCCGTATCATCATTGAAAATAAAAAATTGTCAGATCATGTGTTCAGTGGAAAATTTCGTATTGCAGATGGTATTGATAATGCCTTGCGTGTATTACAAAAAGATGCTGATTATACATTCAGGAGGAGTGAAGACGATTCTGTGATTTATATTAAATAATAATTGTATAACTTAAAAATGAAGAGCCTATGGTAAAAACACTTTAGTTAGCCTTGTTAAAAAATGCCGACAAGTGCGCCCACACTTATCGGCAATTAATTAACACAATAAATAATAATTGTATTAATCATACTAGAATTACAAAGATATGAATAAAAAATCATTATCGTGGACTTGTTATGCTAAAAGCTCACGGTGTAAACACTTTTTTAGAATCATGAAAATAACCTATTTGTTATTATTCGTGTTCATTTTCTGCCTACATGCAGAAAATACCAATTCACAAAATCTCCGGTTTACCATTAAACGGAATAATATTCAATTAGAGCAGGTTTTGGAAGAAATAGAAAAACAATCTAATTATTTGTTCGTCTATAATAAGCATGTAAATATGAATCAGAAGGTTTCTTTGGATATGGATAAGAAATCTCTAAAAGATGTTTTAAGTAACCTTTTTGACGGAACAGATGTAAATTATTCGATAGAAGGAAATTATATTGTTCTTTCTGCCGGAAAGGAATCTGCGGATATTAATAATGTAAAACAAGAAAAGTTCGTAACCGGAAAAGTTACAGACAATCATGGAGAGGCTCTGTTAGGAGTTGCTATTATGGTTAAAGGAACAACGCAAGGCACTGTTACGGATATGGATGGTAATTATTCGATCAGTGTTCCCAATAATAAAGCTGTTTTAGTCTTTAATTATCTAGGGTATGTATCAAAAGAACAGGTTGTTGGAGAAAAGAGTAAAATAGATGTTGTTTTACAGGAAGATACGAAGCAATTAGATGAAGTTGTTGTTGTTGCTTACGGAACGCAGAAAGTACGTAATCTAACCGGATCAATGAGCCGACTGAGTACAGATGAGTTGGTTGATATGCCTGTCCCTAATATAGGACAAAAAATGCAGGGTAAGTTTTCGGGTGTACAGATTTACCAGAATTCCGGTGAGCCGAATGGTGGAATCTCTTTTAGGGTTCGCGGACAAGCTTCTATCTCAGGCGGTAATAGTCCGTTAGTCGTTATTGACGGTTTTCCTTCTCTCACAGGTTTGGATGCAATCAATCCGGAAGAAATTGAAAATATAACCGTTTTGAAAGATGCTGCATCTTCAGCTTTGTATGGTTCCAGAGCTGCGAATGGTGTGATTCTGGTAACAACGAAGCAAGCTAAAGAAGGAAAGATGAATATAGAATTCAGTATGTATTACGGATGGGAAAAGGTTTCAAACCGAGGTAAGCCGGACGTAATGAATGCACAAGAATTTGCTCAGTTTAAAAAAGAATATTATGAAGATCAAGCTCGTTATGAAGATCCGAATGTTACTGTTCCCGAGGTCTATCAGCATCCAGAATTATTGACTAACGGTACAGACTGGTATGATGTGTTATTGCGTACAGCTAATACGCAAAATTACAATTTGGCACTTTCCGGAGGTACTGCTAAAATAAAATCATCTGTGAATTTAGGATATAATAAAACAGAAGGTGTTATTATAAATACTTATTCCGAACGTTTTTCTGCCAGAGCTAATAATATTTTTAATGCGAATGATCATTTGAAATTTGGATTGAATCTGGGTGGTTCTTATCGTTCGGGACAAATACCTCCGGGATTGGGAGAAAGTCGTGGTATTATCGGTTGTGCTTATTTGATGGACCCTCAGTTGAAATACAAAAATGATGATGGTACATATCCTATTTCTTATACGCAGCCAGGAATGTTTGCCAATCCGAACTATTATTTGGTACTTACTCAGCGGGAAAATGTGACGAAAGATATTAACGGTCTTTTGAATGCTTTTGCTGAAATCGAGTTTATTAAAGATTTGAAATATAAATTTAGTGCAAATATCGATCTTTCGAATCAGACAGTAAACCGTTGGACTCCGTCAACGGCTCAAGGCGGTTTGGGATCTGCTCCTCCTAATCCGGCTACCGGAGAATATTATAGCCGTAATTATCTGACTTGGTTGCTGGAGAATACAGTTACTTATAACAAAACATTCATGGAAAAACATACAATTGATGCGATGTTGGGTTATAGTACACAAAAGGCTACTTCGCAGAATGCTAAAGTATCGGCATCTCAATATCCGGATGATGAGGTTCCTTGGGTTGGTATTGCAACCCGCAAAGATGGAAGTTCGGATGCCAGTAATTGGTATGATTGGGCTATTATTTCTTATTTGGCTCGTTTGAATTATAATTATGATGGTAAATATTTATTGTCGGCAACATTCAGACGTGATGGGTGTTCACGTTTCGGTGCATATTCGAAATTTGCGAATTTTCCATCTGTTTCATTAGGTTGGATTGTTTCAGATGAAAGTTTTATGGAAAATATGGATCCTCTTAGTTACTTGAAGTTCAGAGCTAGTTATGGTAAAGTCGGAAATAATAATATCGGTAATTATTCTTATATAGCTTCAGCAAGTAGTGCGAATTATGTTTTCAATAACACAATTGTTGGAGGAAAAGCCTTGAATGCAATCGGAAATAATGATTTGACATGGGAAACGACCAATCAATACGATGTGGGTATTGATGTGGGATTATTAAATGATAGAATCTTCCTTATTTACGATTATTATAGGAAAAAGACGGATGGATTATTGTATCGAGTGGATATTCCTAATCAATCCGGATTTTCAAGCATACAGTCCAACATCGGAGAATTTCGTTTCTGGGGGCATGAAATTGGCCTTGAGACGAAGAATCTTGTAGGTGACTTCAAATGGAATACCAATTTGAATGTAACATTCAATCGAAATAAAGTAATGAAGCTGGGTACTAATAATGTTCCTTGGGGAGGTAATTCTAACCAAATGGATTATCATAGACTGGAAGTAGGCAAGCCTCTCGGTTTCTTTATGGGATATGTTTACGATGGAGTTTATATGACGCAAGAAGAATTTGATTCTCAACCTAAGCATGCGAGTTCTATGGTTGGTACCGTACGTATGAAAGATATAAATAACGATGGAGTAATTGATATGGATGACCGTACAATGATCGGTGATCCAAATCCGGATTTTATTTATGGTATGACGAATGAGTTCTTCTGGAAAAATTTTGATGCAAGCTTTGTGATTGCTGGTGCTGTCGGTGGGGATGTGATGGACGGAACCTATGAGTGGACAGAGAATCTGGATGGTGTGTTTAATGTGCGGAAAGAGGTTGCGGAACGCTGGCGTTCGTTAGAAAATCCGGGTAACGGAAAGATTCCCAGAACAAGAAGTGGTACGACAGAATTGTTCCGTTTTAATAACTCTCGTTGGGTATTTAATGGTTCATATTTGTCTCTTAAAAATTTGACGATAGGTTATACATTTCCGTTGAAGTCTAATCCGTATGTAAAAAGTTTACGTATATATGGTAGTGGACAGAATTTGTTTACAATAACAGGATATCCAGGTATGAATCCGGAAGTAAATGCTTATGGTTCAGCAGGACATCAACAAGGATTGGATTATAGTTCATATCCTGTGGCAAGAACATTCTCTGTCGGATTGAATGTTAAATTTTAAATAATACGAAAATAGTAGAAATATGAAACATATATATAGTTTGCTATTAGCTGCATTGATGGGATTGAATTCCTGTTCTGATGATTTCTTGAATTTGTATCCGGAGACATCTATAAATTCATCTTCATTTTATCAGACAGCTGAACATTTCGACCAGGCTTTGATCGGGTCTTATGAGAAGTTGCGTCCGATAGCATTTAATGGTATTTTTATGGATGAACAAAGGTCTGATAATACATTTTATTCCATGAATAATGGGGATAGGAGTCCTTATTTGAACGTGGAGGTTGTAGCTTTGTTTTTAGATGATGAAACAACATCCGTTTTAAGTAATACTTATAATGATATCTATGCAGGAATTGCTCGATTAAATACGGTGTTAAGCCGAATTGATGGGTCTCAAATGACTGATACAGAAAAGTCTAAGGTGAAGGCTGAAGCTTTATTCATGCGTTCTTTTTATTATTTCTATTTAGTACAACACTGGGGACCAGTCCCTCTGATGTTGACTGAAGTAACTAGTGAAAAGGATGCATTCGTTCCAAATTCGACTGTTGATGAAATCTATAATCAACTGATAAACGATTTGAGTGAAGCAATAGAGATCGGATTGCCGATGCCGGATCATTTCCCTCAGTCTGGAAGAGCTACTCAGGGGGCTGCGAAAATGTTGCGTGCTTATGTTTATATGACAAAGCCGAATCGTGAATATGCAAAAGCTGAGCAAGATTTGAAAGATATCACTAAAATGGGATATAGTTTGGAGGAGGATTATGCTAGAGTCTTTGATCCATCGAACAAGAATGGAAAAGAATCAATCTTCGAAGTTCAGTATCTGGACGGAGAAGGTGGACAACACAGTAATATTCCATGGCGATGCATTCCCAGATGTACAAATACAGATTTTTTGATGGGAGTGAGATGTGACAATTATGGAGGAAGTAATGCCGGTAACAATGTACCGACTGAAGAACTGATTCAATCGTATGAACCGGGAGATAAACGTTTGCCTATTTCTGTTCATATTGCGGAAGGAACTTTGGATGGTGACTTATTTACGGTTGATAAATTGGTGACGGAGGATATTGCAGACTATACGGTTCCTGCTGGGAAGGCATTCCGTTATTTCTGTAGTAAATATTACCATCCGCCTTATGTTTATCCTGACCAGGCTGGTGATAATTTCCCATTGTATCGTTATTCCGGAGCCTTGTTATTGTTAGCTGAATCTTTGGTGGAACAGGGGAAAGAGGCAGAAGCTCTTCCTTATTTAAATCAAGTTCGTGAAAGGGCTGGTCTGAAACCTCTGACTGTTGCAACAAAGCAGAATGTATCTGATGAAATGCGACATGAGTTGGCTTTTGAGAATCACCGTTGGACGGATCTGATCCGTACAGGGCAAGCGGTTTCAGTGATGAATGAATATGGCAAAGAAATGAAGAGGTTATATGGATGGATATTACCTTCTGCATTCAATGTAACGAAGGAACGTTTGATCTTTGCTTTTAATAAGAGAGAATTGGAAATTAATGATAAGTTAGTTCAAAATCCAGGATATAAGGATTATTGATTATAAGCTATCAGGAAGATGATTAAGTTCATCTTCCTGATTAATAAAAACAGAAAATACAACATTTAAATCATATATACCATGTTTAAACACTTCTCCATCTTTATTTTTGCTTTGTTGTTATTGCTGATATCGTGTAATAAGGCACAGAAAGATGGTGTAGCTGATTTTAATACATTAAGCAAACAGTTTCTGAACCTGTAAAGGAATATGGAACAGATTCAGCCGGAAGTCGGAAAATTCTGGCTCGGTCAAGATATGGGGGTATTTTCCATAGGTGCGAACGTAAAGAGCGGAGAGAATTTATTATCTTTGGAATTGTCGCCGATGAAAATCCATGCGGAGATAGAACCGATTTATATTTTAGGTGATTTCTGTGTGAAACCGGCAGCAAAAGGGTGGACGATCGAAGCTCTGGTAGAAAAGCTGTCAATTGGAAGCTGGAAAGAACAGGGATGGTCTTTTTATCCGGGAACAGTTACTTATACTAAACAGTATAATCTGACAGATCCGGAGCATTTATATCGTGTGCGTCTGAACGATTGGGAAGGAACAGTCGCCGGTGTGGAAGTCAATGGGAAACCCGCGGGGATCATTTTTGCTCAACCGTATACATTGAATATTTCCGAATATCTGCAGAAAGGAGAAAATACAATCTGCATAAAAGTGGTTGGAAGTAATAAGAATCTGATGGAACCGTTCCATAATGTGCAGTCTCGGGGTATTGTAGGACCGGGAAACTTTAGGAAAATGGGAGGGCGTCCTTCGGGTAATGATTATGATCAACTAGATTATGGTCTGATGGAAGACTTTGTATTGGAAGAAGGAATATAAATCTATAAATCACAGAATATGAGCCTAACAAGAAGAACCTTTATTAAATCAGGTATGATGTCGATCTTGAGTCTGCCATTGATGCAGGGATGCCGGTTTGCCCAAAATGGAACCGGAACTGATGAAGAAGACCGTCTATACATGCTGTTTCAGAATCCGCCCGTTACCTCCAAGCCATTTGTCCGCTGGTGGTGGAACGGGGATAAAGTGACAGCCAAAGAGATTTTCCGTGAACTGGATATAATGAAAGCTGCTGGTATCGGTGGTGTCGAAATCAATCCGATCAGGTTCCCTGGTGGAGACGACTTAGGGATCCCGTCACTGGAATGGTTGAGTCCCGAGTGGATTGAAATGGTTAAAACAGCTTTGAAAGGGGCTGAAGAACGTGGAATGATTTGCGATATCATAGTCGGATCCGGCTGGCCTTTTGGCGGAGAATTTCTGCAACCGGAGGAACAGACTCAATTAATGACGCAAACGGCCCAAAAAGTAAAAGGTCCCGGTAAAATACAGTTGAAGACAGTAGATTTACTGAAAGATGCTTCTCCGCAGGTCGGTTCCAAGTATGAAGGATCAATCAGTGAATTGCATTCATTGTGTTTGGCCCCCGTAGAAATGAATACGTTTTCTCCGGGTAAAGATATTCCTTTTGAAAAAGGGGCGGAGGTGATCACTGTCGAATTACCGGAAGGTGAGCATATTCTGTATGCTCTGGTTAAGGTAACCGGTTTTCAGGCTGTGATTAATGGTGCTCCTGGTGCCGCTGGCCCTGTGCTGAACCATTATAATCAGGTTGCGGTAGAGAAATTCCTGAATCGTATGTCGGATCATCTGTTCCCGGCGATTCAGGGACTGAAAGGTTTCAGAGCTATGTTCTGTGACAGTATGGAATTGGAGGGAGCGAACTGGTGCCATGACTTTACAAAAGAGTTCCAACAGCGTAGAGGATATGATGTAACTCCTTATCTACCTTTTATTTTGTATAAAGTCGGGCATATGGGACATGCGATCGAAGGAGTGGCAGCAACGACTCTCTCCGGGAAGGCGAAAGAAGAAGTCGACCGTGTTCGTTATGACTTTTTTGTCACTTGTATGGATATTGTCAAAGACCGTTTTCTAAAACCTTATACACAATGGTGTAATAAGTATAATTTCAAATCTAGGGTACAGGCTTATGGTCGTGAGTTTCATCCACTGGAAGCCTCTTTTGAAGTCGATATTCCCGAATGCGAGACTTGGTTCTGGAATGCGGATAGTTGTGACAAGGATGCTTTTGTGAAGTCACCGACAAATACGAATGTGAATAAGTTTGTGGCATCGGCTGCACATTATTCAGGAAAAAGATTGGTCAGTTGTGAGGAGATAACCAATACAAGCAATGCTTTTAATGCCTCGCTGGAAAAAATAAAGATGACAGGAGACCAGAGTAACCTTTCAGGTGTAACTCATTCAATCCTGCATGGTTTTAACTATAGTCCACGGGAAGTGCCGTTCCCCGGTTGGATCATGTACGGGGCATTCCTTAACGAACGGAATAGTTGGTGGCCTTACTTTAATTTGTGGGCAACCTATAAGAGCCGTGTATCGACGGTTCTTCAGGAATCCGACTTCTTTGCAGATATTGCCGTGATGCATCCGCTGGCCGATATGTGGACGATACACGGGCCACAACGTGATCCGTTCCCCAGCCTGCATTATCCGTCTTATCAATACCATGTGTGGGAAGCAATTCATCAGAATGGGAATAGTTGTGACTATATAAGCGAGAATGTCATTCAACAAAGCAGTTTCAAGAAAGGTAACCTTATTTTCAATAATAGGAAATATAATACATTGATGCTGTTGGAAGTAGAGTCGATGATGCCTGCAACAGCTGAGACACTGGTTGAATTCGTTAAAGTCGGAGGTAAACTGATCTTTGTCGGTAAAGAACCTCATAAATCTCCAGGGTTTAAAGATCATGATGCAAACGACGAAAGAGTCAGACAGGCGATTAGCCGAATCAAGGAATCTTATCCGTCACAAGTCTTTTTCGTAGAAGCCCCGGTTGAGATGATTTCCTGGTTCCGCCAGATACAACAGCAATGCGGCATTGTCCCTTATATGAAGATTGATGCACCGAGTCCTTACATTAGCCAGATTCGTCATCAGACAGGAGATAAGGACATCTACTTTATAACGAATTGTAATCCGGAGGATGAAATACGGATACAGGCGACATTTGCAGCGAATGGCAGAACTCCTTGGTTATGGAATCCGGAAACAGGTGAACGGAGCCCTTATCCCGTATCTTCCGGATCGACTCTACAGATAGATTTGGAGCCAGCCGCTTCCAGACTGATTGTTTTTGAGGAGCTAAAAGATTCGAAGATATCTCTTCCGGCTTTACCGCTTCAGAGTTCGTCTCCGGTCGAACTGAACGGATGGACGGTCAGGATGGCGCATATCAATGGTGAATCGACTAAACGTGAGCTGGATACGTTGGTAGACTTCTCTGTAAAATCGGAAACACAATCGTTTTCCGGTAACCTGTATTATGAAAAGACGGTTGAGAATACAGCCGGATTTTATTATCTGGATTTAGGGAAAGTATATGGCGTTTCTGAAGTCACTCTGAATGGAGAGAACCTGGGATGTAAATGGTATGGAAACCATGTGTATCAGTTGCCTGAACATTTAGCTAAGGCTCCGGTCAAATCATTGCAGATAAAGATTACGACAACAGTCGGTAATTATTTGAAGGCCACCCCCGAAAATAAAATCGGGCAGGCATGGACTCATCATCAAAAGTGGGCACCGACAGGTATGTTGGGCCCTGTTAAATTAATGTAACATTAGGAATAGACGAATAATGAATAATAACTTTATAATGAGAAGGACAGGACTTTTGATCTGTCTTTTGGCTGGTTTTGTCTGGCTTGCAGGTGCCGAACCGTTACAGTTGAAGAAACTGACCTGCGAGTATGTGGAAAATCCATTAGGTACGGATGCCCTAACCCCAGTGCTTGGATGGCAATTGGAGTCACAAGCTCGCAACCAGATGCAATCGGCTTATGAGATACAGGTTTCTTTGAATGAAAATGATCTTCAGCATGGAAGGAAATTGGTCTGGAAAAGCGGAAAGGTTGATGGCCGACAGAATGTGAATATCACTTATTCAGGTAAAAAGTTAAAACCTTTTACCCGTTACTATTGGCGGGTTCGTGTTTATAATCAGGACGGTGAGGTTTCCGATTGGAGTCGGACGGCTTGGTGGGAGACAGCCATGTTGTCTTCGGTTGACTGGAAAGCCGAGTGGATCGCGGACGGTTCCAAAGCACCGGAAAAGGAAGAGGATTTCTATAAGGATGATCCTGCCCCGCTCTTTCGTAGAGATTTCCAATTACGTAAACCGGTGCAGGAAGCTCGTTTATATATAGCCGGTATCGGATATTATGAAGCCAGTGTGAACGGAAAACGTGTCGGAGACCATGTGCTCGACCCAGGTTGGACCAATTATGGGAAACAAATATTATATAGTACGTATGATATTACTTCATTGATCGCCTCCGGAAAGAATACGATCGGTGTTATGTTAGGAAACGGATTCTATAATCCGCTACCTATCCGTATTTTTCAGCCTTTAAGAGAATATCTGACTATCGGTAGGCCTTGTCTGAAGGCACAGCTTCGTGTTCAGTATACAGATGGTTCGATAGAGACTGTATGTACGGATGGAAGTTGGAAAACAGCAACTGGTCCGATTATGCGTAACAATGTTTATCTGGGTGAACATTATGATGCCCGTCACGAGATTCCAGGTTGGGATACCGGGGATTTCGACGACACCAATTGGAAACAGGCTATACTGGTACCGGAAATACCGACCGGACAATTGAGTGTCCAGATGCAGCCACCTGTCCGGGTTCTTGAAGTTATAAAACCGGTCAGAATGACTGAATGCCGTCCGGGAGAGTTTATATTCGATATGGGACAAAACTTTGCCGGTGTTGCACGTATCAAAGTCAAAGGTCCGAAAGGAATAGCCGTGAAAATTCGTTACGGAGAAGATGTCTATTCGGATGGTAGTTTGAATGTTATGACCTCGGTTGCCGGACAACAGAAGAAAGTTTGGAATGCCAATTGGAATATGCCCGGACAACCTCAGACTGCCTGGCAGGAAGATGTTTATATTTTGAAGGGCGAAGATGAGGAAATATGGTCGCCTCGCTTTACATTTCATGGTTTTCGGTATGTTGAAATAACCGGGTGGCCCGGTCGGCCCTCTCTGGCAGATATTGAAGGAGTTCGTTTGAGTGCAGATTTGCAGAAGACAGGGCGTTTCGAATGTTCTAACCCGATGCTAAATCGTTTGGATAAAGTACTAGACTATACATTCCACAGTAATTTATTCAGTGTGCAGTCTGATTGTCCGGCACGCGAAAAATTCGGTTATGGCGGTGACATTGTCGGTACAGCCAGGACTTTCTGCTGGTTCTATGATATGGAGAATTTCTATCGAAAAGCGATTCAAGACTTTGCTAACGATCAACGCCCTGAAGGTGGGATAACGGAAACAGCTCCTTATAACGGAATTGCAGCAGAGGGGTTGGGAGACGACTCTGGTCCGATTGGCTGGCAATTGGCTTTTGCTTTCATGCAGAAGCAGTTATACGAATATTATGGTGATCTGCGAACTATCGTAGACTTTTACCCTGCTTTGCGTAGACAGGTGGAATTTCTCCGTTTGAAAGCAGAAGGGAATAGGATAGGAGGATGTATCAATGATCATGAAAGTCTTGAGGAACGTATTCCGTCATTGTTTGCAACGGCTCATTATTATCATCATGTGATTTTATTGGCAGAGTTTGCCTCTCTGACGAAACAAACAAAAGATGTTCAGACATATACTCAGTTGGCCTCAGAGATAAAGGAGGCTTTTATTAAAGAGTTTCTGAAGGCCGGTACAGGAAAAGTCGGTAATTGTACCCAGGCAGCGCAAGCTTTTGCCTTGTTCTATGACTTGATTCCGGAAAATGAAAAGGCTCCAGCTTTCAATGTCCTGTTACAAGCAATTGATAAATGGGATGGGCATGTCGCTTCAGGTATTTTCGGAGTTCCCGCCGTCTTTGAGGTTTTGCGCCTTAACAACCGAAATGATATAGCTTATGAGATGGTGACCAAGAAAGACTTTCCGGGTTGGGGCCATATGTTGGAATCCGGTGCAACTACATTGTGGGAAACTTGGAGGTATTCGGACAATGTCTTTTCACAAAACCATCCGATGTTCGGTAGTGTAGGTGAGTGGATGTATCAATCTTTGGGAGGAATCACCCCCGGGGCTCCCGGTTTCAGTAAAGTAGTGATCAAGCCGCAACCGGCCGGCGATCTTTCGTGGGTAAATTGCAGTTATGAATCTGTAAACGGAACAATTGTAAGTAATTGGAAGAAGGAAGGAGATATCTTTGAACTTCAGGTAACAGTCCCTGCTAATACAACTGCGCGAATATATCTTCCCTCGTCGACAGATTCGAAGATAACAGAAAGCGGCAGCTCCCTAAAGGGGGTGTCTGATATGAAAATACTAGGATATGACAATGGTTTTTCCTGTATGGAGGTAGGATCGGGAGATTATAAATTTGTGGTGGAAAATAGGTGATCGTAAAATATGATCCGGTTTATAGAACATAGATGATATGTTCTTCATCAATAAAAGTTGTTTATGACGTCCTCAAAATATTTTTGAGGACGTCATAATTATTTTAGACATTCCCGTAAATAGAAAAAATCATCTTCTTTCACAGGAGAGACAGCCATAGCTGGTTGAATAGTTATACTGAAGTTTCCTGGGATTATTTGTTCAGAGCCTTTAACAGATCTGAACCTGCGCGGAACTTGACAGATGTACGCGGCTTGATCATCACCGGTTCTCCTGTCTGGGGATTCCGGGCAGGCCGTTCGGTCTGTTGCCAGGGAAGAAATGTTCCGAATCCCTGGAATACGACCTGGTCACCATCCTGTAATGCTTCCGTAGCATTGTCTATAAAGGAGTTGATCACGGCTTTTACATCAGTTTTTGTCATGCCGGTATCTGTTGCTATTTGTTCGATCAATTTACTTTTATTCATATATCGCAGGTTTAAATCGTTTTTGATCCAACTGTTTCGGATACTTGATCGGAAATAGTATTCTGCGGTAGAAGCAGAGTATCTTTATTTCCGAATAATATCCCTGAAATCAATGTCAGCATCTGTAATTTGGATGCGATGAACTTATTCTCATTACGTGAAACAGGTTTATTGAATTTAATGGAGTTCGTTAAGAACT
>NZ_QUHH01000012.1:0-101001 GCF_003479515.1 Parabacteroides sp. AF14-59 | reverse complement strand
ACGTGAAACAGGTTTATTGAATTTAATGGAGTTCGTTAAGAACTTTGTTATTTATGTCGGCAAAGATAACAAATACAAAGGATCCACAATCAAATATCAGCTAAAATTCATCTCATATGCTTCGTTAAGTCCTTCGTACCAATGATTATTGAGAAGAATCCGGATTCTATTGAAGTACCATATAAGAATGAATAAGAGGTAGAAGTAAATTATGTTTCCTCTGATAGAGAGATGTAATATTCATTATATGCTAAAGGTAGTGGCATAGCAGTGGCACTGTAATGCCACCCTAGTGGCACAACTGGGCCATTATAGTGTCACTACCATGTCACAATCTAGCTGGAACCTCTTTCTCTTATACCTCTTTATTACCATTAGGAGAAGATAATAGGACTCTCCCTATGAAATAGCATGTAGTTTACTGAATTTTCCTTAGTTCTTAACGAACTACGTCCTATTCCCTCAATGACTTCATTATCGGACAGACTGTTCATTATCGGACACTTCTTTTGTTTGTATAGGGCAGATAATCAATGGTATAAGTTTTTGGCATAGCTTTTGCCTATAGCTGGGTAAAACATATATTACGATGAAAAAGATCTATATAGCCATTACTTACTTATTGCTGACAAGCTTTGGTTTGCGAGCCGAAGAACAAGATAATATTGTCCATCTGACGTTGAAAGAAGCGATCTCATTGGCACAACACCAATCTGTAGATGCCGCCGTCGCTTTGAATGAGTTGAAAACGTCCTACTGGGAATACCGTACCCATGTAGCCGACCAGTTGCCGGAGGTTAATTTCAAAGGAACGATCCCCAGTTATAGCAAGCAATATACCCGTTACCAGCAGTCGGACGGAACCTATGCCTTTGTGCAGGATAATAACCTGTCGATGAGCGGTGCGATCTCTGTCGATCAGAATATAGCGTTGACCGGTGGTAAAATATCGTTGAATTCTTCCCTTAATTTCTCCCGCCAATTGGGAGATGGAGCTTTCAATGAATATATGAGTGTACCGATCGGCCTGACCCTGACGCAACCGATCTTCGGAGTGAACGACCAGAAATGGAACCGCCGGATCGAGCCTGTCCGTTACCAGGAGGCAAAGGCAGCCTATATCGAAAGTGTGGAAGGGGTAACGATCTCTACGATCGCTTATTTCTTCAATCTGTTGCTGGCAAAAGAGAACCTGGTAACCTCTGTCCAGAATCTGGATAATGCGAACAAACTCTATGATATTGCCATCGCCAAACGAAAGATCGGACATATATCCGAAAGTGAACTGATGCAATTGAAATTGTCGGCATTGCAGGCAAAGGGTAAATTGACGGAGGCACAGTCCAATCTGAATGCCAAGATGTTCCAGTTGCGCTCTTTCCTCGGGTTGAGCGAGGACGATGTGATAGAACCTGTCGTTCCTGAATCGGTACCGGATATGCGCCTTGTATATCAGGAAGTGTTGGAGAAGGCGCAGGAAAACAACTCATTTGCAAAACGTATTTTACGCGAACAACTGGAAGCCGATTACGCCGTAGCGACAGCGAGAGGAAAACGTCGCGATATCAATCTGTTTGCGTCCGTAGGATATACGGGAAAAGACAGTGACTTCAGAGGTGCTTATAATCCGTTGCGAGACAATCAGGTGGTCGAGGTCGGTTTTAGTATTCCTTTGCTGGACTGGGGGAAGCGGAAAGGTAAAGTAAAGGTAGCCGAGTCCAACCGCGAAGTCGTACTCTCCAAAAACCGGCAGGACCAGATGACCTTCAATCAGAATATCTTCCTGTTGGTGGAGAATTTTAATAATCAGGCTGCCCAGCTGGAAATAGCGGAAGAGGCGGACGAGATTGCCCAGAAGCGTTACCGGACATCTATCGAAACATTTATGATCGGAAAGATTAATATCCTTGACCTGAATGACGCCCAACAATCGAAAGACGAGGCAAAACAGAAACATATCCAGGAGTTGTACGGGTTCTGGAGTTATTTCTATAATGTCCGTAGTGTGACACTTTATGATTTCCTGAACGATCGCAATCTCGATGCAGACTTTGAGGATATCGTCAGAAAATAGTTGACAGTTGACAAGTGACAGTTGACAGGTGAGCTTCGTCTTTAGTAAACAAATCTGTCAACTGTCAACTGTCATCTGTCAACTTATTTGTATCTTTACCAATCTTAAAAGAAACCTATATGATATTGATTGTTGATGATGACGCTGCTGTCCGTTCTTCGCTTACCTTTTTGTTGAAGCGGGCAGGCTTTGAACCGGAAGCTGTTCCGGGGCCTAATGAAGCGTTGGCTATCGTGCGTCGGGAAGCGCCGCAGCTGATTTTGATGGATATGAACTTTACCTTGACTACGACGGGAGAAGAAGGAATACAGTTATTAAAGCAAGTAAAGATATTTCAACCGGACGTCCCGGTTATATTGATGACTGCCTGGGGGTCTATCTCACTGGCTGTACAAGGTATGCAGGCAGGAGCTTTCGATTTTGTCACCAAGCCCTGGAATAACCTCGTGTTGCTGAAGTCGATCCGTACGGCGCTTGAGTTGAATGAACAGAAAAAGGAAAAGAATTCGCCCCTGAACCGGAGTGATGCCGATAATAAATTCCACTTTGAAAAGATAATCGGCCAGAGTGATGCTTTGATGGAGGTGTTGGGTACTGTTTCACGTATAGCCCCAACGAATGCTTCCGTGTTAATCACCGGCGAGAGTGGAACGGGGAAGGAGTTGATCGCTGAAGCGATCCATGCCAATAGTCCGCGGATGAAAGAAGCCTTCGTAAAGGTTAATCTGGGTGGACTGTCGCAAAGCCTTTTTGAAAGTGAGATGTTCGGACATAAAAAGGGAGCGTTTACAGATGCCTATATCGACCGTACAGGACGTTTTGAAATGGCCAATAAGGGAACTATCTTTCTGGATGAGATAGGCGACCTGGAATTGTCTTGCCAGGTAAAACTATTACGTGTACTGCAGGATCAGACATTTGAAGTGCTGGGTGACAGCCGTCCCCGCAAGGTCGATATCCGGGTGGTCAGCGCAACTAACTGTAATCTGCCGGAAATGGTGGCAACACGTACTTTTCGCGAGGATCTGTTCTACCGGATCAACCTGATCACCATTCATCTGCCTGCACTTCGTGAAAGAAAAGACGATATTCCTTTGCTTGCCCGTTATTTTGCGGATAAGCAATCGGATATAAACGGTTTGCCGAGAGTTTCTTTCTCTTCCGATGCCGTCGGTTTTCTGCAGCGTCTTCCTTATCCCGGAAATATCCGTGAGTTGAAGAATCTGGTGGAAAGGACCATGTTGGTATCCGGCAAATCGTTGCTGGATGTTTCCGACTTTGAAGGGCAATGCCTGAATCTGGGTAACAACCAGCCGGTACGGAAAGGCGGAAGCGTCAATTTCGAGGGAATGACATTGGATGAGATAGAAAAACAGACCATCTTGCAAGCGCTGGAAACACATGAAGGGAATCTTTCGCATGTCGCCTCCGCTTTGGGCATCAGTCGGGCGGCCCTGTACCGCAGGCTGGAAAAATATGGAATACCTACCGATAAGTAAATGATATTCAGATGAAGATCAAAGGATTGTTTTGGATATTGACAGGGTTACTGCTGACTATTTTAGGAGTGATCACTTATTATGTCTTCTACAATTTATCTTCTGCCCTGTTCTTCCTTGTAGAGGGACTTATCCTGATAACTATTCTGTATCTTTTCCTCTTTTATCGCCGCATCATCAAACCGTTGGATATTATCGGTAATGGTATGGAGTTGCTGAAAGAACAGGACTTCAGTTCCCGTCTGAGCCGCGTCGGACAGAAGGAAGCCGACCGTATCGTGGATATTTTCAATAAGATGATGGAACAGCTGAAGAACGAGCGTCTGCATCTGCGGGAGCAGAATCATTTCCTGGATTTGCTGATCAACGCATCTCCTATGGGTGTGATCATGCTGAACCTGGACGGTGAGATCATTTCGCTTAATCTGTCGGCCCGTATGATGTTCGGTCAACCGTCGTCTGTCGATTTTGCCGGGAAATCTTTTGCAGAAATAGACTCTCCGTTAGCAGTGGAGTTGGCGCGCATCCCTTTGTATGAATCGCAGACTGTCCGCCTGAATGATGCCAATATATATAAATGTACGCATTCTTCTTTTGTGGACAGGGGATTTCATCATTCGTTCTATCTGGTGGAGATACTGACACAGGAGGTATTCAAGGCGGAGAAGAAAGCCTACGAAAAGGTGATCCGTATGATTGCGCATGAGGTAAACAATACAACAGCAGGCATCACTTCTACCCTGGATACCCTGGAGTCGACTTTCAGCGAGATGGAAAACACGGAAGATATATGCGACGTGTTACGTGTCTCTATCGAACGTTGTTACAGCATGAGCCATTTCATAACGAACTTCGCCGATGTCGTGCGTATTCCGGAGCCGCAGTTGCGTAACCATGAATTGAATACGGTGGTGACCTCCTGTAAACGGTTTATGGAAACGATCTGTCAGAATCGTAATATCCGGATCATCATGGAATTGGATGAAATTTCTCCGGTTGTGAAGCTGGATAGTTCGCTCTTCGAACAGGTCCTGGTCAATATTATCAAGAATGCAGCGGAGTCTATCGGGCATGACGGCCAGATCTATATTCGTACTTCACGCAATCCGGTCTGTCTGGAAATTACCGATACAGGTAAGGGCATAGATAAAGAGACTGAAAAGAAACTGTTCAGTCCTTTCTTCTCTACCAAACCCAACGGACAGGGCATCGGGTTGATCTTTATCCGCGAGGTACTACAGAAGCAGAATTGTTCTTTCTCCCTTCGTACCTATACGGATGGCCTGACCCGGTTCCGTATCCTTTTCGAATAAGATTATTTACTCGATCGACAGGAGGCTTTCTACTCTTTAAAAGAATAAACAGCCGATATGTTCACAATATCCGGATGAAGGGGAAGCGTCCATACGACCCGGTTATCCGGATCGACTTCTATCAGCAAAGGTTGCGATTTATCTTGGCTATGTCCGTTCCAGTTGCTTATCAATGTGTTCCCGTTCTTATATCGAACCAGTTCAGCTACGAATAATAAAGAGATGTTTGACAGGTCATCGTTTCCGACTTTCCAGACAATCTGTTTGCTTTCCGGGGCAATCTCGACGAAATAGTGCGCATCCCCGCATGAAACCAGCCAGTTCCCGTTTTTCAATATCTGGATAGCAAAAGGATTTCCTCCGCACTCGACCTTGTTGATGACCTCTTTCTCCTTATTCATTTCTATAACCTCTCCTTTTCCCATCAGCGGTATCAGATAGGTGTTTTGAGGCGTTTTTACAATTTGACGGAATTGGTCATGTACGCCGGTAATACTGGTATCGAACTCTATTTCTTCTACGGGTTGCCCGTGCGGATCGAGTTCGATGATTCGGGAAGGCGTACCGCAGATGGCCAGCATGTAACGGCCGGACGGCAATTGGGTGGCAGTAAATAATTCTTCCCCCTTCTTGGCCTTGAAGTCCCACAGCGTCTGCTGTTCACGGTTGATCAGCCGGGCACCGGAGGTATAGGCATAGAGGATATTCCCTTCTTGGGTTATTTCAACATCGTTGCAATCCTCATGAGCTGCCAGCGGATGGCTCCATTCGATCTCTCCTGTTTTTTTGTCGAGAATCGCTACCTGTTTCCAGCCGCAGCCGGAAACGAGTAGCTTTTCTCTGGTGTCATTACATGAGCAATAAGTGCTAATCATTGCTATGAAAAACAAGTATCTGAAATATCGGTATATCATTCTTCTGTCATTACTACACGGAATCCTACATTGTAAACTTTCTGATATTCACGGTACGGCAGACGGAAAGACGAGGTCGAGCGGTAAGGACGATCGTACCAGGAACCGCCACGAACAACCCGTTTACCGTTTTCTGAAACGGTTTCGTTTCGCCCGTCCTTTTCATTGTAAGGATAGGGCTGGTAGGAAGATAAGGTCCATTCCCATACATTTCCGTGCATGTCGAACAGGTCCCAGGGGTTGCGGACGTAACGCCCTACCGGTTCGGAAATAAATCCTCCGTCATTATAAGTCGTATCGCGTGGAATCCAGTCGTCGTATTTATTCGGATTCTCAATGACCATAGCACTTTCATAGAATTTGTAGGCGGTACAGGCGGCAAATTCTTTCAGTTTGATATCTCCGAGGTTGGCATAACGGGAGAAATCGGCCGACATGTCACCATACCAGAAAGGCGTGTCGCTTCCCGCCCGGCAAGCCCATTCCCATTGCGCTTCCGTAGGAAGGGAGAACTTCATACCGGTCTTTTCGGATAACCACTTGCAATAGTCCATTGCTTCCTGCCAGGAGAGGCGTACGGCAGGCTGATCCGGATGATTCATCGAATAACCTTTCCGTCCGAACTGGTAACCGTGGCGATGTTCGTCGCGGCTGTCGTGTGCCGGGTTATAAGCTCTGAACTGTGCGTTCGTTATCTCGAAACGTCCCATCCAGAAAGGTTTGTCTATCTGTACGATCGTTTGCGGCAGTTCGTCCGGGTTCCGGTTGCTTCCCATAATAAAAGAACCGGCCGGTATTTTTACCAGTTCCAAAGTAATGCCGTTACCCAGCGGAATGCTTTTCTGGAAATTCCCTAGATTTAGTTGTTTCTGATGGGTTGCTCCCCACTGTGCATATGTTTTTTCTGTCGGGTTGTAGATCGGCCATTTCTCTAGTAAGGTATCGCCTATAGCTTTCTGTTCCTTCTCAAACCGGACCGGTTCGATATTCTGTGGAATCTCCGGCAGCCATTCAGCGGTCGACTCCGGTGCACCGAACATTTCGCGGTATAGTTCGCGCAATTCATTGCTCTTTTCTGCATCTTCAAACTTCGGGATGTCAGAACGGCGTCCGTGGAAAGGAGCGTTGAAGTCTATCCAGCAGGCCAGCTTCTCCATAGACTCTTTGTCCAGCTTGACACCGTAATGACCTTTCTGGAGAATCTGCATCAGTTCGGTCTGATCGGCATGTACGTCCATCGGAACCAGCATGTGCATATCGCTCTCGATACCCGGCCGACGCACGTAACGATGCAGGTTGGCATACGAAAGTGTAAAATGTCCGCCGTTCTTCCAGGCTCTTCCCGATATGTCCGAAGTCCAGTCATCGATCCATTTATCTCCTTTCAGGTACGGTTTTCCAGGTTTGTCCTGATTGTGACAGGAGATGCAATATTTATCCAAAACAGGCTGTACTTCGTGACGGTAGCTGAATCCTCTCTCTTTCCCGTACCATTCTTTGATGGCCTGCGGTTTTTGTTGGGATGCTTTCGTCCGTTTCGGAATGGCTATTGTCGATTTTTCCTCATGGCAACCGATGCAAGAGACCGTTTCGCCCGGCATTCCGGTGAACCAGCTTCTCATGACCTGTAATGCTTTTCCCTCTGCATCCAGCGGTTGTACGAATACGGCCGTATTGGCGGGGATGGTAAACATGGCCGAGCCGTCTTCTTCGACATCCACTTCGCCCAGGATCCGTTTGATGTCCCACGGTCCGTCCATACCGATGGTGCCCAGCAATCCGCCTTGACCCCACGGACTGAAGTTGAAAGAACCGATGCGTAGTTTCTTTACTGTACCACGCGGAATTCCTTTTAGTCCTTCACCTTCATAAATGTCTTGCAGGAAAACTGTGGAAGTTGAAGATGCCAGATTGATACGGTCGGGGATTACATTCGGTGATTTACGATTATCCATCAATACTGGTTCGAGGTAGGCTACATCTTCCTCTTCGGCAATTAGAGTACGGTTATCGAACGTGTCGACCAGGTAAAGCCCCCACAGGCTTTCCGGATTTTCCTTCATGGAAACCAGATAGTATGTATCGTTCAATGGATACGGTTGCAGGAACTGCGGCCATATACCGTCGGGTAGGCGGTCGCGAACGACTGCTTCCACTTTTCTACCGGCATACGGGATTTCGGCAACGACTCCGTCCGCTTCGTGACGCCCTTTATTGGTATCGATAATCAGCATGCGCCCGCTACGTGAAACGCTGTGATGACCGGAGGCAATGCCGACCACGGCTGACGGTCGTCCTGGTATGGGGCGGGCATTGAAGAATGAAGTCGGGAAGTAGGAGTTGGAACCATAGAAAGCCGATTGCGTGGTGCCGTCCGGATTCATGGTAAACAACAGGCGCGAATTGGAATGGGGCAGGTCTGCATACTCCCAACGCTGGTAGAGCACGGTACCGTTATCCATCATGACCGGTCCCCAATTGCTGTCCTGGTCGTATGTCAACTGGCGGGTTTGTTTTGTTTTCGGATCATACAGGAATAATCCGCACATTTTATTTCCTCCATCCGTACAAGGCAATCCCAGGAAGGTTCCTGTCGAACAGAAAATATAACGTCCGTCCGGTGTATAGCAACCGTCGAAACTGTCGAAATCTTTATATGTATCCGGGGTTAGTTGATGGGTTTTTCCTGTTGTGATGTCGAGTTCGAACAAATGCCAGCGGTCGGAGGAGCCGATAGAGGAATACATCAGTTTCTTTCCGTCGAAATAAGGTTCCGGATCGGTAACGATCATTCCCGCTTCCGGTTTGTATAAGGTCGATTGTTTGATTTTACCGGGATTGATGGTAAGCGAGACAAACTCGTTGGTCCAACCTGTTTTAGGATTCCATATCTCGGAGTTATTCTGGAAATTGGAGGGGGCGATACCCAGTTCGCCGCTCATGGCTTTACGTGCCTTCTCACCGAGTGTCCTGCGGATTGCAACCACTTGCTTATCTGCCAGAAGAGGGTTTGCCAATAGGGCTGCGTCCAGTTGTTTCAATAACTTCTGAGCTTGTTTTTCAGCCTTCGGGTCTTTGGCCTTCAAACCGTTGATCAGTGTTTCTTTGTCTGTCTTCAGTTCTTCGAGTGCTTTTTCCCAGCTTTTATCCGGACGATAGCTGTCGGGATATTTCTTCTTCAGATTATCTATTGCTGATTTGTATTTTTCCGGTGAATAATAGGTAAGCCGGTCGATCAGGCCTTGCCAGGAATCCTGTGCTGAAAGCAGCAACGGACTACATAGTCCGGAAAAGATGATCAGTGCTGTAATGATCCGTTTCATAGTGTGTTAGAATTATGTTATATAAGATGAAGTTTAGTAGTTACAAAAATAAAGCTTCTCTTTTTCCAAACATTGACAAAATAAGACGAATACTTTGCATAATCCGATATTGTGATTTGAATTTAATTCCTATATTTACGACGGTTAACTAATAAACATCTGATATGCTTGTTTCTTATTCTCCGTACGACTTGTCACTGCCTTTGCTTTATGCCGATCATTCCCGGGTGGAAACCTGGTGGAATTATCAGGATGTTATCAGTCCGTTTTATAGGCTTTACCTGATTACCAAAGGAAAAGGGAAGGTTTATATCAACCAGAAAGGATATGAATTGCTGCCCGGCCAACTGTTCCTGATACCTAAATTTGCATTCCATAGTTATGAGTGTGACGATTTCATGGAACATTATTATATCTGTTTTTTCGATGAAACGACTGGAGGAAAAGGCATCAGTAATCCTATGAAAATGAATTTGCAGGTGGAGGCCACTGCGATGGATTATTCCCTGATGGAACGTTTTCTGGCTCTTAATCCGTATAAGTCGTTACCGGCGGTGGACCCGAAACAGTATGATAACAACCGGAATATTTATACCAAAGAAGATGGTGTTTCTATTTCGACATTCTCCAACCGTGTGGAGAGCAGCGGCATCCTGTTACAGCTCTTTTCCCGTTTCATAACAGAAGAATGCCTACTTTTGCCGGAAGGGAACAGTCTGTATGAGAAGCTGGATGTGACGATACAGTATATCAATAAAAATTTGGAGCAACGCATCTCCGTTTCAACCCTGGCCGATTTGATGTGCATTACTTCCGACCATTTCTCCAAAGTGTTCAAACGGATCATAGGTATGCCTCCCTGCGAATATATCCAGTTGAAACGGATCGAGCGGGCGCAGACTTTATTGCTCACTTCTCACATGTCGATCGTAGAGATAGCGGAAAAAGTTGGGATCAGTAATCTGTCCCAGTTCTCCCGTTTGTTCTCGAAGATGATCCGTTGTTCCCCGAGAGAGTACCGCCTGAGACAATTCAATGCACTGAAATCGGATAACCATCTTAGGCATGAAACAAAAGTTTCTCCCTGATGAAACTAATGTTCCGTTAGGGAGAAACTATTTGAAATAAAGTAGGCGACTATGCCTTTGTTACTTCTTCAGCTTTATTACTTCCGGTGTCCCTTTGGTAATATAACGGATAATCACCTCCGGTGCATCTTCGCTGATCTGTTCGCAGGAGAATGCGACGGCCGATGAACCGGCAGGAAGTACCGCATTTCCCTGGGGTTGCACTTCGCTGATCACATTGTAATTCTTGTCGGTAACTACAGCCTTTCCATCGAAAGTATAAAGCAGATACTGGCGGTCGGAAATCTCGCAAGGGAACTTGATCACTCCTTTAGGGGTTGTGAAAGACGGATCTTTGATCGTGCCGTCTCCATCCACTTTCAGACGGATAGCATACACACTTTCATAAGGACTTTCCCATGACCAGTCGGCTCCCCCCGGTTGTCCCGGTTGCATTTCTGCCAGGTTACAACGATAATGCTTGGAGATATGGAGCGGGTAGAGGTTATAATTCTGTTCGTCTGTTTTCTCCAGATGCCATTCGGTCTGCGGATCTCTCAGGCGGGCCTTCTGTTCTTCGGTGAAGGCTTCTGCTTCGCGCAATTTGTCCCAGTCTTTGATGGCTCCCAGCAACTTGTCGATTTGTCCGTGACGGCGCAATGTGTTGCTGTTGATCGTCATAGCATAACCGGCATCGAAACCGGCTGACTCGGATAATGCCCATTCCAAATCTTCCAAAGAAGAGCATTCGAAGTTGCGGTCTGCCAGGCGTATCAGGAACCATCCCAACATACGCGGGAAAAGATTACGTTTGAAGAATGCTTGGTTTTTGATACGGTTTTCTACCTGGCCTGTACGCATTGCTTCTCCCCAGGGTTCACCCCAGTTCATGCGGGTATGGATATGCCATAAGTTATGGCTGAGGCGGCTGGCATCGTTCAGTACGTTATGGTTCAGCTGATTGTACCAGCGATAGACGAAGCGATTGTTTGCATATTCGTCCTGTCCGGTGTAAGAGCATCCTTCCAGGCCGTCGAAAGAGATCTGGCAAAGTCCTGTTTTATTCATGATCTCCGCCAGTCGGTCGGAGAATTTGTCCTGCAGGACCAGATCCGGAAACAGAGTTTTGTACGGATAATCCCATAGCTTGTAAAGCGGAGTTTTTTGTGAATGGGCTACGGCTGTCGTACCGTATGCTCCTCTTTTACAGTTTTTCAGCAGGAATGTTTCCCCTTTGTCTTCCATACTTCCGTAAGTGATCAGTTCTTTGTCGATCTGCATGGCGTTCAGGCTCATCGGCATAGAGAACAGGTCTGATTTCTTGATTGTCATCTCCGTTTGATCCTTGTCCAGATCGGAGGTGAGTGACAATACGCCTTGTTTCAATAAATGGTCGGAGGGGACGGGAGTTACATAGGCATCGTTGGTAGTCATAAAGTTACTGAGGGTATGTACACCGATGGCAATACCTTCCGCCTTTGCCTTGTCTACCATTTTCTTTACACCCTCGTCACCGTTTTTCGTGAATTTAGGATCCCAGTTGAAATGTCCCCAGTCCAGGAACGGGCCGCTATGGTATACATATTCGAATCCGGCAATCTTAGCCTTATCGAGGATCATATCGAGATTATCTTCCGAGAAATCGGAGATCAGATAAGATTTCATGGCTGCACGGGCTGTTTTACCCCATTCTCCGTCAAACAACGGGTGAGGAAGCCCCTGTTCGATCTCAATTTCACCGATACGGGCCAGTGCATCCGTATGCTTGCTTCCGAAGAACGCTATTTTCGAACCTTTGATCAGGCCGTCTTCTCCTTCTACCGGGAGAACCAGCGATTTTCCGATCTGTTGTACTTTGCGGTATTCCTGTTTGTTCCTTCTGCGAGCGGAGAAATGGAATACTGTACCGTCGGAGATATCGGCAGCTGCCAGTTTATAGTCGGGAATGCTGGCAACGGATAGTTCGGCTGACTTTCCGGTGTAACCGTAAGTCTGTGTGACCAGTTGACCGTATTCTTCCGGGATACCCGCATTCGTCTTGATGTTCAGTGCCTGTATGCCGAATGCAACGCCGTTGCCCTGGGCTACACCGACTACATCGCCGACCACTTCATTGATATTAACGGCTAATGGGCCGAATAGCAATACTTCATATTTTTCCGGGATATTAGCCACTTCCAGCGTGATGCAGACATCGCTTTCCTTATGTTTCAGGGCGATGGTACCGCCATCGGACATCGTTAGTTTTAGTTGGTTTCCGCTGGAAGTCAATTTTGTCGGGGTGACCAGTTCGTTTCCTGTGCAAGCTGTTACGAGCGGATATTTTCCTGTATGGAGGATATCTTTGCCTTCTACTTGGATGGAAGAGAAATAACCTTCGTTATTGATTCCGATTTGAGTAGAACGAGTTTTTAGATTTACATTCTGTGCCCCGGCCTGAAAGACCAGTGCGAATGCGAAAAGCAGAACGATTCTGCCGATTAGAGAGAGTTGTTTCATGTTCATTTGTTTAATATGTTAACCTTTTGATCGTTATCTCGCCGATTGATGATGCCCCTTTGTTTTTTACTTTTACATTCAGGGTAGTAGGAAATTCATCCAGTGTTTGTTGTGAACGGGTAATCCTGAAAGTGTGTTTCTTTGGTAAAAGGGCGAGCGAAGATACTTGTTTTTCTCCATACATGAAAAGTACGGGGTCTTTAAATTCCAGATCAGAGGGTTTGTTACTCAGATAATCGGTCGCCAGCCGGGAGAAAACGATCTCATATTCGCCGATCTGATTGACGTAAGGAGTGAGGTCGAGACTGATCTCTGTCCATCGGTCAGGGTTGAATGTCTTGGCAGACCAGGTTTCTATGACCTGGGGTTTATCCTGTAGACGATCGTTTTGCAGATCATCGAGTTCGCTGACCACATGAAACGCGGAGAATTTCTTTATGAGCGGTGTTGCTTTCGATTGCGTGAAATGAACACGTAGCTTTTTCAGGCGGAGTGAAGGGAAATGATCTATCTTTTTATTTCCGATGGAACTACCTTTGTAAACAGGTATCCATTGATTGTCTTCCGTATATCCTTCCAGCTGATAGGTGAGAACGCGCTGTCCTCCGCTCAGGTCTTCCTGTAGAATACAATGGTTGACGGTTGTCGGCCCGGAAAATTCAAGTTCAAGCATGTCGCCATTGCCTGCCGTTTGTTTCAGCGGGTGGGCGAACCGGTTCTCTATTTCTTTGCCGAAAGCCTGATAGACGGCGGCATGTGTACGGGGGATGACTCCGGTCGTATCGGGTGTGGAATTAAGGAGAAGGACGGAACCCCGTCCGACTGATTTATAATACAGGTTCATCAGTTGCTCCTGTGTCATCAATAGCGTATCGCATCCGAGTGCCCAGAACCATTTGTGTCCTTTGTTCTTGAGTAACGGAACATCGACTTCCACGGGTGCATAGCAATCACCCTCCACATCCGAGTGAAGGGCGGTGGAGACACCGGAAGTAAGGTCCTCTTTCTTTACCGTGTACCAGTTCGGATAAGGGGCATAGCCATCCTCATTCCCCACCCATCGGAGATTTGCCTGTTCCCCTTGGAAGATGACGGAGTTGGAAGCATATTTATCGAGGATATCTTTCACCGGGATGCGGCAGTTACCGTCGAACCAGACTTCGCTGATCGGACCGTATTGGGTGAGGACTTCGATCAGCTGGGTACGGAAGACTTTGTTGTAGGCTTCCTGTTTGGACGGGTCTTGCGTAATTCCTCCGCTACCGATACCGGCTCCCCAGCGGTCGTCGCCCGGATAGATGTAGACACCCAGGTCGAGACCATACTTTTTACAGGATTCGGAGAGGTCTTTCAGCACATCGCCTTTACCGTTCCGCCAGGGTATTTCCTTGACTCCGTAATCGGACGTCTCTGTTTGCCACCAGCAAAAGCCGCCGCAATGTTTGGCTACGAAAAGAACCATTCCGGCTCCCCACGACCGGGCCACTTCACACCATTGGTCGGTATTCAGGTCGGGTACTTTCAGACGGTCGAGCGGGGTGGTAAAATTATCATATTCCCTTCCTTGCCAGGCTGCCGGACCGTAATGGACGAACATCACACGCTCGTAATTATGCCAACGCAGTTGTGCTTCCGTCGGCAAGGGAATCTTATTCTCCTGTCCTTGTGCTACCGGAGATAGGAAGGACAGGAGAATAAGTATGGTTAAAGTTATTTGTTTCATGAATATTCGCTTTAATGTTGATCACTGAAATCTTTATTTTTGATATAAAGCCTTCACCAATGCCGGGTCGAGCGAAGTAGACGGATTGAAACGGCCGGATGCCATATATTGCAGGATACTCTGTCGGAGCTGGCGTGCTGCCGGGCGTTTATCCAGGTCTTTTTGAAGGTCCGCACTGCATACCATCAGTTTGCCGTTGCCTACTTTGCCTTCCAGCAGGATTCCCAGTTTCCGGTTCGTGAACCAGTCGTCTACCAGCTGCACTACCGGACGGTAATCTGCCGGAAAGTCATCCAGTACCATTGCATTGCAATTGCTTACGAGGTCCCACCATTGATAATCGCTGTATCCTTCGGTAGGGAAGGCTGCCAGTGCCGGATGTGCCGGGTCGCAGAGGATTCCCAATGTGTGGGGAGGTTGCTTGTTTGTCCAGGCTGTATTCCAGAAGATGGAAGAGAAACCGACACGGATATCTCCGCCTTTTTCCGGCAGGATGCTTCCGGGAGCTAACAGGAGCAGCACATTTTCGCCTTTGTCGAGGCGTGCCATCGTCTGGTTGTCGAGTGTAGAGGTTATATAGGGCAGTTGTTTTACGGCTTCCTGTTTGGCGGGATATACCCAGATATTCCATTGGTTCTTACTGTTTGTCTCTTTCACTTCCACGCTGACAATCAGTTGCGACGGTTTACCGATACCGGAAAGGGCGTATTCGATTTTACCGGCCGGGATACAGTTGGTTACTGGAAGGTCTTTCGTGAAACTGCCTTGTGCCAGTTTTGTACCGGCTCGGTCACTGATCTGCCAGTTGATATGGGCGGCCTGTAAAGGCTTTTCTCCGAAATGGGCTATTTCGACCGGGACATTCAATGTTTCATTGTTCAGCCAGACCATTTTCGGAAAGCGGATAAGCGGAACTGTATTATTACAGAATGTGCTGTATTCTTCGCCTGTTACATATCCTTTTTCATCCCAGAAAGGATCGAGAACACCGACAAGCGCCGTTCCCTGTCCCGGAAAATCATGCAGGTCGAGCAGTTGGAAACCGGCAAAGCCCGGAGTACGTAATGCTGCTTCTATATCGGCTTTGTAACAGAGCGTTTGTAACCGGCCGGAAGCATACAGGAATGCGTCGGCAAGGTCGGCCATGTGATGATCTTTCAATGTTTCGCGGAATATTTCGAAGTTTTTAGCTTTCAGGACACCGGTGTATTTATCTATTTCCTTTAAGTTCGGATATACACACCATTGCCCGATCTCATGACTGACTGTCGGCATATTTTCCCGGATGATATGGGCGAAATCGTAATCGGTACGGGGTGATTGTGCATTGATGATGCTGCGCAATCCTTCTCCCCATCCTTGTATACGCGGATCGGGGGCATTCCAGTAGTCTGCATTTTCTACGTAAGGCCATCCTCCGGAACTTGTGTAGGCGCGGCGCAGATCTTTCGATTTCCAGTGGTCGATCAGTTCGGAAAGGTATTTTACCTGGTTTGCTCCACCGGGCTCATTCCCGTAGGCCATCAAGCAGAAAGAAGGATGGTTGCCGTATTCTTTCAGGATGCGGTCGCTTTCCTCGCGGAACCACTGGTCGGAGTAACCACCGTCGCCTACGGTTGCCCAACCTGCACATTCGACCTGCAGATAGAATCCCATGCTGTCGGCAACGGCAAAGGCTGCTTCAGGAGGACACCAGGAATGGAAACGGACATGATTCAGACCGTATGCTTTACACTGGTTATATATTTTTGTCCAGTAAGCGCGATCCGTAGCGGGATATCCGGTCAGTGGGAATATACAGCATTCCAGGGTTCCCCGGAGGAATACCGGGTGACCGTTTACTTCGAAACGTGTACCGTTTGCCTTGAACTCGCGGAGACCGAAAGTACGGTATTGCTCTTCTTGCTTTCCATTGCTCTCAACAACGGCACGCAGCGTGTATAGGTTCGGACTGTGTTCCGACCAGAGCAGGGCATCTTCTCCCATCGATAGAGTGATTTCCTGCGTCATCCCGGTTTCAGGGTCAACGGTGACTTTATGAGGTTTGCCAATCACGCCGCCGTCTTTTTTCTCTACCTGAAGAAGGAGGGTGGCATCGTTCGTTGTAGTCGTACCGTCCAACGATACGGCTACTTTAATCGTTTTATCGGCGATGTTCGGATATATCTGTATGTCGTCTATATAAAGGGACGGTTTAGCAGTCAGACTGATCGTTCCGATTACACCGTTCCAGTTCGACTGCGTATGGTCGGAAACGCTATGTGCATTCACACCGACTTCAATATTGACCCGGTTGTCTACACGAAGGGTCAGCGTATGTTTTCCGGGCGTCAACTCTTTGAATGTATAGCGATAGGGAGTAGACAAAGATTCATGTTTTCCCATTTCGACACCGTCCAGAAAAAGTGTCGTTTCCCAATGCGTACGTTCCAGTTCGAGTTGTACCGGATTGCCGGTCCATGAAGCGGGTATATCGATCTCTTTCTGGTACCAGGCGACTCCTACATAATGTCTGTCCGGATTCAGCCAGAAGGGTACTTTGATATTTCCCGGCTGGCGGAATTTCTCATATAAAGGGGAGTCGTACCATGACTTGTCGACGATCTGTCCGGTCCAGGGCGTTTCAATCCCGACCTCATCGCCATATCCCTGCTCCTGAAGCGAACCGGGCAGATGGATCGTATCGGTTAATGACCGAGTGTACCATTGTTCTGTCAATCCCCGGTCGTCCTGGTCGAGGGCAAAGCGCCATTCTCCTTGCAGGGATTGTTTATTATCGGCCTGACGGCAGGCTGTCAGAGCTAAAAAGGAAAATAAGATCAACAAGTACTTTTTCATGAGTATTGAATTATAAATGAGATATAGTGTGCATATTCTGCAAATTAACAGGATTCTGTATAAAGATTAAATAGATAAAACCATCTAAAAGATGGACAATGTTACGATAGGGGGCAGACATCGTATCACCCTAAACACGATGTCTGCTCTTTAAAATTATCCCTATTATAGATTTTCAGCTCCCTGATTCGGAGAGGTTGGCCATCCCGGGTTCTGATAGATCGGAGAGGTACCCACATCGCTACCGTCTGCAGAGGTATTCAGGAAATTCTGTATGGCGATCGGTGAAAGGTAATGAGCCATCGCCCATTTGAAACCTCCCTGTTGCATAATCAGTGAATTACCTGCCACTTCCTGCGGACGCAGATACTGGCTCAGTTCCGGTGCGGAGACGTTCGATCTGGAATCGTTTGCACCATAGATCAGGATACTGTTTCCTTCACTGTCTTTATACCAGTCTTTCATCGGTCCCCAAAGTTTAAAGCCTTCGATATGATACGGGCTGGCAATCAGTTGATCCATCGCACGCCAGCGTTTCAGGTCCATATGGCGGAAACCTTCGGCCATCAGTTCGCAGTTGCGTTCGCGACGGATATTGTAAAGCGTCGGACTGATCAATTGACCGGCAGAATAGGCTCCCCAGTTATATTTACCCTCTTCACTCATATTGGTAGCTGCGATACTTTTGTTGTAATCAGTATCGAGATGGCCCCGGGTGCGGATGGCCCGCCAGTAGGAAGCGGCAGTTCCGTCGATCGCCCCGGTTCTTTCGTAAGAGGCTTCGATATAATTCAGGTAAGCCTCGGCTGCGCGGAAGGTGATGCTACCGATATACGAACCGAAGTTGGCGCAATGCTTGGCATCGAAGTTGCCGCCTTTACGGATGGCATATCCTGTGGAATAATACACGTCGGCGTTACCGATAGTGATGTCGGGAACCGGTTCAACCGGGGTGGCATGTGTTCCGTCGGAAGAAGGATAGAGCACGTTGGTCTGTCCCGGTTCTTTGAGGAAGAGCCATAGGCGGCCGTCGCGTTCTTTACGTACATCGGAGACATAATCGTCGCCGGCGTAACCCGAACCGGCAGCATAGATAGGTAATCCGTTAGCCATCAGGAAGGTATTGACCATACCGCGTGTGATACCCTGGCCTGCATTTCCTTTTTGTGCGAATTGAACGACACCATGTGTCAATGTTAATCCTTTGTCATACTGGCGCCACATGAGAATCTCGTCATAACCAGCCATATTTTCATCAGCGTACATATTATAGTATGGATTCGAGGTATCTTCCGTGCTTTGTTGTAAAATACCATTGTTTTCTGTCAATGAAACGGCATTGGCTACGACTTTTGCCGCATCCATAGCCTGGCCGAGGAAATAGTCGATCTCATTGTCTATACTTCCTGAAGGATATTGGAAGTTAGCATTATACTCTTTGCTTTTTCCGGGCCATCCGCTACCGTCGGGCACGAATGGGGTATTGCGGAAATACTTCAACCAGGTACCCTCGAACAATGCAACTCTCGATTTGAACAGATAGGCGCAGTTACGGGAGAGGCGGTTCTTTTTACCGTCGGGCGAAGCGTCTTTCAGCATAACGATCGCCGAATCGAGGTCTGCCAGGATGAAACGTGCCACCTCGTTGCGCGGTGCCCGTTTACTGGCTTCGGTCAATGCTTCCTGTTCGTCGATGACCGGACGGTAAAGGATCGGGAAATCGCCGAAAGCTTGTAGCTTATTGAAATATTCATAGGCACGGAGGAAATAGACTTCACCGATATAATGTTTCACATTCTCTTCGTTTCCGCTGATCTCTCCGGCTTTCCATTTATCTACAACTCTGCTGAGGAAATAATTGCATTTGTATATCTTGGTGAACTCCCAGTCGCCACCGGTCTGTGCTGTTTTCAACTCGCCGGGAACATAGTCTTTATAATCACCTTTGGCGATCATATTGTCTGTTCCGACATCCCATCCGAATGTGCCGTACCAGTTGATGTCTGTATTGTGTGAAGGCAGGATATCCGGATACACGTTATTTATATAGGAAGCTAGCTGGCTTTCTTCCGTCAGGTAATATTCGGGTGTGATCTGTGAGAGCGGCTCTCTGTCCAGATAATCGTTACACGAGAATAAGAGTCCGGCCAGGATAATGCCTGCTGTCTGTTTGCATATATTATTTATACGGTTCATAATGATTCTGTTTTATAAGGTTACACTTAAGCCAAACGATAAAGTCTTGGACAAAGGATATCCGCTACCACCGTAACCGGCATCGATCGTTTCCGGGTCGAGGGTTTTGAATAAACCGGTTCCTGTCCAGAGGTTTTCGCCGGAGACGAATACTCTCAGTTTGGATACATAGAATTTGTTGGTGAGAGACGAAGGCAATGTATAGCCTAACTGTACGTTCTTCAGACGGATATAAGCTGCGTTTTGCAGGTAACGGGTCTGTATGTTATGGTTCATGTTCGTACGGAAACTGGGGCGCGGGAAATAAGCATCCAGATTCACACCGGCTTCACCAGCCTGTACCATAACTGAATTCTCGTCACGGAAATAATCCAGATGAGGTGCATAGCAGGTCGACCACCAGATGCCGCCGTGACTTCCCCAGAACGTAGAACTGTTCTGGTAGTAATCGCGTTTCATCACACCCTGGAAGAAGGCGCGGAAGTCGATACCTTTCCAATCGGCTGTCAGGTCGATACCGAAATGGTAGCGCGGTGTCGAGTTTCCGATGATGGAAAGGTCGCCGTGGTCGCTGATCGTGTTGGCACCGGCATCTACTTTGCCGTCACCGTTCGTATCGGCGTACATAATATCACCGGCTGCCCAGAGCGAACCAAGGGCACTTTGTCCGCCGTTAGGCAGGCTGGCAAGATGCTGGTCCATTTCGGCCTGTGTCTTGGCGATGCCGACTGTGGTATAACCCCATATTTCTCCGACTTTCATTCCTTTCCGGTATGTATCGCTTGCGATGACACCGGTTTTGTTCGGATAGCGGGTGATCTCAGTCTGTGAGTCGGACAGCATTAGCCGTACACCGTAACCCAGTCCATTTTGCAGGCGGTCGTTCCAGCCGACAGAGAGTTCCCAACCGTAGGTTTTCAAGTCGGTATTATTGGTGCGCGGTACGTTTGTTCCTAACGTGATCGGTAGTTCCGGAGCCGGGCCGATCATATCGAGTGTGTTTCTGACGAAGTAGTCGAACGATCCGGTCAGCCGGTTGTTCAATGCACCGAAGTCGAGACCTATATTCCATGTTTTTACCCTTTCCCACGTCAGGGAGGAGGCGATCAGTTCCGGTGTGATAGCGATATTAGGTTTCATTCCGTTGATCAGCCACGTTCCGTTCGAGGCCTGGAATTGCATCTGTGCATATGTCGGGTACAGGCTTGTCGTATTCTGGTTCCCTAATTCTCCGTAAGAACCTCTGAGTTTGAATGTGCCTACGTGATCGGCGATCGGTTCCCAGAAATTTTCACGTGCCAGGTTCCACCCCAGTGAGAAAGAGGGGAACAGGTTCCATCGTTCCGATGAACGGAAGCGTGATGTCCCGTCATAACGCAGGTTGACTTCTGCCAGGTATTTTCCCTCGTAATCATAGTTGATACGTCCGAAGAAACCGGCAGTAGCCCAATGATCGGAAGAGCCTTTTACAGTCGGTGTGATCGGGTTGCCATTGATATCGACGCCGGAAGTAATATCTGTTTTCGGTAATCCCGGCACGATGATACCGTTGCGTTGCAGGTAGGTATACTTTTTCTTCGATAACTCAGACTGGAAACCGAACATGCCTTTGAAGTTATGACCAGATTCCAGTTGCTTGCTGTATTCCGTATAGGCATTGAAGTTTAAATAATTTTCTTTCGACATGTCTTCGGATACATAGCTGGTTGAATTATAAACATACGGGTCGCCGGCAACATTGTGGTTATAGGTGATCTGGCGGTCTGTATGCTGTGTCGAGTTGTAGATACGATAGTTTACGTCGACGAATGTTTTCCAGTCTTTGATCGGTTCCAGAACTAACTGTGCCTGCTGATACAGATAGTCGGCCTGTTTCTTGATCCTGCCGCCCTCCACCAGGTCGAGTGCCGGAGTAGGAGCACTGTAAAGATAACCGTTCGGGTCGTAAGCCGGCATAAATGGCCATGCCTGGCGGGTTAAACCTTCGTAAACACCGTCCAGTGTCGTCGGTTTGGATATATCTTCGCGGATAAAACGGCTGCTGTAATTCAGTTGCGCCCAGTCCGTCATCTTGACGTTGATCTTTCCGGTAGCGGTATAGCGGCCGAAATTATCATCGGAAATCTTTAGCAAACCGTTCTGATCGAGGTAGTTCAAAGACAGATAATAAGTCACTTTGTCATTCCCTCCGTTCAGGCTGAAATTGTGTTCTTGTGAAAAAGCCCAATGCCCGAAAATCGTGTTATACCAATCCTGGTTGGCGCTACCCGAACTGTAAGGGTCCATCCAGTAACCCGGATTGCTGGGGTTTTCGATCATGGTCGGAGTGGACGGATGTCCATCGCGGTTGTCTTTGATCCGTTGTAACCATGTTGCATCAAAATAAGGTGTTTGTCCGGCATTCGCTCTCGCTTCGTTGAAGTATAAAGCGAATTTATAGGAGTCTACCTGGTCCTGTAACAGAACGGGATCGTTCCAGCGGAAACTGTTGTTATAGTTGATGACGGGTTTGCCGCTGACACCGGTTTTCGTGGTGATCAGTATCACACCGAAAGGTGCACGCGAACCATAGATGGAGGAAGCTGCCGCATCTTTCAATACAGAGATATTTTCTATATCCTGCGGGTTCAGTGCATTGATATCTCCTTCCATCCCGTCGATCAGGATCAGCGGGCTGCCGCTTGAACCTTGTCCGATCGTGGCGATACCACGGATGTTTATATCGGCTGTCTGGCTCAGGTCGCCGGAACGTTGTGTGATCTGCAAACCCGGGACTAAACCCTGTAAGGCTTGTGTAGCGGTGGTTACCGGACGTGCTTCCAGGTCTTTTGCATTAGCGATCCCGACGGAACCTGTCAGGTTTACTTTCTTCTGTGTACCGAAACCTACTACCACGACTTCATCCAGGCTTTGTGTATCTTCTGAAAGTGTGATGGTAAGTGCTTTACCGGCTTCGGCTCTGATTTCCCGGGATAGATATCCGATATATGATATCAACAGGAGGGAGTTCTCGGGAACATCCAGGCTGAAGTGCCCGTCCATATCCGTAATAGTGCCGATCGTAGTTCCTTTGACGGAAACGTTGGCACCGATAACGGGAATGCCGGCTTCATCTCTGACTGTTCCCTGTACCCGTTTACTTTGCTGGGTGGTAAACGGAGCTCCTTTTTTAGACAAAATGATCTGACGGTCTACAATGCTGTATTGTACATCCGTGTTTTTGAATAGTTGGTTCAGTACTTTGCCTATCTCCTGATTTTTAACCTGTATGTTTACCGGTTTACTGATATCGAGCGTATTGTCGGTAAACAGGAAGGTAAACTCGGTCTCCTTTTCGATTTGTTCCAATACCTGTTCGACCGTCGCATTTGAAAAAGCGAGCGATAACGACACAGATTGTGAATAGGATTCTTCTGCTCTTATCTGCAGGATCGTGATTAACAATAAAAATATGCCTATTCTCATTTTTCGACAAGTTTTAAAGAAATATAGGGATCCTATATCCCCGAATAATTTCTGGATTTTCATAACTTTGTTGCTGATTTAGTGATTAATTATGTCTTTGGATCTTGTGCCAAAGATGTGATTTTCGCGAACAAGAGTGAGTTGCACCTCGCTCTTGTTTTTCTTATGACTGTATTTTCAATCTCTCTCCATAGGCTTTAATCATTTAAGTTTAACAATTCATTCTGTTTTATTTTAACCAAACGTCGATTCGCTGTTTAGCAAATGTGGCATCACTGTTTTGTTTCATCGCATTCACTTTCCACCTGATCGGTGTGGCTTGTTCCAGATAACTGAATATCTGATAGATCGTTTCGTCGGTAAATGTGGCCCAACAATTATATTCCTTATCCTTCTTCTGATTGTGAAGCACTATTTCTACATTGAAACGCTGACCGAGCACCCGGAATACGTCATCAAGAGAAGTATTTCTGAAAACGATTTTACCGTCTTTCCAGGCTGTATTCTCATAGATGTTGACTTTCCGGATCTCATATTTATTCGTTCGTTTGTTGTAAGACAACCTTTCTCCCGGTTTCAGCTCGGCAATGAACTTATCGTATGAGTGAATATCCACCAGTCCTTCTACCAGGATTGCTTCGACTTCTTCACGTTCATCGTATGTGTTTACATTGAATTGCGTACCGTGTGCCATCACTTTCAGACCGGATTTGGTAGTGACGAAGAAAGGGTGTTCCTTATCCGATTGCACTTCGAAATAACCTTCTCCTGTCAATTCCACTTCCCTGGTGTTTCCGGTGAAAACGGTCGGGTAACGTAATGTACTTCCTGCGTTCAGGCAGACTTTCGAGTGATCCGGCAGTTCCAGCCGTGTGACCATACCCGGGGCGGAAAGAACCTCCATGAATTGTACGGAGCTTTCGATCGCCGGTGCTTGTCGTTCAAAGAACAGATATCCGAAAGTCAGTGTAGAGAGTAGGAGAGGTATACTAATAATCGCAGCGACACGCGATAAATAATTTACCAGGCTCCTTCTTCTGTTTCTCTTTTCCAGCTTTCTGTTCACTTCGGCAAATGCCTCTTGCGAATTGAACGAATTATGCTCGTTTATCTTCGTTTTTAATTCCAGGGCCTGACGGAGAACGTCTGATTCCTTTTGACAGTCATCCGATTCTTTCAGCCAGAATTCTACTTGCCTGGTTTCTTCCGGTGTGGTTTGCTTCTGCGTATATTTTATTAATAATGTCTCCTTTTCCAAATCAAAAAAATCTTTTTCTTTCATTGTCGATTATGTTGTCTTTGATAGATGAAAAATATGCTTCTTTATATATAGGATAACTGACTGTAAAAAGACCGCCAGTTATTTCATGATTTTTTTTCAGAAAATTTTCAATACATTTGTATCTGTATGAAAATGACTACTCAAATACAGAATCCTGATGAATTGTTATGGAAGATTGCCATAAACGATGATAAAGAGGCTTATCGAATACTTTTTGATCTTTTTTATCCGGCATTATGTCTCTTTGCCAAACGCTATGTCGAAGAGCGGGCTGTTGCCGAAGATCTGGTTCAGGATGTATTTGTAACTTTGTGGGAAAGCAGGAAGAAAATAAGAGTGGAATCGTCTGCCAGAAATTATTTGGTTGTCAGTGTCAGGAATCAATGCCTCAATTACCTGAAGCGGGAAGGGTACAAGCAAAATTATATCGATGCTTATCTGGCAAAGAATGCAGATCAGTCCGATTATGATGAATTTTATCTGCTGACCGAACTTCAGAAACTCCTGGATGAAGCACTGGCAAAACTACCGCAGACGTATCGTCTTATTTTTGAAATGAGTCGGTTGGAGAACAATAGCAATACAGAGATTGCCGAAAAACTGAATATACCTTTACGTACGGTGGAACGTTATAAAGCAAAGGCAATTGAAATACTAAAAAAGGATTTGAAAGATTATTTGCCGTTGCTTCTTTATTTTCACCTATTGAGTTGACAAGTGACAGATGACAGTTAATAGTTGAATAGTATGGCTGAACGCCGAGTGTCTATTAACTGTCCACTGTCATCTGTCCACTATCACCTGTTTACAGCCATTCTTTCATAAAGCCGTCCATCTCTTCAGCATGTTCTTCGAGGCTTTGCAGCAGTTTGAACTGAGCTTTTGTACGGATCAGATTGTGTTTCGGACTGTGTATCTTATAATAGGTATCACCGTTGATATAGTCTGTCAGGAAGCGTACGGTTTGCATATAAGTCAATAGACGGCCGCCATAAGGAAGCAGACTGATTTCCAGCGGAGAAAGGAATGCCTTTGCTGTTTCCATGTAACCACGGGTATATGCTTTGAAGATATCCATATTCACATTTACGTTGTCTAGATTTTCATCGTCTTCTGCACCGGTGTTTGCTCCTGTACGGATAAAGTCACCGATATCCGACAAAACGAATCCCGGCATAACGGTGTCGAGGTCGATCACACAAAGCACTTTGTCTGTGTCGGCATCGAACATCATGTTGTTCACTTTTGTATCGCAATGGTTTGTGCGTTTCTGAAGTTTTCCTTCGCGATATAAACGTTCCTGGATACACATGGCTTCCGCACGTTTTTCTACTTCTTCGATCAGGTCTTTTACTTCTTCCAGACGTCCTGCGGCATTTGCTTTTACTGCATCATGGAATTGTTGCAGGCGGAATTCCATATTATGGAAATTAGGAATTGTTTCGCCCAGCGATCCTTCCGGCAAGTCTGACAACATGGATTGGAAATCACCAAAAGCTTTTCCTGCTTCATAAGACAGTTCGGGAGTCACTTCTTCATAGCTTTTGCTGTTCGGGATGAACAGGCATACACGCCAGTAGCTATCGCCGTCGAAGTAATAAGGTTTGCCATCTTTTGTCGGAAGGAAAGTCAGCACTTTACGGTCGATATCGTTTTCGCCTTTTGCTTCCAGTTTCTCACGGATATGTGTCGTTACAGTGTTGATATTGCTCTGTAACATATCTACATTTGTAAATATCAGATGGTTGATACGTTGTAATACGTATTTGATTTCGCCTTTTTCGTTCGTTACTTTCAGCGTATCGTTAATGTGTCCGTTTCCGAAAGGTTCAGCGGAAACAACTTTTTCTGCCAGTGTGAACTGGTCGAGAATGTTCAGTAATTCTTCTTTTGTTTTTGCCATGGTATTTTATTAATTGACAATTGATAAATGCAGATTGGAAACGACCGGTTACTGTGTCATAATCAATCATGCTTGCAAATGTAAAAATAATCTTTGATAAAATAAAAAAGGCAACGAATCTGTTCGCTGCCTTTTTTATAAATTCATTTGAATTGTCGGTTGACTCAGGTCAACTTCCAATTATTTTTTGTTGCGGTTACCGTAACGGCTCATGAACTTATCAACACGTCCTGCTGTATCCACCAGTTTAGACTTACCAGTGTAGAACGGGTGAGAAGTGTTAGAGATTTCGACCTTTACCAACGGATAAGTAACACCGTCAATTTCGATAGTTTCTTTTGCATTGATAGTTGAACGAGTGATAAATACATCTTCGTTTGACATGTCCTTGAATACTACAGGACGATAGTTTTCAGGATGAATTCCTTTTTTCATTGCTTCTTTATCTAATTTAATTTATACTCTTATTAGTTTGGTAACCGGTAAATTGGCTTGCAAAGGTATGGATTTGCTTCAAACTAACAAAGAATTTCCAACTATTTTTTATTGTGGAACTACTTTTGTGTTATTTTTATATGCTTAAAAGCATAAAGTTTTCAGAGAGTTCTTATCTTTGTGCAGGATTTTCAATCATTAACGTAATAATATATACTACAATGGTAAATTACAAAGATTTAGGTTTGGTAAACACTAGAGATATGTTTGCTAAAGCCATCAAAGGCGGATATGCAATTCCGGCTTTCAACTTCAATAACATGGAACAGATGCAGGCTATCATCAAGGCTGCTGTTGAAACAAAATCTCCGGTTATCCTGCAGGTATCTAAAGGTGCTCGTCAGTATGCTAATGCAACTCTGTTGCGTTACATGGCTCAGGGTGCAGTTGAATATGCAAAAGAATTAGGCTGTGCAAATCCTCAGATTGTTCTTCACCTGGATCATGGTGATACATTTGAAACTTGTAAGAGCTGTATCGACTCAGGTTTCTCTTCTGTAATGATTGACGGTTCTCACCTGCCTTACGAAGAAAACGTAGCTTTGACAAAGAAAGTTGTTGACTATGCTCATCAGTTCGATGTAACAGTTGAAGGTGAACTAGGTGTATTGGCTGGTGTTGAAGACGAAGTATCTTCTGACCATCACACATATACTGACCCTGAAGAAGTGATCGATTTCGCTACTCGCACAGGTTGTGATTCTTTGGCTATCTCAATCGGTACTTCTCACGGTGCTTACAAATTTACTCCGGAACAGTGCCACATCGATCCGAAGACTGGCAAGATGGTTCCTCCTCCATTGGCATTCGAAGTATTGGACGCTGTAATGGAAAAACTTCCGGGATTCCCTATCGTTCTTCACGGTTCTTCTTCTGTTCCTGAAGAAGAAGTTGAAACTATCAACAAATACGGTGGTGCTTTGAAGGCTGCTATCGGTATTCCTGAAGAAGAATTGCGTAAGGCTGCTAAGTCTGCAGTTTGCAAGATCAACATCGACTCAGACTCTCGTCTGGCTATGACTGCTGCAATCCGTAAGACTTTCGCTGAAAAACCGGCTGAATTCGACCCGCGTAAATATCTGGGTCCGGCTCGTGACAACATGGAAAAACTGTACAAACACAAAATTCTTAACGTTTTGGGTTCTGACAACAAACTTTAATCCAGGTTACAGATTATATATAGAAAGCCACTCTGCATTTGCGGAGTGGCTTTTTTATTTTTTGTCCTATTTTGTTGTGTAAATATAAAATTAAGTATTTTATTATTTGTAAGTTTGCATTTGAATATTAAGGTTTTACATGACAACTGGCAAGGTATAAATGAAGCAGAAAATTAGTGAGTTCGATAAATGGTATGAACAATACGTTGATGAGTTGTTCTCGTATGGAATGGCATTTGGTATAGAGAAAGAATATGTGCTGGATGTTATACATGATATTTTTTTGCATTTATACGAATCGGCAGATAAAATAGAGATAACGGATAATCCTAAGTTTTATCTGCTTCGCTCTCTGAAAAATAGAATTATATCTTTTAAACAAAAGAGTTCGAACTTGTTAAGCCTTGACGACAATGTGAATTATGATTTTCAGATAAAGGTGGATGCCCTTGCATTAATGGAAGACGAGGAGGAGAGGCTGGCTTATGAAGAGCAACTGGAAAGTTTATTCGGTTTATTGACGAATAAACAACGTGAGGTGGTCTATCTGCATTTTATGCAGGATTTGAGTTATCAGGAAATTGCGGAAATACTTCATATAACGCCTAAAAGTGTACGCAAAATTATTTATCGCGCATTGGAGCGTATGCAGGATGGAGTGGCTCCGCTCTGGCTGGTGTTTATTTTTTTGGTAGAATAGTATATAGTATAAGGAATAAAAAAAGGGTAACCCGTCACGAGTTACCCTTTCGAATTAAAAACTCACCTGTAGTTTCAGTCTATTTATTGGTCTTTATTCATCCCAGAATGGTGCTTGAACAAGCGTAGGGTCTTTATCTATTTCTTCCTGATAGATAGGATACCAATAGAATTTACGTTCATAAACACGTTTGATGTATTGTTTGCGGACAAAGAAAGCCTTATCGTTATTTGGATCATCAGATAATTCTGTTCCGCCGAAGTTCATACCATACATCGGCTGGTTTAACACTTCTTCTGCTTTTTTCCATCTGCGCAGGTCGAAATAGCGGATACCGTTTTCACAGCACAATTCTACACGGCGTTCGTGGTAAATAGCCTGTCTGACTTCTTCCTGTCCGTTTAAAGTAATTTTGTTGAAACCATTGCTATCGACTCCGGTTCCGTATTGTGGAACACCGGCACGTTCACGAATCAGGTTCAGATATTTTAAAATATCCGGATTTCCAGGATCTGCCTCATTCAATGCTTCGGCATAGTTCAGGTAAGCTTCACCTAAACGATAAAGGATTCCCGGACGATATGGGTGGATACCGTCACGTTGATTCTGTTCCAACGATACCTTTTTGCGGTTCAGATAACCAGCCTGCGGTGCATCGTGCGTAGGCCCTCCATCTTGTTCATTAGACATCATTTGTACTTCACGGTTAGCCTGGTGATACCATTGTCTGTTCCACATAACAGTCAAATAGAAACGAGGCTCGCGGTTTACATACATATTATATGTACCTGCCGCTGCAACCTGGTTGTAAGTGTTACCGTCTGTACCAAGAGAATCTATTGTTGCTCCCGGGCAGTTACGGTACAGATTGTATTTTGTTTTACGGATATCCGGTTCGTTTGAGAAGCCTCGTTCTGTATAACCGGACTTATCGTTGATAACAGGAGAAGCATAGCTGCCTTTATAGCCGGTGATGGGTAATGATCCGTCCTTCATAGAGAATGCATCAACTAAGTTTTGGTAAACTCCCAAACCACCGTTGCCGGATGCTCCGCGCGGAGTTGCGTGTTTTTCAAATTCACTATAGTTGCTGTCTGCACGTATGAACAATGCTTCCGGATTCTGGTCTCCACGTAAGAACAATACATTATAGCATGACATGAATGGGTCAATACTTCCGTCTGCATTATATGCATATACCAGCCCATGACCGGCAGCATGAGCTGCATCAATCAATTCTTTACAAGCATCCGCGGCACGTTTCCATTTTGTAGCATCATATGTCTGACTGAAACGATCTTTACCGTCATAATTCTTAAAACCTTTATACCAATCGTTGCCATTGACCAGCGGGCTGGCTGCAAACAATAACATGCGGGCACGAACAGCAAGACACATAATTGAAGTTGCGCGTCCGTAAAACTGTGTCGATTCGCTTACCCAAGAAGCCGGCAATTTTTTAGATAAGTCGATTAACTGTCCGTCGATCCAGTCTACCATTTCGTCGAAAGGAACTTGGCCACGCATTAAAGTCGGGTCGTTTACATCCGCCAGTCCGTCGAAGAAGGGAATACTACCGTAGGCTTCGAGCGTCATCCAATAATAATAGGCGATCAGAAAACGACATTCATTTTTCATTCTTTCAACCTTTTCTTCCGAAACTCCCTGGTCTGGAAGTGCATGCGCATTTTCAATGAATAAATATGCGGAACGGATACGTATCGGGCATGAATTCCAAAGAGCAGCGTCCCAGGACGAATTGGTAAACCATTGTCCGATTACAAAATTCAATGAATTTCCCCACCATTGATACCAGCGTTGAGAAGGATCGAGATCGTCTCCCATAGAGTCATAACCATAATCCCTCAGCAGACCCCAATAAGGATCGGGAATTTTGTTATAAACACCGGAAAGCCAGTCTTCTGTTCTGGTTTTATCATTAAATACCATTTCTATCGTCAATGTATCGTCCGGTGCATTGTCTAAATAGTCCGAACAACTATTGAGAGATAAACCTAAAAATGATAGGCCTATATATTTGAGTAGTTTCATCTTTTTTGTGTTTTATAATTATAACTCTATTAGAAATTAACATCCAATCCGAAAGAGAAAGATTTCATAATCGGATATTTTGCTCCGTTTGCAGTATCCAATTCCGGGTCCCAAAGGTCGAACGCTGAAAATGTCAGAAGGTTAGAGCCTTTTGCATATACACGGATGTTGGCAAGGCCGATCGAATTGATCCAACGTTTGGGAAGTGTGTAACCAATTTCTATATCTTTCATGCGGAGCATGCTCATGTTACGTAACCACCAGGTTGAATTCTGGCTGTTGTTTGTGTTTGCACCATAGCTCAGACGTGGATAGAAAGCATCCTGTGTTGGATTTTCCTCAGTCCAGCGGTCGTTATAGTTAGTCAGAATGTTTCCTATAGAACCTTGAGACGAACCTGGTAAGAAATTAGAAGCAACACCTCCGACGAAACGGTAAGTCCGACCATTTCCTTGGAAGAAGACATTAAAATCTACATTCTTATAGCGTGCTGTAGCTCCGAAACCATAAACAATTTCTGGGTTGACTGTTCCGCCCATTGCTTTTTCGTCTTTACTTGTGATCGCACCGTCACCATCGACATCGACATATTTGATGTCACCGGGGCGTACTGCGCTGAACGTTTGTGAAGGTATACCTTCTTTCAGTACTAATTCTCCTTTATCGTTTGTAGTGAAATCGTCGTCTGTAAATAATCTTTCTGCTACAAGACCGAAAAGTTCATTGACAGCTCTTCCCGTACGTTGTCGGTTTGTACCGATAACACCCATCGCTTCATCCATTTCGATAATCTCGTTGTGTGCGTAAGTGAAAGTTCCGCGGAAGCCGATATTCAGGTCTTTATTTATCTGTTTGTTGTAAGTCAATGAAAGATCCACACCGTTGTTGTTTACCTTTCCGTAGTTGGCCCACGGTGTTTTACGGAAACCGGCGGCAGAAGGAATATTGTTACGTTGCATGAAGATATCCCGACGCTGTTCTTTGAACCAGTCTATCTGTAAGTCTAAGGCGTTCCAAAGACCTAACTCTACTCCGACATTCAACTTTTCAACAGTTTCCCATGTCAAATCCGTTACACCGAATTCACCTTCAAAACGGGATGAACGGTTGTAATCGTTGTTGACTCCCCATTTATAGGATCCGTCCGTATCGATTGTGGGTAAGAAAGCGAATCGGCGTCCGTCTAATTGATCATTACCGGTCAACCCCCATGATGCACGGAATTTGATTTTGGAGAAAGTTTCTTTGAACTGTTCCATGAATTTTTCTTCTGAGAGCATATAGCCGACAGCTACAGAAGGGAAGAAGCCGAAACGATGTCCTTTCGTAAAGTTTTCCGAACCATTGTAACCGAAGTTGAATTCGGCGATATAACGGTTGTCAAAAGTATAAGAAGCACGTCCTGCAATACCCATACGGCGGAAAGGAACAATATTACCATCCTGGTAATCACGCTGGTTGTAGAGGAACATAGCTCCGACAGTATGTTTTTCATTAAACGTGCGGTCATAAGTGATATTTCCTTCCAGGTAAGTTGCTTTGTTACCCCATGCAGATTCACTTTTGCTATCCAGAAATTCTTGTCCGTCTGTGCTGACAGTCAGGATCAAGTCACCGGTTTCCGGGTCTCTTCCAGTTGCCGGATTATAGTAAGTCGGTGTTTTTGATCGTTTAACCCATGAACTGGAGTAACGGTCGAAAGAAAAAAGTCCTTTAATCTTTAAACCAGGAGTAATAAATTTTAGGTCTTGTTCGATAGAAAATAAGGATTCGACTTTTGAATTGGTAGTTGTCTGATAGCCATGTTGTGTGGCTTCCGCCCAAGGGTTATGACGTTCTGTTACACGTACATCGCGTCCACCGGAATACTGGATCGGGTGGTAGAAAGGAGGTGTATCGAATGCATAATTCCATATATCCTGACTACTGACTGCCATTCCGTTCTGCTCCTGTAAATATCCGCCGATACTAATACCGACGACAGTTGTTTTCGTTACATTGATGTCTACATTTGAACGGATGTTGTATTTGTTTAAGCGTGTTGATGAGTCCCAATTTTTGCTTTTATCGGTCACAAAGATACCACGTTCGCCATAGTAGGATGCAACCAATGCATAGCGGAGAATATCGCTACCACCCGTGATAGTCAAGTCGCCTCGTGTATTTGAAGCCATGTCTTTAGAAACGGCATCCAGCCAGTTTACGTTAGGATAAAGCTCCGGGTCGACATTGTTGAGGTAGTTATTGATCTTTTCTTCTCCGTAGAGCGGATTCGGGTTTCCGGCATCCATATATAATTCATCCATCAATGAAAGGTAGTCAGCCGATCCGATATATTTAGGAAGTTGTGTAGGTTGTGTAAAACCTTGTTCGAGGTGGAAATTTACTTTAGGCTTACCTAATTGACCTCTTTTGGTCTTAACGATGATAACACCATTCGCTCCTCGTACACCGTAAACGGCACTGGCTGCAGCATCTTTCAATACAGAGAATGATTCGATTTCTGCTGCAGAAAGGTCATCCAGTGTACGTTCTATACCGTCTACCAATACCAGCGGTTGTATACCTGTTCCTTTGAAAGAAGAAATGCCACGAATCCAGAATTCGGAACCGTCAGACCCTGGTTCACCGCTACGTTGTACAGCGATCACACCGGCAAGTTGGCCTGCCAAATTGTTGGAGACAGCGCGGGTCGTTCCTTGTTGTAACTGGCTTGGTTCGATCGTAGTAATAGATCCTACTACAGATACTTTTTTCTGGGAACCATAACCTACAACAACTACTTCATCCAGGTTATTTGACTCTTCAGACATGTTCACATTGATGTTGATCTGGTCTCCAACTTTGATTTCCTGCGCTTCGAAACCGATGTAACTGAAGACAAGTACAACATTTTTATCCGGAACATTAATGAAGTAATTACCATTAATATCGGTAGTTGTACCCGTTGTAGTTCCTTTTATAAGGACGTTGACACCAGGGAGTGGAATTTGTTGAGCATCTCTTACTGTTCCGTTGATAGAGATACTTTTTTGTTGTTGTGTTTCTCCCTTTCGTATAATCATCACCTGTCTGTCGTTGAGAACATAGGTCAGTCCTGTGTTCTTCAGAATTTCAGATAAGATTTGGTCAATTGTTTGAGATTGGATATTAATGCTTACATTTTTACTTAGTTCTAGACGAACTAATTCAAGGGGAGGGTATCTTATTAACCCTATTTAACAAATAAAATGGGGCCAAATCAGAGTGTTTTTTGTCTTATTCAAAATTGATAATAAAAATGAATAAAAAACAACATATAAAAACGATTGATCAGTTAATACATGACGATTCTTTTATTCTTTGGTGCCTGTTTCCTACGGAAAAGCTGGAACAGGTGTGGATTGATGACTATCTTACACTTTATCCGGAAGAAAGAGAAAATATAGAAAAGGCTAAGCAAATGGTTCGTTTACTAAAATTGAATAATAGTAAGTTGTCATCCTTTGAAAAAGACTCTCTCAAAAAGAACATTACCAAAGATTTGGAAAAACGCAGAAAATCAAGGCAAATCCGTTTGATATGGCAATATGCAGCAGCTTGTATTCTTATTGTATGTACATTAGGTTCATTATATCTGATCAATAAAGAAAATGTGTTTCAAGGAGGAGAGGCTCTTTCCCTGGTAGACGATATCCAGTTGGATACTGATCAAACAGAGGTAGAGCTCCATTTGGCAGAAGAAAAAATGGAAGTTGCGGATAATGCTACTATTCTAGTTGATCAACAAGGAAAAATCAAGGTTGCAGATAAAAGTAATAAAAATGTGGAGGCTGTAGACAGTGAAAGTTATGCGGAAAACAGGGAGGAAAAGAAAATTCATATGAATCTGTTGAGTGTGCCTAAAGGACGTCATTCTTCATTGATTTTACCGGATGGCACGAAAGTATGGGTAAATTCTGGTACGGTAGTTCAATTCCCTGAAATCTTTGAAAAAGAGAAAAGAATGATTTATGTGGAAGGAGAAGTTTACCTGGAAGTCACCAAAGATGAATCTCGTCCATTTTATGTCAAAACGAATCAAATGGAGGTTAAAGTTTTGGGAACATCATTTTGTGTTGTAGCATATAATGATGAAAATTATCAGTCCGTCATACTAAAAGAAGGAAGTGTCGCCGTCGAAGGAAATAAAGGTGGAAAACAAGTCATAAAACCTAACGATCTTTTAGTTCTTGAAAACGATCAAATATCTGTTAAACAAGTGAATGTGTACGATTATATTTCATGGATAGATGGTATCCTTCAATTTAATGAGAAAAACTTGGGTGAGGTATTACGTAGTATTTCACGTTATTATCGCGTTCAATTCAGTTGTCCTTCCGATATAGAACAGATAAAATGTTCAGGGAAGTTGGTATTGTTTGATAATATGGATCAAGTGCTTCAAACACTTCAGAAAACATTATCAATTTCATTCCATCGCAAAGATAATTTAATAGAAGTAAATAGTATTAATAATCAAAAATAAGTGCCTATGAATAGATAAAACATGTCGTAATTTAGTATTGTATCAAAACAATAGACCATTGTGTTGTTAACAAGTGAAATTTTAATATCAAGGAAAAAAATTATTATATTATTATGGAATATCTAAAAATTAAAAGAAAAATACACGCCGTTTGTGTGATGTTGTGTTTGCTTTTTACTGTGAATTCATCTCTTTTAGCGGAGTTGTCCTATGCACAAGCTACACGTTTGTCTTTGGAGTTGTCAAATGTAGCTATCAGTGATGTTTTCGCGTCTGTAGAGAAAAATAGTGAGTACGTATTTTTTTATTCTGACGGAGTTCGTCTAGAACTAAGTTAATTTTGAAATTCTATACTAATTGATTGTATGGGTTGAAAAATAAGGAATTGGTTGAATGAGACTTGTTTTTCAGTCATCTTGTGTTTGTTTTATTTCTCAATAAAAATATTAGTTAATAACTGGTGCTATATCATCAATTCTCATTTAAAACTTTTTAACGGTCGCGGTTGTGAGATCCTTAGACAACTGACTATTGCAGCTACAATTGCAAAACCTGTAGCTAAATATAAACATGCTTGCGTATTATTGTTTGGAACCAGATTGAATATCATAGCGACCAATGTGGCACCCAGAGTCTGCCCCAGTAAACGGGCTGTTCCCAACATACCACTGGCTCCGCCGCTCCGGTTGGATGGGGCGGATGAGATAATGGTACTGTTGTTTGGGGTCTGGAAAAGTCCGAACCCAGCTCCACAGATAAACAGACGCCATACTATATCCATGTCTGTCGGATTTTCAGGTAGAATGGCTAGTAAAAAAAGACCTGCTGCGAATATCGTCATGCCGATGCCACCCAATATGCCCGCATGAATCCGTTCCACCAAGCGTCCGGCAAGGGGAGCCATGATCATGGTAGCCAGCGGCCAGGGAGTCAGGAGCAATCCTGTTGTCACATCACTGCGTCCCAACGAGCCTTGCAGAAAAAAGGGGAGGGATATCATTGCCAGCATCTGTCCGGTGAAGGAACAGATCGATGTGCCGATCGACATGGAGAAGATCGGAATACGCATCAGGTCGACCGGAAGTAACGGAAACTGCTGTTGCAATTGACGGCGTACAAAGAAATAACCGATCATGAACAAAGCAAGGACTCCGGCTATGATCAATGTTGTGCTCTCTTTGTGAGCAATACCTTCCAGCGAGAAAATAAGCAGGCCGAAGGTGACTGCGTTCATCAGGCAACTGAGTTTGTCGAAACGGCGTCCGGTTACTTTCACCGGATTGTCAGGCAGATGCATCAGGCCGATAATGAGTGCGGCGATTCCGATCGGAATATTAATGGCAAAAAGCCAATGCCATGAACCCAGCGAGAGAATGATTGAAGCGATCGTTGGTCCGGCTGCAATCGAGACGGCAACAACGAGGGCATTGATCCCCATGCCACGACCGAGGAAACGTTTTGGATAAATGATCCGGAGCAGTGCTGTATTCACGCTTGTGATGGCTGCTGCCCCGAATCCCTGTAAGATACGGGCTGCTGTCAGCATCCAGAACGAATCGGCGAGGGCGCAGATGGCAGACGTGATGCTGAACAGGGCGATCCCTGATAAGTAAATCTTCCGGTAACCGTAAATATCTCCCAATGAAGAGAAGGAGAGAAGCGAAATGGTGATCGCCAGCTGATAAGCATTGACCACCCAGATCGTTACGGACGGTGAAGTTCCCAGGTCGCGGGCTATTGTCGGTAAAGCCACATTGGCGATGGTGCCGTCTATCACAGACATTCCAACGCCCAAGGCTGTGGCTAATATGGCCCAGTAACGCTTGGGTAACGGTAATCCGTCGTTCTCATTTACAGTTATGGCGTGATTTTGTAATATCATTTGATCGTCATTACTTAATAACTTCTCTTACCGCCTCCAGCATTGGTTCGACTGTCAGCGGGCTGCCGGTAGCCAGTATTATCCACTGGTTCGGTGTCAGACATCCCTGTCGGAAAATGCGTTCGACCTCATTGGCAAAATCCTTTCCTTCCAGATACTGATCGAGTTGGAATTCGATGATCTGTCCGAATGCATAGGCTGATAAGTACAGCGGATAACTGATCATATGTGAATAAACAGCCAATACGGTTTCGTCCTTTACTCCGAAAGCAGGAGCATAATATTTGTTCCATATCTCTTTTGACAGCGCGATGGTTGCTTCTTTCAGTTGCTCCGCAGTAGCATCCGGATGGGCATACATCCATTTCCAAACAGAAATATCCAGCATGGAAACACCGCATATTTCATACATACTCCAGATTTTATCCAGTACATCCATTGCTTGCTTTTCTGGATTGGGATCGGTGATACCTAAAATTTCAAGATCACGTTTCTGAAAAACAAAAGCCAACGCTTCGGTGAAAGCTGTGTTCGGAACGCCATGCAGCATATAATAATCCACGTCATAGAGCGATAGGGTCTGTTCCACATTATGTCCGAATTCATGAATAGCAATATTGTATCCTTTATAATTCATCCCGGAAGAAGGGATACGGGTACGAAGACGTGATTGCTGTCCTTTCATCGATGCTCCCCATGCGTGACCTGAACCACGAGCAGCATCGACCGTGATCTTATCAGCCAGATAATTAGCACGTTCGGCACTGAATCCCAGTTTTATCAGAATGTCCGGTAATTTCTTATCCAATGTCGCTGCATCCGGGTAAAGAGCTTGCGTTTGTGCATCCAGCTTGGTTTCATCCAGGTTACTGCGAGCCTTAAAACCATCGTACCAGATATCGTAAGCTTCCAACTTACGTCCCAGACGTTTTGAGATCATTTTACCGACTTCTTTCAGTTCGGGGGCAGAAAGGAATTCGTCAAACAGTTTTTCGACATCCTGTAAAGCAACTTCCATGTCATCGTTGAATTTACGGTCGATATAGGTATCTCCTGTGTATTTATCGATACCTTGCATGGCTTTGAAATTATTCAGCATCTTCTGGTAACGGATAGTCGATTCAGGAGTCGACTTGATCTCTTTTCCGTCCTTCCTGATCGTGTTTGCATACGGATCCCATTCATAGGCTCCTGAGTTGATCACTTCGACCGGTATTTCCTGCGATATGATGCGTTTCATTACTTCGTAAACTGTGCGTTGTTTATCCAACCCTTCTTTCCCTTTGTTATAATTGGCTTTAATCTCGTCACGCAGGTTCCAGTGTGATAACAGGACCATGTCTTGCGGAAACAACAACTGTCCTTTTTTGTTTGCCACGTGTCCCATATAAATATTGTATTGGGAAATATAAATATCGGCATCGCTTTCTGCGTTTGAAGCTGCTTGTTTCAAAGGAGCAGGGATACGTTCGGTGAACAGATCGCCCATACGTGCATAAGCCCATGCTTTACGATCAGTGCCGAGTGCCTCTTTTTCTTCGAGGGTCAGATGGGGAAAGTTCAGGGCTATGATAAAGGCGATTTTATTATCATATAAGTCGTCGCTCAGGTGACTGGACGGACTGTACGAACCGAACTTTTCATCGATAGATAGCAATGGGCCGTTATCCAGATGCAGGTTCTTTTGAAGCCGAAGGGACATTTCATTGAAATGCCCGTCGATAGTTTCCATATAATCACTGATTTTAAGAAATGTCTGGTATTTCACCTCCGGATCGGTGATATAGTTTGTTTCACAGAATGTCTGGAAAGCAGCGTTGTCACCGTCTGTTTCCAGCCAGAGACGGGCTACCTGGTTAACTCCTTTCTCGATTCCGTTTTTGTTACTGTTGTCTTTTGCGGTTAGCGTGTTAATGGTCGATTGTACGATGGACGGGTCGATTGCCGCTTGTCCGTTCAAATAGGCTAATGAGCAAATAAGCATGATGCAAATGCGTTTAGTTAGATTTTCCATAAGACTCATGTTGTTTAGTTCAATATCTTTTGCTGCGTAAATAAATGTAAGGAACAAATGTAGGGATAATATTTGTATCTTTGTACGTTTTTAAAAAGAGTAAAACTAGAGAAATGAAAAAAGCGTGGGGATTAATGGTTGCTATTAGCATCCTGCTGTCTGTATCCGGTCAGGCATACGGACAATCGTTGAAAGATTTATTGAATTCGTCTGCAGTAAAAGATGCGGTGACTTCCGTGACTGGAGGTAAGAAACTGACTGTTGAGAATCTGGCGGGAACCTGGACGTATACGAATCCGGCTGTTCAGTTGGAAGGTGATAATGCTTTGAAGAATGTGGCCGGAAGTGTTGCTGCCGGTGAACTGGAAAAGAAGCTGAAGACATATTGTGCCAAAGTGGGTATAGTAGAGGGCATGTTCAACTATGTATTCAATAATGACAGTACATTTACGAATGCATTGAAGAAGAAAACCTTAAAAGGTACCTTTTCTGTTAATCCGGACGAAAAAACAGTCGAGCTGAAATATGCTCTAGGCGGAAAACTGAAAGTGACGACTTTGACTGCTCATGTCGTTATCTCCGGCGATGAACTGTCGTTGTTGTTCAATGCCGATAAGTTACTTGATTTTCTGTCGAAGATATCTTCCATTTCCGACAACACCACATTGAAAATGGTGAATAAATTAGCCAGTGAATATGATGGGATGATGCTAGGGTTTGAATTGAAGAAATAACAACCAGAACGGTTTGTGAAATGTGTTGTTCCGCTATCATAATGGTAATGTTTATCGATAGATAGCGGAACAATCCAGTATAATAGCATAATGTTCAACTCAAGACAATATTTATCAAGTCCGAGAACATGCTGGCTTTCAGTTGTTTGATTTTAGAAGTGTTGTGACCGTCAATACTTCCTGAATGTTTTCTGTAGCGTATTGTTCTTTAAATTTCCTGGTTAAATCTTGTGTGATTGAATATTCGTTTTTACTGTTTTCTCCTGCATAAAGAATCGTATAGGAATGGTCGCTACATAATAAACTGATATTTTCCCCATCTTCATTGAATGTACCGTTGGTTGATTCTTCTGATCCATATACAAATACCAGGTCTCCATTAGATAGTGTTTTATACGATAATTTGATTGCAGAATAATTCGGAATGTAATTTTTGATGAGTTCGTCCTGAATCGCTTCTTTTACTGTTTCATCCGTAACATTTATAATGAAATTTGTACCTTGGACATAGAAGTAAGCGTTTAAAGGTAATATGTCAATATAAAATGCCATTGATTCTGTATTGTTATTCCATGTCACCATTACTCCGGATAAAGCCACCTCCCTAGCATGGCAATCATAGCTGAAGTTATTGTTATTCTGGATATCTATTGGAGTTTGAGCATGTATTGAAGGACTATTTACAGAGTCAATATAGATTGTTAGTGTTGATTCTAATTTGAGGGATAATGTGTCGTTTGCGGATATGACTTGTTTATTATTATTGTTGTAATAATAAATTTCAGTTTTCTCGTTTTTAATATTTTTGTCGGGTTCAATCGATGTGTCATCATCCTTACAGCTCCATTCCGCTAGGATCAAAATAAAGAGAAATAAGATTGTGAATAATGTTTTTGTTTCCCGGTATTTGGTATTTATCTTTTTCATATTTCCATATTATTTACTTTATTAATACTTCTGAGGTGATTGATATTTCGTTTATTGTATCCAAAGAGTATTTTGTTTTGAATATACCTGTCAGATCTTGTTTGAGATAATAAGTCGAATTTCGTTTTATTCTGGTAAAGTCTAAATTTAAGTTGTTGTATTGCACATTGATAGAATCTTTTTTCTTGGTAAACGAACCTTCATAATGTTCGTTTTCTACTCCGATTGAACTATATATCAGGTTTCCACTTGCCGTTTCTGTATTTGTATCATAGTATTCATAACTTAACTTGTATGAACAGAGTTCCAGAGGCATATATATATTTCTTACTTCTGTTGAAATAATGTTTTTCAAAGAATCATTTTCAACATCAATTACGCAGGTGTTATTTAATATTTGGTAAGTAGAATCCGTTTGTAAGTTTATATAAAAACGAAACAATTTATTTTCCAGGCTGTTCTTTTCTAAATAATATTCAATTATGACAATGAATCGTGATGCTTCCGTGAAGTTAATGGTGTATTCTCCATTTTTGTTATCTGTGACATTAACGGGATACGAATCTGTCATCGAGTTAAAATAGAATCTGGGATCGTTGATGGAGTTGAGATAGAGTGTAAAGGTACTCCCAATCGATCCGTATATTGCATCATCTGCATTTAGTATTTGTTTTTCAGATTCGTTGAATGAATAATAAATACAATTATCTGTGCAAGAATCTACATCTTCATTGTTACAACTGAAAAAAGCTACAGTTAGTAATAATATGCTTGTTAGTTTATATATCATTAGTATATTGATTAGGTGTGAATTATGTCTGTCCTCAATTTGTTTAAATATTATAGGCAAAGAGACGCAGTTTTTTTCTAAAAAGAAAATATAATCTATGAACGCTTGATTTTCATCGTTGTATCTTTGGTTTCGGACTGTTAAGGAGAATTTGATTTATTGTAGATAGTTAATAAATGAGCCAATGAATATGAAGGAATGATGTTGGGACTTGAATTGTTTAGATTTTAGTTTCCGGCATTTTCAGAGCGATGATCATAAAATTACTTTGTTTATTTTAAACCTGGCAATAACTTGTAAAGCGTTTTTCTTGTCATAATCCTCTGGTTCAGAAAGCTAACGATATATCCCGTTATACAGGCTGCGATAAGCGATCCTTCACGTATCCCTTCGATCCCTTGAGTGAATATAAGTGAAATTAGTATGGCTAAAGTAACTAATGTAACATCGAAATACACCTTGAATTTTCCGAACTCTTTATTATAACAGCGGGATGCATATTTAACAAAAGCTTCGGCACTCATCATGGCTACCTTCGGTTTTATTTCGAGTACGACGCCAACAGACTGAATAAGACATCCTGTGAGTAATAATGCCATTGACATGCCGTAACCGGAAGGCTGCAAATTACTTGTCAGGGCCATATTGAAGTCTATAAAAGCCGAGAATATGAAAGAGAATGGTATCTGAAGAAGAATTTCTATCGTATCCTGTCGGCTTCTGTCTTTTCTGATCAGCCAGAATTGTCCCATGATCAATAAGAGATTCACGATAAAAGTCCACGTTCCCAGCGAGAAGGGAGTATTAAGACTTAGCACATAATTTACACTGGAAATAGGAGTGGTGCCTAAAGCAGAACGTACAATCAATACAATACCTACAGCTAAAAAATATAATCCTAAAATGAAAACCGAATACTTTTTTAATAAATCTTTTATATCCATATTAAATCTCTATTTGCCTGATCTTTTCATTTTTTGTCGTTATGAAAAAGATATACAAAGATCCGGTTTTTTTTATTAAAACGAAATGATCGGGATTGATAAATTGGTGTCAAAATGATAATTTAACATACGAATGGTTCTCCTGTTTGGGTTTGGCATCGGCTGAGGTGTTGTGTACGTCGCTATTAGTGAGTTTATGGTTGATGTTTAGATGCTGTTAGACTTGTTTTGCTATCAAAAAGAACTACTATACTTGTTTCTGTATTTGTTTGTTTTCATATTGAAGCTTAATAGGTGTATTTTGTTATTGTGGAAACGCATGAGACAAGCTCCCTTTTAGATGGGGTAATATGCTATATAGCATAAAAATTGGCCTATTTATACTGCTTGTTTGGAATGAAATCTCGTGTAATTAACAAAAATTTGCTTTAAAATAAAGATCACATCCATTTAAAACGGGAAAAATTTCGTTTTAAACGAATGTGAAATTTGTTTTAAATGAGATTTTCAAAATGACTTATTATTGAGGCGTGTTAAAATATGTATTTGTCAAATCTCTGTAATGTCGTTTTGTAAAATATGTCTGTTTTCGTTTTGCTGTTATTTGTGTCAAAATTTATCGAATATATTTGATATACGATCATAATGATATTTCAAAGAAGATTTGTTCCTCTTTTATTTATTCTTATATTTTTCAACAAGTTCCAACAATACGCCTCCGTAGTTTTCAATTACTTTTTTCCCTATTCCCGGAATAGCCAATAACTCTCTGGAGCTGGTCGGTAATGTATTGACGATACCTAACAGGGCTTTCTGTTGTAGGATCGTGTAGGGCGGTAATCCTTTTTCCGTGGCTAGTTCGTAACGCCAGTTTCTGATGCTGTTGTAAAGATCCGGATGTAAGATATCGCTGGAAACGGTAACCTTTGCCGGTTGTGATGAAGAACGTTCGGAACGCTTTTTGGTCGATGCCGGTGGCTCAATCGATGCTTTTGCTTTGGCGGTCAGATAGCAAACGACAGAGAAACCGTTCTGGCATGCTTTTAATATTTCCTGTTTCTGGTGTAATTCTTCCGTAAATTTACTGATTGCATTGTTTACGGCTTTCCGACTCTCCTTGTTATCTATTTCGACGGCCGAATTTTCTTCCAGAGAAGTACAAAGACTGTCGATATGGTCTATAAAATAAGCCACACCTTTCCGGATGCGTTCTTGTATCGCTTCATCTTCGCGGTAATTCGGATTACCTGTGACCATACGGATTAGTTGCTGTTGGAAGCGTCCTCCGACTTCCGTTATCACGGAACGGAAGGCATCACGGGTATTGGCATATTGTGTATTGAGCTCCGGATATAACTTCTGTAAATGAGTATAAACCATGTAAGCGGCATATTGCAATCGCTGCTGGATACTTTCAAAATTGAAAAGCTCAATGGCGAGTTCCAGGAAATATTGTTGTTGTGCCAGTTCCAACTGCTCTTTTTGCGGTTGCTTCGTGGCGACGGACGATGAAAACTCCTGTATCCGTAAATCTTTGATCATGGCATTACGGGTAATAGGGCTGCTCAATACTAAACCTTCCAATGTTTTGCATCGGCTGAGAGCAACATATACCTGGCCATGTGAGAAAGCGGCCGAGGCATCGATGATGGCGTGATCGAAAGTCAGTCCCTGACTCTTATGGATCGTGATCGCCCAAGCCGTTTTCAGCGGATACTGGCTGAAAGTTCCGGCAATCGTTTCCGTTATTTCTTTAGTCTCCGGATTGATCGTGTATTTGACATTGCTCCAGGTCTCTTTTTCAACCTGTATTTCATTTCCGTCTTCTCCGACAACGGTTATTTTGTTCGGGTTGATAAAAACGATCTTGCCGATTTTGCCATTATAGTACCTGTGTTCACCAGAAGAATCGTTTTTCACGAACATGACCTGGGCACCGCTTTTCAGTTCCAGATGTTGATCGGTCGGGTAGGAATACTCAGGGAAGTCGTTGTTTATTTCTGCCTGAAATGTATATGACTTGCCGGGCAACTCCGCCAGTTTCCGGTTGTTGAGTTGCTGTGCCTGGTAGTTGTGTGTTGTCAGGGTGATGTATCCCTGTCGATCGTCCGGCTTGAAGTCCGGTATGTATCGCTGGTTGAGGCAATGCAATGTATCGTCGTCGAATCTGTTTTCTCTGATGTTATTCAATAGGTTGATAAATGAGCTGTCGTTCTGGCGGTATACCTGTGTCAATTCGATACAGTAGTAATTGCTTTCAGAAAGCGCTTTGCTGTCAAAGAAAAAGGTGGAAGGATAATGAGCTTTCAATAAATTCCATTCATCGTCTTTGGCTACCGGTGCCAGCTGTTGCAGGTCACCGATCAACAGTAACTGCACTCCGCCGAATGGTTTCGTCCGGTCTTTATAGCGGCATAGTACATCGCTGATAGCGTCCAGCAGGTCTGCTCGTACCATACTGACTTCGTCTATCACGAGTAAATCCATGCTCCGGATGATATTGATCTTATCCCGGCTGAATTTATTGGTATAATTGTTACTTTGATTTCCTTCTTTGTTTGCCGAAGGAATGTAAGGGCCAAAAGGTAGCTGGAAGAAGGAATGAATAGTAACACCTCCTGCGTTTATGGCTGCTACACCGGTTGGAGCGACAACGATCATACGTTTGGGAGAAACCTCTTTTAGCTTTTTCAGAAACGTAGTTTTTCCGGTTCCGGCTTTCCCCGTCAGAAAGAGGTGTGTTCCCGTATTCTGTAGAAAGTTGAAGGCCAGGTCAAATTGTTGGTTCATTTGCATTATCATAGATTTATTGTTTATGGTATCTGCAAATGTAAAATAAAAAAACGTGAAAAACGAGCTTATTGGCTAAAAATCAAGCCGGGAAGCCCGTTTTTTTATTAGATACTTTTATCAGGCGATCAGATTTGCGATCAGCTGAATGAATAAAATAAGGAAGACCATTGCAATCGGATAGACCGTCGCATAGGCTATACTTGGAGCCGAACTGTCTGTCATGGAGTCGGCAGCAGCGAGTCCCGGTGTACTGGTCATTCCGCCTGCTATTGTTCCGATCAGGTCGAGAATGTTGATTTTAAATACCCAGTATCCGAAGCAGAGGGCGATAAGCATCGGTACCATCGTGATAGCCATACCGACACCGAATAACGTCCAGCCGCTTTCCTGGAATGTGGATACCAGATTGACTCCCGCCGATGTCCCGACCTCTGCCAGGAATAATAATAATCCTAATTGGCGTAGCAACTGATTGGCGGAACCTGACATAGACCAGACGATCGGTCCGGTTTTTCCGATCGCACTCAACACAAGTGCCACCATCAGGATACCTCCGGTCAATCCCGGGGAGAAAGAGAATGAGTCGGAAAACGACAGGTTCAGTTTCCCGAATAATACTCCTAATACAATACCGGCTGCAATCGGGAAGAAGTCTGTGTCGGAAAGTTTTTTCTCATCGTTACCAAGTACTTGTCCCAGTTCTTTCAGGTCTTCTTTTTCTCCGGCTATCATCAGTTTGTCACCGAACTTCAGCGTCAGATCCGGTTCGGGAGGGAGGTCGATACCGCTTCGGCGGACCCGTGTCACGGTACAGCTGAAAGTACTCTGCAGGTTTAAATATCCCAGTGTTTTATTGATTACGTTCTTGTTGGTAACAAGCATGGACTGAAGTTCCTGCGTGCTGTTGAATGGGAGGTCTTCTTTAATGCGTTCGCCTACCAGTATCTCCAGTTGTTCCAGCGATTTGTCATTACCGACAGCTTTGATCAAATCTCCTTCCTTCAATACTGTTTGTGCTGTTGGAATGGACGTTTTGTCTTTGTGCTTGATACGGGAAATGACAGCTCCCGTCATGCTGCGCAGTTGAAGTTGGGCCAATGTTTTACCGCAGATATTACTATTGATAATACGGAATGCTCCTGTATGCAACGGAGGATATTTGCCTTTTCTTTTGGCCTCCAAAGCCTGGGCTTCAGCATTCAGATCTATGCGGAGTATCTTGGGTAATAATTTGACAAATAGAATCACACCGATCACACCGAACGGATAAGCGATACCGTAAGCGATAGAAGCAGAAGACGATTGGGTGGTATCGATAGCAACGGCCAGACCCGGTGTACTGGTCAGCGCTCCGGCGATCAGTCCGACGATGCTGGGTGTATCGATCCCCAGGGCATATTTGAAAATCAATCCGGTCAGACAGGCTGATCCGATGATGAGCAGAGTCAGGAAAATCAGCGTTTTCCCTTTTGACCGGAAAGAGTCGAAGAACCCGGGACCGGCCTGGATGCCGATGGTAAAGATAAATAGTACCAAACCGAAATTTCCTAATTCTTTTGGAATGATCACTCCAAAGTGTCCGAACAAAAGGGCGATGAAAATAACAGCGGAAACGTCCAGGGAAAGACCTTTGATCTGTATCCTGCCCAGAATAAATCCTAATGCAACGATCAGAAACAAGGCAAAATAAGACGATTGAAGCAATGTTGCAAACATGTCAAATAGTTTTATTGTGTAGATTTGAGAGCGCAAAAGTACACTTTTTTGGACGTATGAGCAATCTCCTGGCGATAATTCTGTTACCTTTGCAGCGAAATATTAAGAAGTAAATATCCTGCGCGTGAATCGGTATTTTATTTATTTAGGTTATAATGGCAAGAATTTCAGTGGTTGGCAGGTACAGCCCAATGGTGTAACCGTGCAGCAATGCCTGGAAGAGGCATTGGCTACGCTATTGCGTCGGCCGGTTCCGGTCGTCGGAGCAGGACGGACGGATGCGGGAGTACATGCCCGGTCGATGGTCGCTCATTTCGATTGGGAAGAACCGATCGACGATCTGGCTTTCCTGGCAGAAAAACTGAACCGTTTGCTTTCGAAAGATATTGCCGTTTATCGTATTGTACCGGTCAGACCGGAGGCACATGCCCGTTTCGACGCCACTTCACGTACATATAAATATTATGTTACGACCCGGAAGGACCCGTTTAATTATGATCTGGTTTACAGGATGAGTGGAAAGCTTGATTTCGGGGCGATGAATGAAGCGTGCAAGGTCTTGTTCGATTATATTGATTTCACCAGTTTTAGTAAATTGCATACGGATGTCAAAACGAACAACTGCCGTATTTACCAGGCCGGATGGGAGCAGGAAGGAGATGTTTGGGTATTTACCGTGCAGGCAGATCGCTTTCTGCGTAATATGGTACGGGCAATAGTCGGTACTTTGCTGGAAGTGGGGCGGGGTAAACTGACGATCGATGGTTTTCGTAAAGTAATAGAGGCAAAAGACAGATGCAAAGCCGGAGGGTCTGTTCCCGGTCATGCGCTTTTTCTGGTGGATGTAACTTATCCCGAAGAATTGTTTAATAGTTAAGATATGTGGGTAGCATTAGCATTTGCCTCTGCATTCCTGTTGGGATGTTATGAGGTGAATAAGAAGATTTCCCTGAACGGGAATGCCGTAATTCCGGTGTTATTTCTGAATACGTTGATAAGTAGTCTTATCTTCGTTCCTTTTATACTTTTATCGTTCTACACAAATGTATTGGACGGTACGATGTTTTATGTTCCGCGTGTTTCGTTTGAAGCACATGTGGCGGTGCTTATCAAGGCGGTGATCGTATTATCCTCCTGGATATCCGGTTATTTTGCACTGAAACATTTACCGCTTACCATAACCGGACCGATCAAGGCTACACAGCCGGTGCTGACACTGGTCGGTGCTATGGTTATTTTCGGCGAACGGTTGAATCTGTATCAGTGGATCGGTGTGTTGCTGTCGGTCGCTTCCTTTTATATGCTTTCATCTTCAGGAAAGAAAGAGGGGATCAACTTTACTCATAATAAGTGGATATTTTTCACGGTGATCTCTATATTGACCGGTGCGATGAGCGGCTTGTATGACAAGCATCTGATGGGGAGTATGGATGTAATGACGGTACAGGTATGGTTCAATGTTTATCAATGTCTGATCATGTTGCCGATTTTGTTGTTGTTATGGTATCCGCAGAGGAAAAAGAGCACTCCGTTCGTATGGCACTGGAATATCGTATTTATCTCCGTCTTTCTGATCATCGCCGACTGGATTTACTTTTATGCCTTGAGTTTCCCGGATTCCATGATCTCGATCGTGTCTATGATACGTCGTAGCAATGTGCTCGTCACTTTCATAGCCGGAGCACTTTTCTTCCATGAAAAAAACTTAAAGAGCAAGGCTGTGGACTTATTCCTTGTGTTGTTAGGAATGATATTCCTATATTTGGGGACGAAATAGACAATAGAATATGAAACGACTTATTTTTTCTATATTGATTTGTGTTTTTGCATTTGGAGTGGAAGCTCAGGAAATGGATGCTTTATTCGTTTCCATGCCGGATAATAATATTCCCCAGCTGGAAAATGCCTGGCGTAAAGATTTGATCGATCTGTTTAAAACGGGAAAAGAAGCCCGTTTGAAGAATACGATGAACGGTTTTTCCACACTGAAAAATCTGACTTCCGATTATTTATTACTACAGGTAACCGAACGGAGTACTGTTGAGATGAAATTATTACCGTTGGTGAACAATACGAATGTAATTTGTATGGTGAAAACGGTTAATGGTCCGGTAGCTGACAGTCAGGTAGAATTTTTTACGACTGAATGGAAACCGTTGGCAGCGTCCGATCTGTTTACCCCGGTTTCTCCGGACTGGTTTATTAAAGAGGATGCAGATAAAAACAGTACAGCCTTTCTGGATGCAACTTCCCGTTTGGATATGGATCTGATACAATATAGTCTGAGTCCCGACAGTCTGACATTGACGGCAACATATACAACCCCTTTGTATCTTAGCCAGGAAGACCGGAAGAATGTCACCCCTTTTATAAAAGAATCTCCGAAGGTCTATACATGGGAGAAATTTCATTTCAAATAAAGTCCGTAAATAATTGATATTTCTGAAGATATGTATATATCTTTTTTGTAACAGGTAATATAATAGTTGAAATATCAATTTTAATGTTACATTTGCTTACTGATTTGTTTTGAAAGGGAGAACTTTTTCTTTATGGATTTTGAGCAATTGTATATAACGTGGTATTCCCGTCTGAAATTTTTTGCACGGGAATATGTGTTGTTGGATGCTGATGCCGAGAATATCGTGCAGGATGTGTTCACGGAATTGTATGAAAAAAGGGAGGTTCTGACAATGCCGGTTAATACGGTCGCTTACTTGTTTACCGCTACTAAAAACAGATGTATCAATCATATTCAACGTAAAATACTAGAAAAAGAAACCGCCCAGTGGATGCAGGATGAATATAGTTTGACTTTACGAATGAAATTTGATTCCCTGGAAGCGTTTGATCTGGAATTTGCATCTGAGGATGATATAGAATCCCGTTTGGACAAGGCTTTACAATCTTTACCCCAACGATGCCGGGAGATTTTTATCATGAATAAATTTGAGGGAATGAAACAGAAGGATATAGCAAAACACTTTAATATATCTGTGAATACTGTGGAAAACCAAATGGCTGTTGCTTACAAGAAATTGCGGGAAGATTTGAAAGATTACGTACCGTTATTGATTTTACTATTCGGAGTTTAAAATAAGAGAAAACGAAGATGAACATAAAAAATGGACGTCTTCGTTTTTTGTTTTTTAAATCGCAATTTCTTTAAAAATGTATAGTGGATTTTTTTCGCTTGTTTGTCTACCTTATAAACAGGATAAGAAAGCTTTGATAATATGGATGAACGTATCAGTAAATATTTTCAGGATGAACTGACAAAGTCGGAACGGGTAAAACTACTACAGGAGGCTGTGCATGATGATAAATTGAAAGAACAGATCATCGAATATCAGAATATACATACTCTTTCCGGAATGGCTCCTCAAGGGGCTAATAAAGATGCCGGACGTCAAAGCTTACAGCTATTTATGGAAAAGCAACGCCGTACTGTCCGGAGAAAATATCTGATAAAAAGTATGGGGTATGCCGCCGCCGTGGCTGCTCTGGTTGTGACTGTCTGGATAACTGCTGTTAATTATGCAGGTATTCCTGAAAATTATATTGCGGAACAACAAGAGTTTTTTGTGCCTGCCGGACAACGGGCACGGTTAAAATTGCCGGATGGGACTTTTGTCTGGTTGAATGCGGGATCGACCTTAACTTATCCTTCTGTATTCGGAAAGGAGAGAAAAGTCTATTTGCAAGGGGAAGGTTTTTTTGATGTGGCAAAAAATCAGGATTCTCCTTTTATAGTTTCTGCCGGATCGTTGAATATAAGAGCGTTGGGGACACAATTCAATGTCTTTTGTTATCCGAATGTAGAAATGATCAGTACCAGTCTGATCGAGGGGGCAGTGAAAGTGTATCGTCCGGAAGATGAGGTGAATGGAATTGTGCTGGAGCCGAACCAACAATTGATATATAATCAAAAATCTTTTCAGATGCTTCGGATGCAAAATAAAGACGATTTGCTTTGGAAAGAGGGTATTTACAATTTCAAATCCGAACGGCTGGAAGAGATCCTGAAAAAGTTGGAATTGTATTATGATGTAAAGATTATAGTTAAAAGCCCGGAAATATTGTCCTATCGGTATACCGGTAAGTTCCGGCAGAGGGATGGAGTAGCGGAAATATTACGTATCATTCAAAAGATACATCATTTCAAAATAAGTGAGAATGAAGAACGTAGTATTATTACTTTATACAGAGAGTAAGTGTTGATCTGTAAAATGAATGTTTAACTTTAAAATAGAATGCCTATGATGAAAAAATAAAAAATCCTGCTATAAAAATCGGCGGATGCGACCAACATCCACCGACTGAATAAAGCAATCCCAGTGTGACTTAAAAATCTAGTAATTACTTTAATGAAACAAAGATATGAAAAGAAATCCTTTGTTAACACCCCTGGTATGTTTAAAAAAAAGAAATAATATACTTCGTGTTATGAAAATATCCCTGATCTTTTTATTTGCTTTTGTCTTCCAGCTGGTGGCTGTTGAAAGTGAAGCGCAAAATGCTATAGTGAAATTACCCGATACCCAATTGACCGTAGGAGAACTGATTCGTGCCATAGAGCAACAGACGAATTATCTGGTTGTGTTCAGTGATACGGAGATAGATACGGAACAGATTGTACGGGTGAAAAATGACCATGCGAAAGTTTCGGAATATCTGGTGGAAGCTTTTGGAAATAATGAGATAAAATATGAATTCGAGAATGATTATATCATATTATCCAAACGTACTGTATTTACTACAGTTCAGCAAGGCCAGAGAAATATAACAGGAAAAGTCGTGGATCAGAATGGTGATCCCATTATCGGAGCCAATATCGTAATCAAAGGTACTACGACCGGAGTTGTAACGGATGTCGATGGGCAGTTCAGTCTGACGGCATCAGATCAAGATCGTTTATTGATCAGTTATATAGGCTATGTACCGGTTGAAATGGCAGTAGGTAGTAAAAATGTCCTGAATATACAGATGAAGGAAGAGACCTTGGCTCTGGATGAACTGGTGGTGATCGGTTATGGAACAAGGAAAAAGTCAACGTTGACCGGTTCTGTTTCGATGATAGATAAAGAAGTACTGGAGGACAGACCGGTTGCCAGAACGACTGATTTACTACAGGGGATAGCTCCCGGTGTACAAATAACCCGTTCGAATCAGGGAAAAATCCGTGGAACCAATAGTAGTATTTCCATTCGTGGAACCACCTCTAAAAGTGATCCTGGTGTATTGGTCGTTATTGACGGGATAGCTCAGAAAGACAATAATACTTATGCTTTGGATAATATTAATCCGGATGACATTGAAAGTATCAGTGTATTGAAAGATGCCCAGGCCGCTATTTACGGAGCCCGTGCTGCAGGTGGAGTTATTCTGGTCACCACAAAAAAAGGGCAGACCGATAAGCCTACCATTAATTTTACAGGAACATTTACGATCCAACAACCTTCGTTGATGAAAAAAAGTACGAATGTACTTCAGTTGGTAGAGATGATGAATGAAGGGTTTGTGAATGACGGGCAGAAGACCAATATGTATAGCCATATTGTAAAGTATATTGCAGATAACAGTCTGACAATGGATGTTATCAAACAAAACAACGGGCAATATTCTTGTCAATGGCCTTTTGATAACAGTGCAAATTTTGTATTTGGCGATTATAACTGGCCGGATATAATGTTTAGTCCTGCACCGATGCAAAATTATAATCTCTCGGTTTCCGGTAAAACACAGCGATTGAACTATTATAACTCGGTTGGATATGTAGGCCAGGATGCTATGCTGAATTATGGTGATAATTATAATAAACGTTTTTTTGTCAAGCTGAAAAATGATTATGATATCACCAGCTTTTTAAAGGTAAAGACAATATTTGACTTTGAACGGCAGAAAGTGACGGAACCTTACAGATATGATCAGGTAGAGTTTTGGCAGGGATTGATATGGCCGGTATTCATGCCGTTTAATTCAGCAGGTCATTTGTATAATTTCGGCTCTCATCAGAATCCGATAGGTTATGCCCGGGATGGAGGTAATTCAACGGATTTGAATTACAGGATTAAAGCCCTGCTCGGATTTGTCCTGACACCGATTAAGAATTTGTCGATAACGGGTGAATATTCAGCCAGTTTCGATATTAATGAGAATGAATGGGCTGAACTTGGATTCGATATGTATGACGAAAACAATAAGTATTCCTATAATTCGACAAATGGCAGGAATTCTGCCGGGTCTTTATATGGCCGTTCACGCTATACGGTAGCTAATATTTATGCTAACTATCAATATACGTTATTGGAAAAAAACCGGTTTGACCTGATGGCGGGATATTCCCATGAAGAGGAAGACTATCGTAAATTTGAGGCCTATAGACGGCTGGGATTGATCAGTCCGGAATTACCTACTTTTGGTGTAGGAAGCAGCGATGAACAATATAATAATGAAAGTAAGTCGGATCGTGCTTTGAATTCATTTTTTGCCCGGTTGGGTTATTCGTTCGACAATAAATATTTATTGGAAGGTACATTCCGTTATGACGGTTCTTCTCGTTTTGCCAAAGGGCATAGATGGTCGCCTTTCTTTGGGGTATCAGGGGCCTGGACTATTTCGAATGAATCGTTCATGCAACCAGTCAATCATATCGTGAACTTCCTGAAATTACGGGCATCATGGGGACAGATGGGTAATGAGGCCAGTATCGGTTTATACGATTATATAGCCCAGATCAATATAAACGGACAATACCCGATGGGTAATAGCTTATCCCCTTCACTGACCCAACAAGCAACCTTATCCGGTATGGCTAGTAAGACACGTTCGTGGGAAAAGATCGATACCAAGAACTTGGGATTGGATATCGCTTTGTTGGATTCGCGTTTGAATGCTTCCCTCGACCTCTATATCAAGAACAATCCGAATATGTTCTTTACTCAGGAATTTCCGCAGGTTTTAGGAGTAACAGCGCCTAGTATTAACGGGGCTTATGTCCGCTCGAAAGGCTGGGAATTATCAGTCGGTTGGCGTGACCAGGTAGGAGACTGGGGATATTCTGCGAATGTCAATATCAGCAACAACACCAGTAAAGTATTGAAACTGGCTGATTCGACAATTCCGAATTCGGGATATAATTCTTTCGTGGAGGGTTATCCGGTAGGTTCTTATTTTGGATATGACTTTGACGGTTTCATCCGGACGGAACAGGAATTAGCTGCCTATAATGAGAAAATGACATCCGGTATTCCGAATAATCTATCTTTGGGTGACGCCCGTTATAAAGATTTGGATGGTGACGGGAAATTACTACCCCAGGTTTATAAGTTGGGAGAAGATGGAAAACCGGCATCGGGTTCAGGTGATATGATACATTTGGGAGATAACGGACAACATTATTTGTTTGGTATCAATTTAGGTGTAAACTGGAAAAATATTGATTTGAGTATGTTCTTCCAGGGGGTACTGAAATGGCAGGTTCTGGAATCAAATAAGCCGATAGAATATGATTCATGGCCTCCGCAGGAATATTTCTATGGTAAATACTGGACAAATGATAATACAAATGCGTTCTATCCGCGCTTGTCACAGAATGATGCAGTTAAAAACCATGATTATGCCTCGTCCAATGCCCCCTATAAATTCTATAATAATAAGTATATCCGTTTGAAGAATTTACAACTAGGGTACACCTTTCCGAAGAGTCTGATAGAAAAGGCTAAGATTGAGAAGCTCCGGGTTTATTTCAGTGGTACGGATATATGGGAAACATATTCTATTCCAGGTATCTATGATCCGGAAAAACCTTTTAATCCCCGTATTACTCCATTCCCCAGAGGTTATTCATTCGGGATCAATGTTACACTTTAAATACATGAAAGATTATGAAAAATAATATAGTATATTCGATGTGTTTCCTGTTGGCCGTGATTTTATTTTGTTCTTGTGAAAAGGATTTGAGCCTATATCCGCAGGACAAATATTCGGAGTCGACATTTTTTCAGAGTGCAGGCCAATTTGAACTGTTTGCCAATCAGTTTTATTTTACTTTACCCAGTTCGGGAGTCGGTCAGGATGTCCGTTCCGATATTTTGGTTGACTGGAGTGAAAATACGGTGAGTAACGGTAGTTATTCTCCTGAACCGAATAGTGATTTGTGGAAAGCTCCTTATGTCAATATAAGGAATACGACGTACTTGCTGGAAAAAGCTGTATTAGTTCCCGAGTTAGCGGATCAGATCAATGAATATGTCGGTGAAGCACATTTCTTTAGAGCATTTGCCTATTTTGAATTACTGAGATATTACGGAGGGGTTCCTATTATCGATAAAGTACTTGATTTGAATGATACGGAATTGCTTTACGGGCCGAGAAACAGCCGGGAAGAAGTTGTTGCTCATATTTTGAAAGATTTGGATCAGGCAATTTCTTTGCTACCAAAAGAAAATGAAATTGCTGAAGGAAAGAAAGGACGGGTAAGCCGGGAGGCCGCGCTTTCTTTTAAAGGTCGTGTGGCTCTGTTTGAAGGTACCTGGCGTAAGTATCGCGGACAGAGTGGGGACGATTTGTTGGAACTGGCAATTTCTGCTACGGGTGAAGTGATCAACGGTAACCAGTATGCTCTTTTTGACCGTAGGGATGTTTTGGGTGATGAAAGTTACCGGTATTTCTTTTTGCTGGATAAAGGGAAAACAAATGTTGCCGGGTTAACGAAGTTGGATCAGAAAGAATATATTTTAGTGAATCGCTTTGACGCGGATATCAGGGCGGCGGGTACCAGCAGCGCGCATAAATACCCGAGTGCCACCCGTAAATTTGTGGATATGTTTTTGTGTACAGATGGTTTGCCTATAAATAAATCTCCTTTATTCCAGGGACGAAAAACGGTGGAAAGCGAATATGAAAACAGGGATCTTCGTATGACAAATATATTGCAGAAACCGTTTACTCGTTTTTGGGCGAATAATCCTCCCGAATATAACCGTGACTGGAATAATCCTTTTAATGGGGGAAATGTTTATGATATCAATTTCGGAAACACGACACGAACGGGGTATTATGCTGTTAAGTTCAGGGTGGAAGTGCCTTCTCCGTTCGGGGTAGACTGGCCTGTTATCCGTTTGGCTGAAGTACTATTGATACATGCGGAGGCCTTATTTGAGAAGAATGGTAGTATAACGGATCAGCAACTGGACTTGACCATTAATAAACTGAGAGATCGTGCGGGACTTCCTGCTTTGACAAACTCTTTCGTTTCTACGAATGGTTTGGATATGCGTACTGAAATTCGCAGGGAAAGAACAATCGAACTTTTCCTTGAAGGGTTCCGTTTCGATGATCTGCGTCGCTGGAAAAATGCGGAAACAGAGATGCCGATGGCATTGGAAGGTGTTTTATGGAGGGGTACCCAGTATGACACGGATTCAAGATGGGGAGATATTGATTTTCCTCAGAATGGAGATGGTTACATTATTGTAGAGCCGACCGGTAAACGTAAATTTGAAGAGAAACATTATTTGTTCCCTCTTCCTACCAGACAGATACTTCTGAATCCGAACCTGGAGCAAAATCCGGGCTGGTCATAGTATATTAGAATAATAATCAATAGAATAAGAAAAGCCCGGTATCCTGAGTATATAAGTAAAACCAGCAGGAACAGGGACCGGGCTTTCAAATTCAAAATAGTTGTATTTTTATGGGTCAATTATTATTATATGTGAAAGCGGCAAGAATAAAATTCTTTTTGGGAATAACTGCCTGTTTGTTTGGTTTTCAGCCATATATCGAAGCTCAGCAATATGATGTGACTTTTGAATCGCTGTTGAACGAAATGACTGATCGTACAGTTGTCACAAAGAAGCCGGAGTTTCCGTACAAATCATTGCAGAATAGTAGTTATAACCGTGCTTCTGTGACACCGGACGATCCGGCAGGCTGGTTTGCGAATGGAGACCAGGGATTTGATCTGCGTAAAGAAATGAATAACGGTAAGGAGGAGTCTGTCTTAATGGAATGTCATGGTCCCGGGGTATTGACCAGAATATGGACTCCCTTTTTTTATAAAGATTTCAATGATCGTCAAGGGCCGGATATTTTGATTTACCTGGATGGCGCTAAAGAACCAACGATACGGACCAATATGATCCGTCTGTTGACCGGTAAATCTTTTGCTCCAGAGCCTTTCGCTGTTTATACTTGCCGGGCCGGCGATCTGTATTTACCGATTCCGTTTGGAAAAAGCTGTAAAGTGACTGTCGAAGGGGATTCTTTTTTCTACATTATAAATTATAGGGCCTATTCCCCCAATGTGGAAGTTCAGACATTTCAGCCGGATTTTATGGACCGTTACCATGCTACAGTAGAGCAGGTTGGGAAAGAATTGAGAAATCCGACCCCTTTTACTAAAGGGGAAAAAGTCTGTTTTTCCGGTTCTGTAGGTAGTAAACGGACAGAGACTATCTTATTACCGGAAGGAACGTCCGCGATCCGTAATATGGAGTTTAAATTATCAGCAGAAAATTTACCTCAGGCTTTGCGTTCGACTGTTCTTGAGATAGTGTTCGATGATATACCGGCAGTCTGGTGTCCGTTAGGTGATTTTTTCGGAAATGTCAATGCGGTTGATCCTTACCGGACCTGGGAACGGGAAGTTCGCCAGGATGGAAGGATGGTTTGCCGTTGGATTATGCCGTACAAGAAAAAAGGTGAGATCCGTATCCATAACTATTCTTCGTTTCCTGTAACGTTGGAATCTGATCTGGTAGTTTCTCCCTGGAAATGGACGAACGATACCTATTATTTCCATGCGAACTGGTGGACAGATGAACCTTATTTGGCAAATCCGGTCCGTGACATGACCTTTGTCGAAGTAAAAGGTGAAGGTATCCATGTTGGAGATAATTTTGCCGTTTTGAATCCATTGCCCTGGTGGTGGGGGGAAGGTGATGAAAAAATTTATATAGATGAGGATTTTGACCGTCGTTTCCCATCTCATTTCGGAACCGGGACAGAAGATTATTATGGCTGGGCGGGTGGTGTTCATCCGAGTCGTGAAGATGAATTTTCAACTCCTTTCCTGGCGAATATCCGGGTAGGAGGAGAGACTCGGGGTTTTACCGGAGAAAATCCTCATACACGTGGGTATAACATTTGTACGAGAAGTCGTAGTCTGGATGCGATACCTTTTAATAGTCGGTTCAGGTTGGATATGGAGGCTTTTAATTTCTCTACAGGTCCGGATGCGATCCTGCAATATGCACTTACTTCTTTTTGGTACGGAAAAGAAGGGGCAACTCATAACAGGGTTCCGATGATCGAGGCAGCAGCAAGTCCGGTTCCTCAGATAGAAGATTTGGAAAAGATAACTCAGACAAATAAATTCCGTATAAAAGATGCTGTTGAGTTGGAAGATATACAACCGGACTCTTTTTCTGACGGATTGATCTGTAAAGTTCAGGCGATGGATAATGATAAGGGTGATGCGAAATGGAGTATGGCAAAACAACTTTTAGCAGAAGCAAAAAATGTGGGCGATTATCTCTCTTTCCGTTTTGGAGAACAATATCATCCTAAAAAAGTCATTCTTTATCTGACTACTACCCCTGTCTCTGCCAAACTGAATATTTATATGAATAATAAATTGGTCATAGAGGGTTGGGATGCTTACAGTCCGGATATCTTGAATAAAGAACTTGACTTGGGAGTACAGCAGCCGGTGAACAATACATTTGAACTAAAAGTAGAAGTGGCCGGTAAAAATGAAAAGGCTTCCGCTTATCATTTCGGATTGGACTGCATTTTGTTTAAAGACAATTAAACTTATCGGATATGAAATATAGGAATTACCGGAGTTATATATTGATTGGTCTGTTGTTTCTTTTTCTGGAGGGATGTATTTCCAAACCGCTTTCCTGGAAAGATGAGTTGCATAAGGATATTTCTTTATTGGGACATCGTAACTGGATTGTTGTAACTGATATGGCTTATCCGTTGCAAAGCCAGGAAGGTATTAAAACATTTTATACAGGAGAAGATTATCAGGATATATTGTCGTATGTTATGTCTGAAATAAATCAGGCACCGCATATCAAGGCTACTATATATCAGGATCGGGAATTGATGTTTATGGAAGAACCGGATGCGCCCGGTGTGACGGAACTCCGGTTGCGTGCAGGGGATTTATTGGGTGATCGGTTGCAATATATACCTCATGAACAGTTAATTTCCCGTTTGGATAGTGTAAGCCGTATTTTTAATGTGATCATATTGAAAAGTAATTTGACAATACCTTATACATCCACTTTTTTTGAGTTGGATTGCCGGTATTGGGATAATATCCGGCAGAAGGAATTGGAGAAGCGCATTCAATAAGGTTGTGAAGAGTCCTCCGGAATGGATCCGGAGGATTTTTTTTTATTCTATCAGTTGTCCTTCCGAATCGAAGGTGAGTTTTACCTCATTATTATCCATTTTCAGTTCGAAAGTGTAGAACATACCTGCCGGCTTTTCTATCGCATCCACTTCCAAAACTTTATATTGATTATAAGCGGAGCTGGCCAGTTCATCCATGACGGCAACAGGTACATCTTCCGGACGGGTATCCCATTTAGTACTGATCCATTCGTTCTTATCATTGAATAAAACCTCTTTGTCAAGATCCTTATCTTTTATATCGACTTCTGTACCATTCTTTTCTTTATCAAATTTCAGGATTGTTGCCTGCGGATATTTTGTAGAGATAAAGTTTTGGAGAGCCTGCGGGATTTCGACGGTTTTATTTACTTTTTTCTGGTGGTCATTGCAACTGATAAATACTGAGATACAACATACGAGAATAGCTAAAACAGATAGTTTTTCTTTCATGACGTTTAATTTTAATTGTTTATAAAAGAAAACACGAATACAATGGAGGTTCAGCCATTATATTCGTGCAGTTTATTCTCGTAAGAAACAAATTCACTCTATACAAAGTTCTTTTTACATTGTTAATCTTTACGGACGTTTTCGATCTTACCTTCGGCACTGATCGTTACTTCGACATCATTATCTCCTTGTTCCAGTTCAAACAAGTAGAAAGTACCTGCCGGTTTTTCGATCTGGTCTATATCGTCGATCCGGTAATTTTTATATTCGGAAGTTTTGAGTGCATCCATGACGATTGCCGGTACTTTATCTTCCGTGATGTCCCATTCCGTAGAAACCCATTCATTGTTTGAGTTAAAATAGACATCTTTATAAATGCCGTTGTGTAGAATGTCGACTTCAAAGCCGGTCTTTTCCTGGTCGAACTCAACTATGGTCGCGCCTGCATACATTTCGTTGATAGCGTCAGTGATAGCTTGCGGAATAGTTACGGGCTGGAAGTTATTGTTATCATTAATAGAATCGTCAACGACTTTTATAAGCGTACCGTCTTCCGTGTAATACAGGTCAACCTCCTTTTCACCCTGCTCTGCTTCGATCACATATACCGTAGCGGCATTGGAACGTTCGAGTTTGTCATATTCTGTATATTTCCACTTTGCATATTCTCCTCCTTTCAGAGCCTTGCGTATATCTTCAGGTAGCAGACCGAAATTAATCTCAGTTTTGGTCATCAGCCAGTTTCCTTTATTATCGAACCAGGCTTCTGTCTCATTTCCGCCCAGATGGAAATCTGCTACCTCGTAGCCGTTCTTTGTTTCCCATTCCACTTTCCCGGCATCCGGATATTTGGTTTCGAATGCTTTTGTAACGGTTTGGTCTGGCAGATAATTGTTGTCATCGTCATCGCAGCTCGTGAAAGTTAACAAGCTGCACATCGCTAGTGCTAATACTGATAATTTTGTTTTCATATTTATTTCTTTTTGTTGTGTTATTAATCGAACTTTTTGAAATTTCCGTTACGGTCGAACTTGAGTTCCAGATCATTATTTAGTTTAACTTCATATTCGCGTGTATCTTTATCTACAGAAATAACCGTGTTATCGGGAAAATTCTTCCTGATATAATCGGCTATCTTTTCCGGCAGGACTCCTAATGGGATGGAAGAATGGCGCGCTTCAATCTCTTTCCATTCACCGGATTTGTCGAACTCTACGTTTACTCCGTTTGTCAGGATCACATCGTATCCTTTGGTACCTAACAAATTGCTCTCTATCTTAATATGCGAGATCTCTGTCTGTCCGAAGTTGGCAGAGATGAAATTGCGACATACAGAGGGCAATACAGACTTGTCCCTTGTTATTTTTTCGTTGTCTGCGAAAATAGCCATTGTCGATAGTAACAGGCTGACCATAATTAATCCTAACTTCTTCATAACATTTTTCTTTTAATTTATACTGCAAAGAAAAAGGAACATTTGGGAAAGATTTGGGAAAAATAGATCATTTGAATGTTAAAATGAATTGGTGCAAGCCATTATACTCATATTTTATTTTTATTCCGTAAATGGATGCAATCGATTTAACGATAGCCAGTCCCAGTCCTGTCGATTCTTTCTTATGCGTTTGTTTCTCGAAACGGTTGAATAAGGTTTCCTCATTTAGTCCGGGACTGTCGCTGCTGTTTGCAATTGTCAGTGTCCGGTTAGTTACGGTCAGGATGATCGATCCACTTTCTTTATTGTGTACGAATGCGTTCTTTAACAGATTGCTGATCAGGGTTGAAGCCAGCGATTCATTCATCGTGCACATCAAGGCGCCGGTTTCCGTATAAGTGACATGTATATTTTTATGCTCATACATCTCCTTGAAATCCGGCAGATATTTGTTGATCAACTGGTTGATCTCTATTTCGGATGTATCAGGAAACTGTTTATTGTCGATACGGGAAAGAAGCAGTAGCGATCTGTTCATCTTAATAATACCCCGAAGGGTATGATTGATCCCGGCTATTTCAATCAGTTGTTCTTCTGTACAATCCGGATTTTCACTAAGAAGTTCCAGTTTATTCATACAGATAGCCAACGGTGTCTGTAGCTCGTGGGAGGCATTTTCAACGAACTGTTTTTGCTGATTGTACATTTCCGTACTCCGGTTCATGGTTGTCTGGATTGCCTGATTCAGAATTTTAAATTCCTCTACTTTGGTTTCATTCACCAAAGGAGTCGGTTGTTTTCCCAGTCTGTACTCTTTCAGCCATTTGATCAATGTATAAAGAGGGCGGAAACTGGTTCTGAATACGAAATGGGATACCAGTAAAATGCAGCACAATAAGCTGGCATAAAGGATTATAATACTCCAGAAAATAGCTTCTGCCATATCCTCCTTCTCTAATGTGGACGTTTCGATCGTCAGTTCATAATACTTCCGGTCGGCTGTCATGAACCAGGTACGCAGTACCCGTACAGGTTCATATTCCATCTCTATTTCTATATAAGTTGTCGAGTCGAAAAATTCATCTTTACCCAGATCCGCCTCCTGTTCAGGGACTTCACGGATATAGTATTTGGTCATGATGTCCACATGGTCACGTAAAAGTGTACTGTCCGCAAGTACTGTCTTGATGATGATTTCCTTATAATTCTCCAGGCTGTCGTTGGTCTCGTCGTCTATTTCATGCATGATGGCAAAATAGAAACAGCATGCCCAGGCCGTCAGAATAAGTAGTAACGGGATAGACAGGTTACGGAATGTATAATGGATCAGTTTCATGGAGCTATTCTTCGTTTATCATTTTGTAGCCATAACCGTATACAGCTTTTATTTCTGCAGTAGCCCCGGCCGATTTCAGTTTCTTACGCAGGTTCTTGACCTGGCTGTAGATAAAGTCGAAGCTATCTGCCTGGTCGATATAATCTCCCCAGATAGATTCGGCGAGGGCGCCTTTGCTGATCAGGCGGTCGGGATTCGTAACGAAATAATACAGCAGGTCGAACTCTTTCCGGTTCAGGACCAACTCTTCATCATTAATATATACGGCATGACGGTCCGGATAGACAGTAATGTTAGCCAGATTGATATGCAGTTCGCCGTCTTGTTGTTTCCGGCGGATGATACATTTGATACGCGCATTCAGTTCTGCCAGATGGAAAGGCTTCGTCAGATAGTCGTCGGCACCGAGGTCGAGACCGGTCACTTTATCTTCGATAGAATCTTTGGCGGAGACGATGATCACGCTATCTTTCTTCCGCATCTTCTTCAGTTCTTCCAGCAGGTCGAGGCCGCTACCGCCCGGTAGCATGATATCCAGCACGATACAGTCGTAATCATAATCATTGATCTTCAGCAATGCTTCATGATAGTTGGCTGCACTTTCCACGACATAACGTTCCTTTTCCAGCGAACGGATCATTACTTCACGTAAAGAATCTTCATCTTCTACAATCAGGATTTTCATGAGCTATCTTGTTTGTTTACAAAGTTATGCAATAATTCTGGCAAAAAACTGGAATATTCATGTTATGTTTTCTTTCCTTTGCCGTCATATAAACAGAATGGAACTCGAAACGTTTAAAATAACCGTCATACCACTCAGGGATAAGCTGATCAACTTTTCCCTGAAACTGATACAGGAAAAGGCCGATGCCGAGGATATCGTGCAGGAGGCTTTTTTGAAGCTGTGGTATATCCGTGAGAAGCTGGACGGTTATCATAGTGTGGAAGCACTGGCGATGCAGGTGACCAAAAATCTGGCTTTAGATAAACTGCGTGCCCGTCGTCCGGAAGGTCCCGATATAACCAGTCTCGCGTTGGACTCCGGATACAGGCCGCCGGACGAGCAGCTGGAACAACAGGATGCCGCAGCCCGGATCCGGCAACTGATCAGCCAATTGCCGACACTTCAGCAGACTATTATCCGGATGAAAGACGTAGAAGGCTATGAACTGGCGGAGATCGCCGAAATAACAGGCACACAGATCGAAGCGGTCAGGGTAAACCTTTCGAGAGCCAGAAAGAAGATACGGGAACAATTTTTACAGTTAAACAAACAGGAGCAATTATGAATATAGAAGAATTATTGGATCGGTATTTTGAAGGAGAGACCTCGGCCGACGAGGAGCGGGAACTTCGCCGTTTCTTTGCTTCGGACCATGTTCCGGATCATTTATCCGCTTACAGGCCTATGTTCGCTTATTTCGATGAGGAGATTGCGGAAGGGAAAGACAAGGCGGAGGAGATATGGTCGGAGATCGCTCCCGGGGTAATTCAGGAACGGCATTTCCGGTTAAGTCGCAGGTCGGTAGTCTATATTTTTTCGACGGTAGCCGCTTGTGTGCTGGCATTCCTGGGAATCAGCCAGTTATTATATCCTGCAGACCCGTGCTTTTGTTCTGATAATTACGTAGTGATAAACGGACGGTGCTATACCGATATACATAAAGTACGCTTTTCCGCTTTCGAGGCATTGCATGAGGTGGCCACTCCTGCGGATGAATATTTCCCCGAAGAGGATAGCGATGCGGCAGACCGTCGGCTTATAGATAACCAGTTAAAGGAACTAGGTTCCATTTTTAGTGATGACGAATAAAAATATGTTGAGATGAAACAGATAAAATACACATTATTAGTATGGCTGGCAGCCCTGATCCTGTTTCCTGCCGGTGCCGGAGCAACGAAGACAGCCGTAATGCAGAAAGACCTGAAGATACAGGACGTTTTCCAACGTTACGGACGGAAGAAGAATGTGACGATGGTGGAACTGTCGAACGAAATGCTTGAAACTTATGGGATGACCCGTTATAAAAGTATCACGATCAAGAATGATCCGGAAGCTCTGAACTTTACCCGGCAATGCCTGGAAGCCGATCAGAAAGGGGCCCGCAAGATCAAGGAGGTAACCGATGATGGCGGCGTTATCTCCGCTTATTATCAGTTACCGGGTAAAGAAGCCGACATAAATCGTTTTGTCCTCTTCAAGGTCAATGCGAAAGGAGTAATCACTCTGGTCTATATCGAAGGAGATCTGGATAGTGACGACCTGATCACGATTCTGTTCACTAAAAAAGATTTATAAACGAATAAAACAATACAAAGATGAAAAGATTATTACTGATCATAGCAGCCTGTTTTCCTGTAATGGGTTTGCTGGCAGCAGAAGTTGAACCGATGCCGACCGATACGGTCATTACATTGGAAAAGAAACGTATAGAAGTAAAGGATAACGGAGACCGATTGAAAGTCCGTGTGTATGAACTGTCTGAAGAGGGAGAGGCCATAGACGATGAGATGGTTTTTGAAGGGCAATATCGTGACGGTCGTGTGTACGAACGCCGTAAACATATCAAGACGTTGAACATTCCTGTTCCTACCTGGGACAGAGATTTCTCTGCTCATTGGGCTGGTTTCGGTATGGGCTTTAATAGCTTTACCGGCGATGATATCTCTCTGCGAAAAGGAAAATCGCTGGAATATAACCTGAATTTTATAGAATTCAGTTTCCCTTTCTCCCGTTATAACTGGGCGTTGGTAACAGGAGCCGGTTTGCGCTGGAACCGATACCGTATAGATGAAAATGCCCATTTTCAGGAAGTGGATGGTGTCACCCGATTAGTTCCTGCTGCCGAAGGTATTGTTTATAAAAAGAGCAAACTGAATACGACCAGTCTTACCATTCCGGTATTACTCGAATGGCAGACACCGAAGAAAAGGCATAAACCTCGTTTCTTCGTCTCCGGTGGTGTTGTAGGTGTCATCAAGACAACCTCTTCTTCCAAAGTCGTTTACGACGACGAACGGGGAAAGACTAAAAAGCAGAAGATGGATGGCGGTATGAACCTGCGGCCTGTGACTATGGACCTTCTTTTCCAGGCCGGTGTCGGTTGTATAGGTGCTTACTTTAAATACTCACCCATTGAAATGTTTGAGAATAATAAAGGTCCGGCACTTCATCCTATTTCTTTCGGGTTGCAACTACACTTATAACATAATTTTAACCAATATATTTGTTTGATGTGCTAACTTTGCGACCGAAAATTTAGGTTATCGGTTATGAAGAAAAGTCTTATCGCCCTGGCGTTCGGAACGTTGGGGCTTGGTCTGTCCGAGTTTGTAATGATGGGGATACTGCCCGATGTAGCTCACGATCTGGGTATTACTATTCCTGAGGCCGGACATCTTATTTCTGCTTATGCATTGGGAGTTTGTGCAGGGGCGCCTTTATTGGTATTGCTGGCCCGCACAAGACCATTGAAGCAAATCCTGCTTGTGCTTGTCTCTATTTTTATCGTAGGGAATCTGTTTGTTTCACTATCTCCTAATTATTGGACAATGATGGCAATGCGGTTTATATCCGGTTTGCCTCACGGAGCATTCTTCGGAGTGGGTTCGATCGTGGCTGAACGATTGGCTGCAGAAGGAAAGAAATCGGAGGCTGTGGCTATTATGATCTCCGGAATGACGGTGGCGAACCTGTTGGCTGTACCGCTGGGAACTTATATCAGCCATGTTCTTTCGTGGAGGGCTACGTTTTTCAGTGCTGCCTGCTGGGGACTGATTGTGTTCTGGTTTATCTGGCGGTGGGTACCGTATGTGGCGGCATTACCGGATAATGGTTTTAAAGGACAGTTTCGTTTTCTGAAGAATCTGGCCCCTTGGCTGCTGATCTTTGCGACGATGTTCGGGAACGGCGGTTTCTTCTGTTTATATAGTTATATCACACCGTTGTTGACGCAGGTATCCGGCTTTCCGGCAGGCGAGATGACCGTTATCATGGTGTTGGCAGGACTCGGTATGTGTGTCGGTAATATATTGGGCGGACGTCTTTCCGATATTTATACTCCGGGACGGGTAGCTGCCGTAACACAAGGTGTGATGTGCCTGACTTTGGTATTGATCTTCTTTTGTGCCGCAAATCCCTGGATTTCCGTGTTACTTATGTGTGTGGGGACAACCTGTTTGTTTGCCGTATCGGCACCACAGCAACTTTTGCTTATACAAAATGCGAAAGGAGGAGAGATGCTTGGGGCAGCCAGTGTACAGATCGCCTTTAATCTGGGGAATGCGCTCGGTGCTTATTGTGGTGGCCTGCCTATAGAGGCAGGGTATAGCTATGAATATGCTGCGCTTCCTGGAGCTGCATCTGCTTTTGCCGGATTCCTGTTATTAAGTTATTTTAGCCGACGGTTTGAACGTCGTCATTTCCGGACTGCTTGTATTCCGGCATAAATTATTTATCTTTGTGTATGTAAGAGTGGCGAATACGCTTTTTACATATAAAACAGTATGGATATGAGTACAAAAAGAATAGAAGATGTCCCTTTCGAGGAAGTACACGAGGTACAAAAGTACGGTACGTATTACTCGGATAACCGTTTTTGGAAAAAGGTGGAACGTGTAGCGAAGAAAGTCGGTGCCACGGTTTTGTTGCCTGTCTTCACTCTTTATTACACATTGCAGGATGAGAAGGTACCGGTCAAGCATAAAGCTTATATTATCGGTGCACTTGGTTACTTTATCCTGCCGGTCGACCTGATCCCTGACGGAATTCTTCCGGTGATCGGTTTTACTGACGATATTGCTGTAATGACTCTGGTCATTAATCTGATAAAAGACAGTATTACCCCGGAGATCAAAGCGCGGGCCAATGGACGTGTAGCGGAGATCATGGGGACGGATCAGGTATAAAGAGCTTGTTATATTGACAAGGAGGCTTACACTTTCTGGGATTCAGAGTGTAAGCCTTCTTTTTTATCGTGTCTTTATCGTGTTTTCCGTTATAAGCTGATATTGAGAGGAAGTGGAGTTTTACCTTCGGTTTGTTCGGGCATAACGACCAGTTGTGTACCGGGCCATTCACGGGAGATGTACCGGCTGAGATATTCAAGTGTATTTTCTTCGATCAATTTATCAGTCCGGGGATAAAGGTTATAGATGACAGCTTCTACCTTAATACCATACTCACGACAGGCAAAAAGGCTCAGGAGCGTGTGATTTATACTTCCCAGTTTACCGGAAGTGACAAGGATCAGAGGATAATGTTCACGTTTCACATAATCGATTGCCAGGGATTTAAAATCATTCGGTACCATCAATCCGCCCGCCCCTTCAAGCAATACATACTCATATAATTCTTGCAGGTATTGAGTTTTAACTGTAATATTAGACAGATTAATCTCGCGTTTATCACGTTCGGCTGCCATATGTGGTGAACAGGGATACGTGAAGATATAAGGGCACGTGGCACCTGATTTGTCTTCATTTGTAAACGGGATACCCATCAGGTGGCGATGCATTTCGATGTCTTCAGATACTTCCGTACAACCGGTCTGGATCATCTTCTGCGTGATTACTGTATGGCCTTTTGCAGCCAGAGTACGGGCAAGGATACCTGTAGCGTAGGTTTTGCCGACATTGGTATCGATACCTGAGATAAAGAATACTTTTCCTTTCATTTTAGTCTATTGTTTTTTTACCGCCAACACATAAAGCGGGCGGTAAGTGAGTGTTACTTTATTATTGTTTGTGTGGAACAACTGCTGATAATCGCGGCAGAAACGAGTTTGTTTGCCGCGTGTCCACTGTCCATCGCCGGTTGCTGTTACCCCTGTATTTTTCAGATGGCGAAGCACGTCGAGGGGAGTATCGAATGTGAGGATAATATCTTCTTCCCGAAGATGGAGCAGATGGAAATCTTCTTCCAGCCATTCCGTCAACCGATCGGTCGGTGGATAGTTTAAGCCTGTTCCGGTCAGTTGTTTGATCTCTGCCAGATTACCGGGGGCGAAGGTATTGAATGCTAAAATGCCATTTGGGGTAAGTCTTTCTGCCAGCTTATGCAGGAGTAGTCTCGGCTCTTTCATCCATTGAAAGGCAGAGGCAGAGGCAATCAGATCGAAACGACCGGGAAAATCGATCTCTTCTGCATTACCAGGAATAAAATCGGTCGATTGTCCCGGAAAGAGTTCGGCTATCTTATCATGGCAACCTTCGCAAAGATCGTTCAGATACCATTCGTCGATCACACAACTATCTTTCAGGTTGCGGGTGAAACCTCCTGTGCCACAACCTATTTCCAATGCACGCCGGAAGTGCATGCTGGTGTAGCGTGATAACAGCCCTGTTAACTTCCGGCAGATTTGCTGCTGGGCATCGGCATGTTGGTCGTAGCTGTCAAGCGCACGGCTGAAGCGGGTTATAATTCGTTCCACTGTTTCCATAAGTAAAAGGGATAGTGAGGGGCTGTTATTTCTATTACCGGGCAGCGTTCATCCCAATAGTTATGTTGATTGGCTGCCGGGAAAATATGATCATCCGAGCTGATGACTGCCCGTGTCCAGGGAATAGAGGAAGGAGTGGATTGTGAATTTATCTCAGAATGTTCCTTACAGGAGTTGTAGATGAATTGTAATTCTTCCTTTATTTCTTCTAATAGCCGGGGAGGGAATGCTTCGTATTGTGCCAGTATGTCACGAGTACCGCACATCCGGCGGTTGAAACGTTTCAGACCTTCGGTTGTCAGGTTGTCGAGTGTTCCCTGGAAAATCTTCTCAGGGATACCGTATGTGTCATGTATCGGGCAGGAGGTACCGTTAACGGCAGTGGCAGAGGTGAATGTGTATTTACCAGCCAGAGTCAGTTCTGCCATCCGAATTCCCATAGACCACGCGATGAGGTCTATTTCTTCATAACGGGTGAGATCTTCTTCAAATGTCAACACCCTGTAATCATAGCAGATCATAATGTCCGTACCTTCTTCCGCTTTCAGTCGGACGAATAATTCCGGTGTAGCGGACCATCCGGTAAAAAACAGAAGGAGGCGACGATTTCGGATGTCTGTTTGTTTTTGTATCTTCATTATTGTATAATTATTTATATCGAACCTTCGCCTACAGCGATTGTATCAGTTGTTGTATATCGGTCACCGTTACATCTGCCGTCAATGAGAAGCGTATCCGTGATGTCCCTTTCGGAACCGTCGGGGGACGAACGGGCAGACAGTAGAAGCCCTTGCGCTGTAACTCTTCAGTTTTGAGAATGCAATCGGTATTCTCTCCGATGATATAAGGGATGATATGACTTTCACTGATCTCTCCACCTTTCCCTTCGAGTGCTTCAGCCAGCAGATGACTGGTCTGTGCAAGCCTTTCGCGAAGAGGTGTAAAATCCGGTAGCCGTTCAAAGATAAACCGTGTCCAGGCTATCTGGAAAGGCGGTAAGGCGGTGCTGAATATCAACGGACGCATGTAATTGACCAGGTATTCCCGGATGGTACGGTCACATATGACATAAGCCCCCATCGAGGCCAATGCTTTCCCGAACGTACCGACCAACAGGTCTATGTCTGCGATACAGCCTTGTTCTTCCGCAATCCCTAACCCGTTTTTACCACGGACACCGATGGCATGTGCTTCATCGACATATAAAACGACATTCGGATAAGTTTTCTTTAGTTCGACCAGGCGGCGGAGATCTGCGATATCCCCATCCATGCTGAAGATACTTTCTGTAACGATAAACAGTTGCTCACATTCTCCGGCAAATCTTTTCAATAAAGTTTCCAGGTGATTGTAATCATTATGACGGTAACGCTGGAAAGGAACGCCGCTGAGTAAAATACCGTCGATGATACTGGCATGTACCAATTTATCAGCAAGGATGACTGTCTGTTTGTCGGCCAGTGCCGGGAGTATTCCGGTATTGGCATGGTAGCCGCTGTTGAAGAGCAGGGCAGCTTCGCGGTTGAAGCGTTCGGCCAGCAGTTGTTCCAGTTCCGTGTAAACTGTAAAGTTTCCGGTCAACAGGCGGGAGGAAGAGGAGGTAAAAGGGTATTCCTGTTCTTTCCATTCCTCCAGAAATGCATTTTGAAGGTCGGAGCGGGATGCCAGCCCCAGATAATCGTTGGAAGACAGGTTAAGCATGGTCTGACCTTCTTTCTCGATCCGGTAACCGTGATGTGTGACGGCTGGTAACTGGCGATAGCTACCTGTAGCCTTGAGTTGGTTTAATATGGAATTATAATCTTTCATTGTCCTGTTTCTTCAATACAGTTTAATACACCGGAGGTCAATATACTCAGCTCTTCCGGCTTGATAATAAACGGAGGCATCAGGTAAACCAGCTTGCCGAACGGACGGACCCAGATGCCTGCCTCCACAAAGCGACGTTGCAGGATGGCCATATGGACAGGTTCTTTCATTTCAATTACACCGATGGCTCCCAATACTCGTACTTCCTTTACATTCCCGAATGATTGGGCTGGTGCCAGTTCACGGCGGAGTTGCCTTTCGATAGCATTTACCTTTTCTTTCCAGCCACTTTCCAGAAGCAATGAAACGGAGGCGGAAGCAATGGAGCAGGCTAACGGATTTCCCATAAAGGTCGGACCATGCATGAAACAACCGGCTTCACCGGAACAGATCGTCGTTGCTACCCGTGTGGTAGTCAGCGTAGCCGATAATGTCAGGTAGCCTCCTGTCAGTGCTTTTCCTATGCACATGATATCCGGAACAACCCCCGCATGTTCCCAGGCAAAGAGTTTGCCTGTGCGCCCAAACCCGGTAGCGATCTCGTCAAAGATCAGTAATACCTCATATTGTTCGCATAACTCTTTGGCACGTACCAGAAAAGCAGGTGAGTAGAAATACATTCCTCCGGCTCCCTGCACGATAGGTTCCAGTATCAGGGCGGCAATATCACCGGCATGCTGTTGCAGCAAGTCTGCCAATGGTTTCATGGCATCTTCATTCCATTCTTCCCCGTATTTCACGGAAGGTTGAGGTATAAAATACTGTACCGGAAGGCTACCGGCAAATATTCCGTGCATACCTGTTACCGGATCACAGACAGACATTGCATGCCAGGTATCTCCGTGATATCCGCTACGGATAGTCGCAAAAGCATGTTTATTTGTTTTTCCTTCTGATTGCCAGTATTGGATAGCCATTTTCATCGCCACTTCAACGGCAACCGAACCACTGTCGGCAAAGAATATCTTTTCCATTTCAGGGGGAAGTATATCCAATAGCTTTTGTGCCAACTCGACAGCCGGTTCATGGGTAATACCACCAAACATGATATGGCTCATCTTCTTTAATTGTTCATTGGCTGCCGCGTTGAGTACCGGATGATTGTATCCGTGAACCGCTGCCCACCAGGAAGACATACCGTCGATCAGGTGTCTTCCGTCTGCCAGGATAATTTCCACACCTTCTGCACCCGCTACCGGATAAACGGGGAGCGGATCGATCGTCGATGTATAGGGATGCCATACATGCTCCCTGTCGTATTGTAATAATTCTTCTGTAGTCATTTGTCTGTCTGTTTTATCCGACCCAGTCGGTTTCTCTCGTTAATGAATAACCTGCTTCGGTGAAAAGTTCTTTATCTTCATCCACGCAGCTTCCGATAGTCGTTAACAGGTCGCCGATGATAGCTGCGTTTATGCCTATATATAATGCTTTTTGTTGTGCTTCCTTACTCAGCAAGGAACGTCCGCCGGAGAAACGGAGATAAGCATTCGGATTGATAAAGCGGAATAGGGCGATCGTAGTCAGAAACTCCTCTTCGGATAGTTGCGGAGTACCGGCTAGCGGTGTTCCGGGTATCGGTTGCAATAAGTTCAGGGGGATAGAATGAACCTGCTCTTTTTGTAGCAGTAAGGCCATTTCTATCCGTTGTTCCATCGTTTCTCCCATACCTATTATACCACCGGAACAGATACGGAAACCTTCTTCCCTGGCCATATGGATCGTTTCCAGTTTTTGTTCGATTGTATGTGTCGTACATAAGGTACGGAAGTAGGAGGGAGCTGTTTCTATATTGCAATGATAGTTCTCAACGCCGCTTTCACGTAATTCCTTTAACTGTTCTTTGTTCAGAAGTCCCAGGGAAGCACAGCATTTGATATCGCTTGCCTGCTTAATATACCTGACTGTTTCAGTCAGCTTTTTTATTTCCCCGTCGGATAGCCGTTTTCCACTGGTCACCAGTCCGAAACGTTCGATTCCCTGCTGACGGTTATGCAATGCCTGATGAACGCATTCCTCTGCCGGAAGTAAAGGATACAAAGCAACGACCGTATTGTAATGACCGGACTGTGCGCACCATTTACAGTTCTCGCTGCAATTCCCGCTTTTTGCATTGATAATGGAACAGGTATCGAACTTATCTCCCATAAAATGCCGTGTTATTTGGTGGGCGGCTTTATATAAAGCCTCTTTATCGGTACACCGGGATAAAGTAATCGCTTGTTCTTCACTTATTTTTCCCCCTTCAATAATAAACTGTTTAAGTGTTTCAATCATATCGCTCTTGTCTTTTAAGAAATAAAAAGCGGGAAGTCTCAGCATATACTGAAACTTCCCGCTTTAGGATATATAAATATAATATAATGTACGTACGAAGCCGCTACCGATGTCTGTTTTACCGTCGGCAAAGAGAATAAAAGAAGTAACATTTGAGAAAGCCATGTGATGGCTTCCGTGCCCGATCGCTCTTGTGAGATATCCGTTACGACTTCGGTCTCTTCCGTATTTATACGTCCGGCAAATAATACAGACGAGTGGTTGGAGCCGTTCTTAACCTGGAATCTTTCCGATACATTAGAGGAAAGTTGTCCGATCGTAACGGCCCGCTTCAAACTGAAGAATGCAGCATACCCTTTCCGGCTCCATCTTTTGAACCGGAAAGAACTTTGCCTGAAATATCTTTGTTGCTGCAACTTCATCTTTCAGCTTTTTCTTATTTAGCTACTTTTTCCAAACGTTTCATGATAGAGAAGATGAACAGAGCAGACAACAGACAGCATACGATCAATACGCTCCATACCATCCACAACTGCATTCCGCCCCACAGGTAACCGATGATAGCCACCAGATAGTTACCGATAGCCGTAGCTACGAACCATCCTCCCATCATCATACCTTTATATTTAGGAGGTGCCACTTTCGATACAAATGAGATACCCATCGGTGAAAGAAGCAACTCTGCAAAAGTCAATACCAGATAAGTCGAAATCAGCCAGTTCGGTGAAACCAGTACATCGGCAGAAATACCGTTTGCTTCAACTGCTGCCGGTGTCGGCAAACCTAATGATCCTACAGCCATGATAAGGAAACCGCAGGCTGCAATCACCATACCGATACCGATCTTACGCGGTGCAGACGGTTCTTTCTTTTTCTTTGCCAGATAGCCGAATACTGCCAGTGATACCGGTGTCAACACGATTACGAAGAATGGGTTGAACTGCTGGAATATCTGCGGCAGGATACCTACTGTCGGATCCATAGAGGCATAATTCCATCCGAGCAAGCCAAGCATAACGAGAAGGATTGCAGCCGATATTCCTTTTGCTTTACCTGTTTTTGACTGGAATAAAGAGAAGGCAGCGTAAACGATGACTAACAGGAAGGTCAGGTTCACGATATTGAAGCCTAAGCGATCCAGTCCGGTAATGGATTGAGCCGTATAGTCACGTGCAAAGAATGTCAGTGTCAAGCCATTCTGGTGGAATGCCATCCAGAAGAAAATAACTACGGCAAATACCAGCAACAATGCCTGGATACGTGCTTTTGTCTGTTCAGGCGTCAGTTCTTCTTCCTGTACATTAGCAGGTTTTGCCTGTTTAGAGTTGTAATCGGCATGTTTGAATGTCGGGCGAAACACCACATAGATCAGCATGGATACGACCAGGGAAATACAGGCAATAGCGAAACCATAGTTGTAAGCCTCCGATAATTTATCGATATACGTCGTACAGAATGTGGCTGTATCACCGACGAAATTCTGAGCTGCCTGTAAACCGCTCAAGGTGGTAGCTCCTTCTTCTGTAATTGTTCCGTTCAGGAATTGATGAGCCAGTGAAGGGATCTGCGGCACATAGGTAAATCCGGCTTTACCCAACATCTTGTTTGTTATCATTGTAGCTGCAGTCGGAGCATACATCGCACCGATATTGATAGCCATATAGAATATACTGAATGCGGTATCACGTTTTGCTTTGTATTCGGGAGCATCGTACAGATTACCGACCATTACCTGCAAATTCCCTTTGAACAGACCTGTACCACAAGCGATCAGGGCCAATGCACCGAACATTAATATTTTTCCGGTAGAAGAGGGTGTAGGAATAGATAACAATACATATCCGATAAACATGACAACGATACCTGTCGTTACCATTTTACCGTAACCGAATTTATCGGCAAGGATACCTCCGATAAGCGGCATGAAATACACTGCTGCTAAGAAAGACCCGAAGATGGTCGATGTCTCGGCAGCTGTGAAGCCGAATTTAGCTTGTAAAAATAGAGTAAAAATTGCGAGCATCGTGTAATACCCGAAACGCTCGCCGGTATTCGCTAAGGCTAACGCGTATAAACCTTTAGGTTGTCCTTCAAACATAAGAATTTAGATTAGATTATTATTGAATTATTTGTTTTATGGCGCCGGTCTCCGGATAGAAATAGACTTTTACCGGAGCTTTTTTATCTTCGAACATAACAGGGGCAAGTCCTTCACGTGAACCGAACTGGGTAATTTGTGCTTCTCCCTTATAGAGTGTTTTTTTGTTCATGCTGATCTCGATACTGGCTTTTCCCGGTACGTTATAAATAATGCCTTTCATTGATTTTTCCTTCTTTTCTGCTTCTTTCGGGTCGAGAACCGGAGCACGCTCGGTTGCTTTCAGATTCATATAGACCGGAACACCTCCCAGATCGTCTGCATCGACGATCCCCATCAGGTTAGAGAAACGGAATAAAACTTCTTTATCCAGATTGTCATAAGGCGTAATGCTTACTTCATAATGAGATGTTTCTTTGGTCAGGATGCCGGTGAACAGGTTAGATAGTGCTTTTTCCTGTTCTTCCAGTTGCTGGATAACCAACTTCATCGCTTCACCGTCGGGAGGAAGGTTGTCTGCGTCACCGGTTAAGATATTCAAACGGCTTTCACGGATACGGTAGATTTGTTTTGCGGCAACTTCCGCTTGCCGGGCTGTAGAGCCTGCCATCAGCAGCTCTTCTGAAAAAACAGAGGCATCCGTTACTTTTGCCGGTCCCTGTCCGTTTTTCTTTATAGATTCGAGTTCCGATTCTTCCGGAGTATATTCGGCGTTGATGGAACATAGGAGGCCGTCTTCCGTCAGATAAGCGTAAGGAGCAACCGTACCGCTTTTAAATTCAACAATATACGTGTTATCCGGATCGGGTATTCCCTTATTAACCAGAGATAGTTTACCCAGTTCATAGTATACTTTATCTTCCGTTACCGCATCTTTAACTCCCAGATATTTCTCTGCATACTTGTAGTAAGGTCCTGCTTTACAGGTTACCTTTGTCACTTCTGCATCGATGATCAGTTGTGTTTTTGGCAATGAATAAGTAATACCGAAATTATTCGCTTTGACAGCATTTTTCTTTACCACTTTGGTTTGTGCCATTAGTGGTAGACTAAACAAAAGACATGCTATTGTGATCAGATTCTTCATATCCAAACAATTTATTATCTCAATAATGATTGTACAAAACTAGGAAATATTTTGTTAGTAACCAACCATAGAACCGTCTTTTAGTCTTTTGTAATGCAGATGTTAAGTCGGATTATGGTATATTGGGTAGGAAGGAATAAAATCATAGTTAATGTTTTGGTTATGGGAGAGCAACTCGCGAATGGAAAAGGAGATCGAGATATAGAGGGGTTGGTTAAATCATCCTCCGCGAGTTGCAGAAAACATAAATTTAGTGCATTTAATGCTATTCAATAACAAATGAGCCGGTCAGGTATCCATATCGATGTACCAGGCACAGGGTGTATTCTCCATTTTCTGTATTTAATGGAATTGTATATGCCTGCGGACTTGTAACAGATACACTTTCTTCATAGACTACCGTTCCTGTATTATCTATTACCTGAATAGTCAGATTTGCCAGCGGACTGGTAAATTCGATTGTCAGGTTATTTCCTTCTATTGAAGCTGTAGGAGGTGCCGGAAAAATAGATTTAATATCTTCTGGTCCCCATTTGCCCTTAGTTGGGATACGATCAGCATAGATATTTTGAGCGCAAAACACTCCGCAAATAACTAAAAATAGAGTAGCAATTAACTGTCTCATGATCTTAAATGTTTAATTGTAGGTTGATAAAAATGAAAATGCCTTACAAAAATATAATTGATATTTTAATATGGATTATATTTTTGGTGACAAAATGGTGACAATGTTTAATTGACTAGAAGTCAGATATAAACGAGTCGAATTTCTCTGCATTTTCAGACTCTTGTGTCAATTTTTTATACAGTCTTCTACGACATTGTGAGACTCCGGAGCTGGTTATGTTGGTTAATATCGCTATCTTTTTTACTGGAACACCGATTTTGACCAAATAACATATGCGTAATTCCTCCGGGGAGAGCCGCGGAGATAGTTCAAGAATGCGGCTTGTGAAGTTCGAATATGTGGCATCGATCAGCAAAACCAGTTCGGACCATTCGCTATCGGTCAGTCCCGAGTCGGCTTTGTGGATTTTAGAGTATAAAGAGGATCTCTTGAAATCCTGTTCCAGTAATTCGACCGTATTTTGCTTTAATGAGACTTGCCTGTTCTCCATTTCCAGTATCAACTTTTGGGTTTCAAATAGCTGTTTCTTTACTTCGCTCAAAGATTCTTCGCCTTCCGACAGATTTCTTTCGAGTAGCCGGATCTGTTTCTTGTTATCCTCTATGTACTGTTGGCTCTGTTTGTATAGCTGTTCTTTCAGGTCGAGCAGCTTCTTCTTTTTCTTTTGTTCCTTTTTGAAGATGAAAAAGCCGGCAAGGAACAAGGCGGCAGTGATTATCAGTATCTGGTATATGATGATCATTCGTTGGGATGCTTCCTTTTCATATTTGCTCTTTTCATCCGCTATGCGCTGGTAGTTGAACATACTTTGTACCACACGTATATTTTCATAATGGGAGTCTTCGTCTATAGAATCCCTTAGCTGTTCATAGCGGTCCCAATATTTGAAATAGTTTGTCAGGTTGGATTTCTGTCTTTCTATCCGGGCCAGGAAATATAAACTTCCGGCCTGTGTATAAATACTCGGGCTTTCCAGGCTACGGTTCAGGTAATACCGGGCAGAGTCATATTGTGCTGTTTTCAATAAATATTCTCCGTACGTCAGGTATAAATGATAGCGGGGCTTGGATGGTAAGCATGTTTGCATCGATTTCTGTATACAATCGTAAGCATCTTGATATTGTTTTGTTTTCAGATATAAACTTCCGAGATCGTTATATAACGACGAGATACTTTGCGGGGTTGCTGTTTTTATTGCTTGCCGGTAGTAATATATAGCGCTGTCCGGTTCCTGAGTTTCGGTAAAAACACGGGCGGTGTTACGTAGGGCGAAAGATATTCTGGTAGAATCATTACTGTTTTCTAAAAGCTGCAATGTCCTTTTATAGAGAGGAAGTGCCATTTCGTAGATGTCCTGATACGAATAAAGCGTCCCCAGGCTATTGTTCGCTTTGATAAGCAGGTCGGTAGCATGTAAACTTTCTCCCAGTTCGCGTGCTTTGAGGTAGGATTGTTGTGCCTGCAGTGCATCCTGCATATCCGAATAGGCCCTGCCCATATAATAATATGACAATGCCAGTGCCGGAATATCATTCTGGTTTTCATAATAAGCGACTGCCTTTTTTATCAGGGAGTCGGAGGTTATCATGATGTAATTCTTATCCAGAGCCTGTGTGAACAGCAAGGAATATGCTGCATATTCTTTGCTCGACAGTTTTTCGGGGGATTGTATATTATTGAGGATGGTCAATGCGCTGTCGGGGGCTGTTTCCATCAACGTCTCTGCCTGATGTAATTCCGGAGAGATTGAGTTGCTGTTTGAGCAAGAGGGGAAACACAGCACACAGATCAGTAATAAATAGGATATAATATGTATGGATTTATTTGTCATTTGCCTACTTTTGGTGGTCGAATATATCTCTTTTTTTTGAAACATAAGCTCTTATAGAATGTTATATTTGGCTGATTATTAGGTATGACTTGCGAAAAACGCTGAATATTAAAAGGTACACAACTTATAAAAAAAGTACGGCCAGATCCTTTCGGGGACCTGGCTGGTAATATAAATCAGAATGCATTCCGGTTGTTATTTGATTTGCTTGAACGCTTTTCCGAGCATGTCGGTGATATCACCGGCGATCATACTTTCTTCCGAGCGGTAAACGGCAGCCAGGTCGCCAGCCGTACCATGAAGGAAAACTCCCGATACAGCAGCAGTTTCAGGTTCAGCCTCTTGTGCCAGCAATCCCAGGATAATGCCGGTCAGGACATCACCGCTACCGGCAGTTGCCATGCCCGGATTTCCGCAACTATTAAAATAAATGTTACCTCCGGGAGTACAGGTTGCCGTATAGGTACCTTTCAGGACAATGCAAAGTTTATGATCGACAGCGAATGACTGTGCTTTCCGTAAACGTTCGAACATGCTGTTGCTTTCTCCGGCAATGCGGTCGAACTCTTTCGGGTGCGGTGTCAGGATGCTGTGCGGAGGGATGCGGTTCAGAAGATCTTTATTGGAAGCGATCAGGTTGAGTGCATCGGCATCCAGTACGACCGGCTTTTCCGTTGTTTGAAGCAGACGTTCCAAAGCGGCAGCCGATTCGAGATGCTGGCCTAATCCGGGTCCTACACCGATGGCGGAGTAAGCGGATATTTCGGGAACGGTCGTGAAATAGTCGGGATGCGGATCGAAGCTGACCATCGCTTCCGGGAAAGCGGCCTGCAGGATTACTTCACCGCGTTGCGGAATGTGAACCGTCAGCAGTCCGGCCCCGCTTCTCAGGCATGAACGGGCGGCAAGCAGGGCAGCTCCCATTTTGCCTTTGCTTCCGGCAATAAGCAATGCGTGGCCGAAAGTCCCTTTATGAGAGAATTTGTCGCGTGGCTGGAATACTTCCGCCATATCTTCTTCCGTCACCATCATATAGGGAGTGGGAGTATTATCGACAATATCCGGATGAATACCGATATCCAGCACTTTCCATTCACCGACATATTCGGCATTCTCTGGGAAGAAGAACGCCAGTTTCGGGAAACCGAACGTCAGTGTCAGGTTGGCCCGGATGATAGAGTCCGGATCATTGGTCTGGTTGTTTTCGCCGAACAGTCCGGAAGGAATATCTATAGATACGATCGTCGCATCCGATTGATTGATATAATGTACCATAGCAGCGAACCCGCCTGTCAGCGGACGATTCAGGCCGGAACCGAACAGACCGTCGATCACGACATCACGCTCGGTCAGTACCGGAGGAACGAAGTCGGCTACTACTTCGGTAAACTCTACCTTTTCCAGGCCGAGTATCCGTTGCTTATTCATCTCACAATCAAAAGAAAGATGTTCGGTCGGATTGAATAAATAAGTCTCAACTTTGTAGCACTCATCTTTCAGCAGACGTGCGATGGCAAGTGCATCGGCACCGTTGTTACCCTGTCCGGCGAATACGATGATGCGGGTTTGCTTCGAAAAACGGCGGCAGAACTCCTGCACAAAAACCGTTGAGGCACGTTCTACCAGGTCGATAGAGCTAATCGGCTCGTTTTGGATCGTGTATTGATCGAGTTCTTTAACCTTATCGGTTGGAAATATCTTTATCATGATTGTAGGATCTCTAATATTTATTCTGCATACAAATGTATAACAAACTTTGTAAACAGGCTAACTACGCTAAAATAATTTATTCAGTTATTATCAGATTATCGATAACCTCACAAAAGTAAGTACAACTGAAAAGTGACTACCGGATAGGAGCAGATAGGGATGGTTAGTGCTGGATAAAGACAGTTAATCTTTATTGGAAAAAGCGCTGACAACCGCTGTCGAAACATAGGTGTTTTAACGACAAAACATATATGATTTGCAAACGAAACATATATGTTTGGGAAAATGATTTATTTTGTAATGGAGCGTTAGAGAACGGTTTGACCTCTACTGAAAAAAATTGAAAAAATGCCCTATTATAAATTCTATATTAAAGATACTTCTATCTATATTTAAAGAGAGACCGGTCCGTGTGTATAAGGTGTGTTTTGTAACTTATTTTAGGCGATTGAAATTCAAAAGATACGGCGTATAAGAAGCGTATAACTCAGCGTATAACTTAATTTCTTTAATTGTACGATATAGAACTAGCATCAAAATACTTGGTCCTACAATCTGATTATGCCTGGTCGGAGTTCCGAAAATTTTGATTCAGAAATTATCAATAATGAGCTATCCCTTAATCAAAGTGACTTAGCCATTACAGGTTTATTTGCCGTCAGTTTTAACTGACGGTTTACAAGTTGCTTCTCTTTATTGGCTTCAGCCACATTTCTCTTTACATAGAGAGACTCTTTAAATGGGACTAAAGTCCAAAGAGATAGAGCATTTACTTATCCGTCGGTTAAAACCGACGGCAAATGGACCTGTAACTATACCAGCCCTATTGATGACTGATGGTTTATAGCTGAATAGTTCATCTTTCTAACAATGAAACTGTTCCTGTTTTTCAGGCGAAAGTCAGCAGAAAACGGCTGCCTTTTCCCGCTTCCGAAATAACGGTCAGGCTCCCTTTGTGCATATACATGATTTGCCTGGAAACACTCAGTCCGATGCCGGAGCCGACAGGTTTGGTGGTAAAAAATGGGATGAAGATGCGCTCCTGGACATCTGCCGGAATGCCTGTCCCGTTATCTTTGACCTGGATAAAGGTTTTCCCCTCTGCATTGATCCCTGCCGACAACTCTATCAACGGGTCCGGGCAATCTATTGTTGCGTCCAGCGCATTTTTTATCAGGTTGATAAGTATCTGCTCGATCAGCGTCTTGTCTGCAATGACCTGTAAATGCGATGAGGAAGGAAGTATCCTTATCGTATCTGTTTCTTCCCTGAACAAGAGGACGACGCTGTTAAGCAGGCTGTCTACCGGAATGATTTCGGGAACCGGAGTAGGGATGCCCGTCACCTTCCGGTAATTCTCTACAAAACGGACCAGGCCGCTGCTTCTCCGGAAAATAGTATTGATCGCCTGGTTCATCTCCTCCCGGTCCTCTTCGCTGATCTCCTCCGAAGCCTGCTTGTTTTTCAGCAGTTCGGAGAGGGAGACGATAGGAGTCATCGAATTCATGATCTCGTGTGTCAGTACCCGGATCAGTTTCTGCCAGGCTTCGGTCTCTTTGTTTTCCAGTACGGAACGGATATTCTTCATGCTGACGACTGTAAGCGGCTTGTTCAATACCACGAATGACATGGAAGAGAGTATCAGTTGCGAATAATCCTCCTGTCGGCGGACTTGCAGGATGGAGAGTTCGCCGGGATGCAAAATACGCAACCGGGCAGGAAGTTCCGGGTGATAAGCTGCCAGATCGTCGATCGTTTCGGCAAAATTCAATCCGGTTTGTATCTTGGCAGCCTGGTTCATCCATTCGATCTGTGCCGTTTCGGAAGAATAGACGAAGACGGAAAGGTCGATATGGTTGGCCAATGCCTGGAAGTATTGCAGTTGGCTTTCTTTCTGTTGCAGATGTTTTTTATAATAAAGTAAGGCATCCTCCATCGCTTCGGTCAACTCATGGGGAAGAGCTTCCGAGTTCTCTCTGGGTGTTTTCCCGGAAGCCAGAAAGTCGGAATAACGTACCGACCAGACAAACTGGCGGAACAGTCGGTCGCTCCGTTCCATCTGCCGGAGCAGATACCAGGCTTCGATCAGAAGAGCGATCCCGGCGATCCCCGCAGAGATGTAGAACTTCCCCGCCACCAGAAATGCGCAAACCAGACTGGTGAGCAGCACTAGCAGGATCGAAGCGATGGCCTTTTTTGAGTACTGTTTCATAATCCGTATTTTTCCAGTCGCCTATACAAAGATGTACGCGTAATACCCAACAGGTCGGCGGCCTGTGTCAGGTTCCCCGAGCAATGTAGCAACGCCTCTTGTATCGTATTCTTCTCCAGTTCTTCCAGATTGAATTTCTCCTCTTTCTCCCGGTAGCTGGCAACAGGGGTGCGGAGCATGAAGTCATCGTATTGCAGTTTCTTCTGGTCGGAAAGGATAACCGCCCGTTCGATGACATGCTGTAGTTCGCGGACGTTGCCCGGCCAGTGGTATTGCTTGAGGAGCTGGCGTGCTTCCCGTGAGAAGCCGTCGATCTCTTTCTTGTATTTCAGGCTGTAGCGTTTCAGGAAATGATCGGCGAGGAGGGAGACATCGTTTCCCCTTTCGCGCAGAGGAGGGATGAACAGCTCGATCGTATTGATCCGGTAAAGCAGGTCCTGACGGAAATTGCCGTCGCGTACTGCCGCATGCAGGTCGGTATTGGTCGCGCAGATCAGCCGGACGTCGATAGGCGTCTCTTTGGTCGATCCCAGGCGGTTTATCTTCTGTTGTTCGATCACCGTGAGCAGCTTCGATTGAAGCATAAGCGGCAGGTTTCCGATCTCATTCAGGAAAAGCGTGCCGCCGGATGCGATCTCAAAACGTCCCGATTTGCTTTTACCTGCATCGGTAAAGGCCCCTTTTTCATATCCGAACAGTTCGCTTTCAAACAGGTTGTGTGGGATGCTTCCCAGGTCGATAGGTACGAATGCCTCCTGGTTACGTGGCGATTGCTGGTGGAGCGTGTAGGCGATCAGGTCTTTCCCCGTCCCGTTCTCGCCCTGAAGCAGGATATTGGCATCGGCATGTTTCAGTTTATCCAGTGTCCTGAATATCTGCTCCATCACGGGAGATTCGCCGATCACCTCAACTTTAGGCTCTGCAGTGGTGAGCACCGATTTTTGCTCTTTCAGGGTTTGTACCTCACCGCGGCGCAGGCTGAGTTCAAGGGCGGACGAGATAGTTGCCAGCATCTTTTCATTCTGCCAGGGTTTCGGGATAAAGTCGGTGGCGCCTGCTTTGATGGCACGGACAGCCTTTTCCGTATCCGAATAGGCGGTAATCAGGATAACGACGGTCTCGGGTGATATTTCGCGGATGCGTTCCAGCCAGTAAAAGCCTTCTTTCCCGCTGACGGCATCGGCCGTGAAGTTCATATCGAGCAGGATCACATTGTATTTGGTGGTCGACACGAGCCGGTTGATCTCCTTCGGATTAGTACTGGTCGTAACGCTTTCAGCCAAAGGACGAAGTAACATTTTCAATGTAAAGAGAATGTCTTCGTTATCATCGATCACTAATATTTTGCCTTGTCGTACTGCCATGATATTTGTTCTTCGTGTGTTATAGAGTGCCCCAAACTTAGGTAAAATTTCCGGATAGACGATTAATAATTTGCCAATTTGTTAATATGCCAATGTGCCAATTATGGCAACTATCCTGTTAGTTCTTTCTTAGAAAAGAATTGAAAGTCCCTGCGTTTGGGATTCGTTGTTGGTGATGAACCGTTCGGAATCGTATGGAAAGTGTACGATATCGTACGGTTGTTATATTCTCTGCTATATTTATATATTTAATTTTTAATACGTTATGAAAATGGCATAGATATTGGATATAGTTAGCCAGGTATCGACAGACAGAACGGTATAACATTGACTATCATAAAAGAAATAACCATGTTTAAACATTACATCAAAGTAGCTATCCGCCAGGTTAAACGGAGTTTTCTGTTTTCCTCCATCAACATATTCGGTTTTGTGTTGGGGATGACTGCCGCTTTCCTTATTTACTTATGGATCGTGGATGAACTGACATTTGAGGATTTTAATAAGAACGGCGAATCTATCTACCGGGTGATCCGGGAAGAGCAAACCGCAAACGGTCAGGTGCCTTCTACCGTCACTCCGCTTAGTGAAACATTCCGGAAAGAATTTCCGAAGGTGGAGAATGCGACCTTTATAAAGTACGGCGGGAAATATGACATTCGTACAAAAGAGGTGGCTATCGATGTTAACTATGCATTTGTCGATACGACCTTCTTTGATGTATTCACTTTCCCTGTTGTGGCAGGCGACCCGTCCCTGCTGAAGAAAGATCCGCAACAGATCGTGCTGTCGGAAGCGATAGCCGGGAAACTGTTCGGTAAGACATCGGCTATAGGAAAAGAAGTCGAGTGTAAAAACAGTAAAAAATATTATAAGGTGGCAGCCGTCCTGAAAGTTCCGCGCAAAAGCCATATTCAGTTTGAGGTGCTGGGCAGCTGGGATGCTTATAAATGGGCGGGAATAGAAGATGAAGTCTGGGGCTTTTCAGAAAGAATGCACGTCTTTATCCAACTGAGGAAAGGAAATGCATTGACGGATGCAGACCGGTTGGCCATGCGTGATCTCTGGATGAAACATTCGCAATGGGGGAAACCCCTGGCGTTCCAGCCGTTGAAAGATATTCATCTGCATACACCTTTCAAAGAACCCAACGATGTGTTCAACCACGGAAATATTCAACAGATTTACCTCTTTGCGGTGTTGGCTATCCTGATTGTCTTTATGGGGGCGTTTAACTTTATGACGTTGTCGACGGCTCGCGCTTCCCTGCGTTCAAAAGAAATCGGTGTCCGGAAGGTGACCGGGGCAAAAAAGAAAAAGCTGATCATGCAGTTCCTGTCGGAAAGTCTGGTGCAGGCTTTTATCTCGTTGCTGCTGGCATTGGCACTGACGGAATTGCTATTACCATTTTTCAATCTATTTGTCGGAAAGGATATTACTTTGCAGCTCAATTGGCAGACTTTCTTGTTTGTGTTGTTCGGTATCGTCGGCGTAGGTTGTCTGGCCGGGGCTTTCCCCGCTTTCTATATGTCGTCGTTCAGTCCGTTGCTGGCTTTCAAAGGAGGGCAGGTGACCGGTAAGAAGGGTACATTGATCAAGGGACTGGTTTGTGTACAGTTCGTGATCGCAATAACCATGATTATTTGTACGACTGTCATATTCAAGCAACTCCATTATCTGAAGAACGCCGATCTGGGGTTGAACAAAGAGTATCTGATCGAGGTGGATGTTGTAGACTGGCGCCGGGGAGCGGACGGATTTAAACAAGAGATACTTAAAAATCCGTATGTCAAGAGCGTTGCGTTGGGGGTGGAGATCACAAATTACCTGCAGGGATATGGCTTTGAACAAAGTATGTTCAGCTGGGAAGACGAGAATGGAAAAACAGACTCGGTAAAGATGGTCGGAATGGTCGGAGACAGCGACTTTATTCCAGCTTTGGGGCTGACCTTGCTGAAAGGGGAAACTTTCGGAGCGAATCCCGACCATTACTGGGATGGTTCCTATGCAAAGGAATCGCCGATCGTTATCAATGAAACGGCCTGGAAGATGCTGAAGGTCGAGAACCCGGTCGGTATGTTGCTGACGGGCGGCGGGATCGGTATCCGTAATTCCAGGGTCGTAGGTGTTGTGAAAGACTTTAACTTCCAGCCGCTACGGGAAAAGATAAAACCGGCATTCTTCTATTATACGGTTCAGTTGTTTAATTATATGTATATCCGGATCTCGGCAGAGAACCAGACCGAGACGTTGGAGTTCCTGAAAAAGGAATATGAAGAAGCACGTCCGGATATGCTTTTCAATTACCGTTTCCTGACAGATGTATTAAATGAGAATTATGCCCGCGAGCAGCAACAAAGCCAGATGTTCCTGATCTTTACCGTACTGGCGATTATCGTTGCCATGATGGGAGTATTCGGACTGGTGGCTCTTTCTACGGTGCAGCGGACAAAAGAAATAGGTGTCCGCAAGGTGAATGGGGCACATTCCGACCGGATCGTGAAGATGTTCTGCCGTGAATACCTGATTTGGGTGGGTGTTGCTTTTGTGGTCTCCTGTCCGCTTGGTTACCTCTTCATGCTGAAATGGTTGAGCAACTTTGCTTACCAGACCACGATCAGCTGGTGGCTTTTCCCATTGGCAGGCGGTATTATACTCCTGATAACCTTGTTGACCGTCATGGCCCAGACCTGGCGTGCCGCTTCCCGGAATCCGGTAGAATCTTTACGATATGAATAAAAGAACAAACAAACGATAACGATATGTTGAAACATTATGTAAAAGTGGCCTTTCGGTTGATAAAGAGAAGTTTTCTGTTCTCATCCATCAATATGCTGGGCTTTGTATTGGGGATGACGGCTGCTTTCCTGATTTACCTTTGGATTGTGGATGAACTGACATTCGAGGATTTCCATAAAAACGGCGACTCTGTCTACCGTGTGATTGCCGTGAACCGGGATGAAGGCGGACAAGTAAAAGAATCTGTCTATACGGTGGCTCCGTTAAGTAAAACCTTCCGGGAGGATTTCCCACAGGTGGAGAACGCGACCTTTATGCTTAATTTCGGTACGCTGAACCTCCATTCGGGAGCTGACCTGATCGAAGCAAAATATACGTATGTGGATACTACTTTCTTTGATGTATTCAGTTTTCCGGTCCTTGCCGGTGATCCGAATCTGATAAAGAAAGACCCGCAGCAAATCGTGCTGGCTAAGTCGGCTGCACAAAAGCTGTTCGGACAGTCGACGGCTGTCGGGAGAGAAGTAACTTGCCAATTCCTGGGACAGCTCAACCGCTATAAGGTGGCTGCCGTGTTGGATGTACCTCGTAAAAGCCATATTCAGTTTGAAGTGTTACTGAGTGAGCAGGCTTATTTTGAGCCGATGAGCTGGGATTATGTGGAAGGGACAAATGTATATGTCCAGTTGAAGAAAGGTACTGTTCTTTCGGATGCCGACCGGCAAGCGATGAGCCGTGCCTGGCAGGACAGACAGGAAGGCGGGTTGTCGCTGGAGTTCCAGCCGCTAAATGATATTCACCTGCATACCTGGTTTAAAGACCCGGAAGTCAGCAACTATGGAAGTATGTCACAGATCTGGTTGTTCACTGCCCTGGCATTGCTGATCATATTTATGGGGGCATTCAACTTTACCACTTTGTCGACGGCACGTGCATCCCTGCGTTATAAAGAGATCGGTGTCCGGAAAGTGACAGGGGCGAAACGTAAAATGCTGATCGTGCAGTTCCTGTCGGAAAGTCTGGTGCAGGCTTTTCTTTCGCTGGTCCTGGCGCTGGCACTGACGGAGTTGCTGTTGCCTTTCTTCAATGTGTTTGTCGCGAAGGATATTGTTTTGCAGTTCAACTGGCAGACTTTGTTGTTTATCCTGTTCGGGATCATAGGGATCGGTTGCCTGTCGGGGGCTTTCCCTGCCTTTTATATGTCGTCGTTTAATCCGTTGCTCGCTTTCAAAGGTGGAAAGGCTACCGGTAAGAAAGGGATGCTGATCAAAGGACTTGTTTGCGTACAGTTTATTATAGCCATAACGATGCTTTTCTCCACTTCGGTTGTATTTAAACAACTTTCTTACCTGCAAAATGCGGATTTGGGATTCGATAGGGAAGAGATGATAGTCGTCAATAGCGGAGAGTTCGAGCTGATGTCTTACTTCGGCGGTCTGGGCATAGACGATTACCGGCAGGAAGTCATGAAGAACCCGAATGTCAAGCATGTGGCAGGCGGTGTGGAACTCTCGAATTATCTCCGCGGACATAAAACGGAAGAAACAGTCTTCAGCTGGCAGCATGACAACGGACAGGTGGATTCGTTGAAGCTGGTCGGCGTAGTGGGTGACGGTAACTTTATGGAGACTTTGGGACTGACATTGCTCAAAGGCGAGGTGTTCGGTGCCGATAAGAATGCTTATATGGACGGAACATATAGTAAGGAATCGCCTGTCGTGATCAATGAAACGGCCTGGAAGATGATGAATGTGAAAGATCCGATCGGCATGGTCGTTCAGAATAACGGATGGTTCGGAGAGACTTCGCGGATTGTCGGCGTGGTAAAAGATTTTCATTTCCAGCCGCTGCGAGAGAAGGTGAAGCCTGCTTACCTGTATTATTCCCGCCAATTATTGAATACGTTGTACATCAAGATAGCTCCGGAGAATAGGATGGAGACTTTGAAGTTCCTGAAAGAAAAATATGAAGAGATGCGTCCGGACAATGTTTTCTCTTACCGTTTCTTCTCGGATGCCCTCAACCGGAACTATGCCCATGAACAACAACTGGGGGAAATGTTCCTGGTGTTTACGGTACTGGCTATCGTTGTTGCTATGATGGGCGTGTTAGGGTTGGTTGCCCTTGCCACTGCGCAACGGACGAAAGAGATCGGGGTCCGTAAAGTGAACGGGGCACATTCCGACCGGATCGTACGGATGTTTTGCCGGGAGTATATACTTTGGGTAGGAGTTGCCTTTCTGGTAGCCTGTCCGCTCGGTTATCTCCTGATGGTTCGCTGGCTGAGTAACTTCGCTTATCAGACGACGATCAGCTGGTGGCTCTTCCCTGTATCGGGGTTGATCATTTTGTTGATTACTGTCTTGACAGTAGTCGTGCAAACCTGGCGTGCCGCTTCCCGGAACCCGGTGGAATCGTTACGATATGAATAAAACAATAAGAATAATAATAGAAAGATCATGATAAAAGCAGTAAATTTAACGAAAGTGTTTCGTACGGAGAGTGTTGAGACGACAGCCCTTAATGGCATCAATCTGGAAATAAACAAAGGTGAGTTCCTGGCAATCATGGGACCTTCCGGCTGTGGCAAATCTACCTTGCTGAATCTGTTGGGGTTATTGGATAACCCGACTTCCGGCGAGTTATGGTTTATGGACCAGGAAGTTTCCCGCTATACGGAGAACAACCGTACCGACTTGCGGAATGGTAATCTGGGGTTTGTCTTTCAGAGTTTCAACCTGATAGATGAACTGACTGTGTTTGAGAATGTGGAGCTTCCCTTATTGTATGCCGGGGTTCCGGCAAAAGAACGGATGACGAGGGTAAACGCTGCGCTCGACCGGATGCAGATTGCCCATCGTACGGAACATTATCCACAACAATTATCCGGTGGCCAGCAGCAACGTGTGGCTATTGCCCGTGCCATTGTTACGAATCCCCAGATAATCCTCGCGGATGAACCGACCGGAAACCTGGATTCCGTGAACGGCAGCGAGGTGATGAACCTGCTTCTCGAATTAAACAAGGAAGGTTCGACCGTTGTCATGGTAACTCACTCGGAAGAAAATGCCCGGATGGCGGGACGGCTGATCCGCATGATGGATGGAAATATCCTGACGGAAAGCTATAAATAACACATAATATTGCTTCTGTATTCATTCCTACCTGTTTGTGCTTCGATGAAAATGTTGTACCTTTGCTCCCTCGAAAAATAAACGGTATATGGATAAGATCCGATTAAAAGACAAAGAATTTGAACTGTTTATCCCGGAGAAGGAGATCAAGGAGGCCATTGCGAAGATGGCTGAACAGATCAAGGCGGATGTAGGAGACAGCAATCCCCTGTTCGTAGGGGTATTGAACGGTGCGTTTATGTTTACTGCCGAACTGATGAGGCAGATGGATACGCACTATGAAATTACATTTGCCCGTTATTCATCCTACCGGGGTCTTAATACCACCGGAGTTGTTCGTGAGATCATGCCGGTGCAGGCCGATGTGAAGGGACGCACCCTGATCCTGCTGGAAGATATTATCGATACCGGCTACACCATGCAGTTCGTGATGGATAAGTTAAGGAATGACGGTGCAGCCGATGTCAGGCTGGCAACCATGTTATTCAAACCGGATTCTCTGAAATGCGATTTGGAGCCAGACTATGTGGGCATCCGGATCCCCAGCGATTTTATTGTAGGCTACGGACTTGACTATGACGAGATGGGACGTGCCTACCGGGATATATATAAGGTAATAGTTGACAAGTGACAGTTGACAGTTGACAGATGGTTGCTAGTAATCAATCGGTCGAAGACCGAAATAATTGTCAACTGTCACTTGTCAACTGTCAACTGTCAACTGAAAAGTATATTTATATAAAACTAAGAAACAATATTATGTTGAACGTTGTTATTTTTGGTGCTCCCGGATCTGGAAAGGGAACACAGAGCGAGTTGATCATTAAAGAGTATGGTTTGGATCACATTTCAACAGGTGATGTGTTGCGTGCTGAAATGAAAGGTGAAACAGAACTTGGTAAGATCGCAAAAGATTATATTGAAAAAGGTCAGCTTGTACCGGATGAACTGATTGTCGATATGCTGGCAAAGGTATTGGATAGCAAGGCTGGTTCTAAGGGTGTTATCTTCGATGGTTTCCCTCGTACTATTCCGCAGGCAAAGGCACTGAAAGAGATGTTGAACAAACGGGGTACGGATGTATCTGTTATGTTGAACCTGCAGGTGGAAGAAGAAGAACTGATCAATCGTCTGCTGGAACGCGGCAAAGTATCAGGACGCTCTGACGATAACCTGGAAACGATCAAATCGAGACTGGAAGTTTACCACAACCAGACGGCTCCATTGGCAGACTATTATGTTGGCGAAGGCAAACATGTTGGTATTCACGGTATGGGTACAGTAGAAGAAATCTTCGGCCGTATCAAAGAAGCAGTAAATAAAGTAAAATAAGAAAGAAATAAGAAAATGGCTGAATCAAACTTTGTAGATTACGTAAAGATCTATTGCCGCTCGGGAAAGGGCGGAAGAGGGTCTTCTCACTTTCGTCGTGAGAAATATATTCCGAAAGGAGGTCCCGACGGAGGCGACGGGGGGAGAGGAGGCCATGTATATCTTCGTGGTAACCGGAATTACTGGACACTCCTGCACCTGAAGTTCGAACGTCATATCATGGCGACGAACGGCGAAGGCGGAAGTGCTAAACGTAGCTTCGGAAAAGACGGTGAAGACCGGGTGATCGAAGTGCCTTGCGGAACCGTGGTATATGATGCCGAAACCGGCGAATATATCTGCGACGTTACCGAAGACGGACAGGAAGTCATGTTGCTGAAAGGCGGACGCGGCGGACAAGGTAACTGGCATTTCAAAACGTCTACCAACCAGGCTCCCCGTTATGCTCAACCGGGCGAACCGGCTCAGGAGCGCAAGGTGATTCTGCAGTTGAAGTTACTTGCCGACGTTGGTCTGGTAGGTTTTCCGAATGCAGGAAAGTCAACGTTACTCTCTGTCGTATCGGCTGCTAAACCGAAGATCGCCAATTATCCGTTTACTACCCTCGAACCGAATCTGGGTATTGTGAGCTATCGCGATCACCGTTCGTTCGTCATGGCGGATATTCCCGGTATTATCGAAGGGGCGAGTGAAGGCAAAGGCCTCGGACTTCGTTTCCTTCGTCATATCGAACGAAATTCCCTGCTTCTCTTTATGATCCCGGCAGATTCCGACGATATAAAGAAAGAATATGAGATCCTTCATAACGAATTGGTAAAATATAATCCGGAACTGCTTGGTAAGAGCCGTGTACTGGCTATCACCAAGAGCGATATGCTGGACGACGAACTGATCGAAGCGTTGTCGGAGGAACTACCGGAAGGTGTTCCGCATGTGTTTATCTCCTCTATCACCCAGCAAGGCATTACAGAATTGAAAGACTTGCTATGGAAGGAGTTGAATAAGGAAACCTTCCACCAGGTCGAGAATATCGTTCATCAGAATATCGACGTAAATTCTATTCCGCTGGATGACGACGACGATGATTTCGTCTTTCCTGTGGATGAGGATGATCCGGATGAAGAGTATGAAGAATACGAGTGGGACGACGAAGATGAAGAAACTGAAAAGTAATACAGTCGAAATGTTGCAATTCTCCGGATTAAGTGGGGAATGCAACATTTCTCATTTTATAACGACCCGTCACGGCGGTGTGAGCAAAGGGGATTATGCAGCACTGAATCCGGGAGAGTATAGCGGAGATGATCCGGTTGCTGTCCGGATGAATCGTCGGCTTCTTGCGGATGCGGTTGGGATTTCTCCCGAAAAGATTTTTGCCCCTTTCCAGGTGCATGAGGCGGAAATAGGGTGTATCGATACTGATTTTCTCTCTCTTACGGAGACAGGGCAGAAGGATGAGATGAACGGTAAAGATGCCTTGGTAACCGATATTCCGGGAATTTGTGTGGCTGTTTCTACAGCAGATTGTGTCCCTGTCCTGGTTTATGCACCGGATAAAAAGGTGGTGGCCGCTATCCATGCCGGATGGCGGGGAACGGTAAAGCAGATCGTTGCTAAAACAATCGGTTGTATGGTGGATCGGTATGCCTGCGATCCTTTGCAGATGATGGCCGGTATTGCACCGTCGATCGGCTGGGAGGCTTTTGAGGTGGGAGAGGAAGTTGTCGATGCCTTTCGGGCAACCGGGGTGGATATGAATCGTATAATGACGCGAAACTCACTGACCGGCAAAGCTCATATCGACCTTTGGGAAGCGAACCGTATCCAACTGCTTCAATCCGGATTACCGGAGGATCGTATCGAGGTTTCCGGCATCTGTACTTATCTGCATGATAACGATTTTTTCTCAGCCCGTCGGTTGGGTATTAAAAGCGGACGCATCCTGTCCGGTATACTAATTAAAGAGTAATACTATATGATACATGTTTCTATCTCGGAAGAAATAGCGAAGGCGTGTCCGGAGCTGCATATTGCTGTTGTGCAATGCGACGTGGTAAATACAGCATCAGACGAACAGTTGTGGAAAGAGATCACGGAAGTGGAAACCCTTGTCCGTTGTTCCTGTAAACTGGAAGAGATAAATAAATTCCCTCCTATCCGGGCAACCCGGCAGGCTTATAAACGCCTGGGAAAAGACCCGAATCGGTACCGTCCTTCAGCGGAAGCGCTTCGCAGACGTATCCTTCGTGAATTGCCCTTGTATAAAATAGATACGTTAGTCGATATAATTAATCTTTTATCCATCCGGAGCGGTTATTCCATCGGTGGGTTCGATGCCGGTAAAATAGATGCTAACCTCGTGCTGGGAGTCGGCCAGGAAGGAGAACTTTATCATGGAATAGGTCGTGGCGAATTAAATATAGCCGGTCTTCCGGTATATCGCGATAACCAGGGAGGCGTTGGAACTCCGACCAGCGATGAGGAGCGGACCAAGATCGACATACACACGGGAAAGCTGTTAATGATTATAAACGGATACTCGGGAGAGAATGGTTTACGGGAGGCCGTCTCCTATGGCGTCGATCTTTTAAGCCGATATGTTTCAGCAACAAACTTCGAAATAGAGGAAATTACGCCTGAAAGTAGAGTGAAAATATTGTTATAAACGTGTTAATTATGTTTATAAACCTCAAAAACACCCGGTTTTATGCTAAAAAACATCTATTTCCTTTTGTTTTAATCGATTAATCTCTAAATTTGCCCCCGTTAACGAATTAACAAAACGAAAAAGAAAATGATCGAATTGATTGGAACAAACGCCGGCCTCGTTTGGACAGTATTGAACGAAGGCGGAAAAATGAGTGTAAAGGCAGTAAAGAAAGCAACTAAGATCAAAGCAGAAAAAGACATGTATGCTGCGTTTGGTTGGTTAGCAAAAGAAGGAAAGTTGTCTTTCGAAGAGATTGAAGGTGAATTATTTGTTGCGCTGATTTAATCACGTAACCGATACTAGGTAAAGGAGGGCTGTTCGGATAGTATTTGGACGGCCTTTTGTGTGTCTATACGTTTTCGGTTTAAAAAAACGGACGGACTGTTGCTTAATTCAATTCTAAATTTTACTTTTGTATAGAATTTGGTGTGAAATGACCGAAGATCAAAAGAGACTGTTGGCTGTATTTGAGGTAAGGGTTCGTGATTTAATGGAATTATGTAATAAGCAAAACCATAAGATCAACGAGCTCACAACTGTTTTGAACCATAAGGAAACAGAATTGAAGCAGGCAATAAAAATGATTGAAGAGTTGAATACCAAATGCGATAAGCTGTTGACAGCAAGAGTAGTTTCTGTAAATGAAGGGGAAATGAAAAGTGCAAGGATGCGCTTATCGAAGTTAGTGCGGGAAGTAGACAAGTGCATTGCACTATTAAACGAATAGAAGCGATGGACGATAAATTTCTTATACATTTAGAAATAGCCGAAAAGAGTTACGGCCTCTGGATTGATCGGGGTGAAGAACAGCTTGCGCGGGATGCCGCCAAGCAAATACGTAATAAGATCAACCAGTATCGGCAATATTTTGCTAAATCCGATGTGGATGTAAAAGATTTGTTAGCCATGGTTGCTTTTCAATTGTCTATGAGTAATTTGCAATTGGAAGATAAAAACGATACAAGTCCTATTACAGATAAGATACAAGAACTCACGGGTGAGTTGGAGAAGTATTTGAAGGATAAGTAATTATATAATAATTGTAAGAAGAGTTTCCGCACTGCTCTGCACGGTGAATCGTGTATTGTAGTGCTTTTTTTGTTTTTATATATAAATGAATTTAAACTATAAGTAAAATGGCTGTGTATATAATCATATCATCAATTGTGGCTCTCCTGATAGGGGGGCTGTTGACGTGGTTGAGCATGCGTTTTCTTCTGAAATCGAGGTACGATTCCGTACTGAGGGAAGCGGAGAAGGAAGCGGAAGTGATCAAGAAGAATAAATTGCTGGAAGTAAAGGAAAAATTCCTTCATCTGAAAGCGGATCTGGAAAAACAAGTATCGGCAAGGAACGCAAAGATCCAGTCGGCCGAAGGTAAACTGAAACAACGTGAACTGACCCTGAATCAGCGTCAGGAAGATTTGCAGCGTAAAAACTGTGAAATAGATGCTGTAAAGGAAAATCTGGCTAACCAACTGGAACTGGTAGATCGTAAAAAACAGGATCTGGAAAAACTTCACCAGAGAGAGATCGAGCAGTTGGAAGCTCTTTCCGGTCTTTCTGCCGATGAAGCAAAAGAACGCCTGATCGAATCGTTGAAAGACGAAGCCAAATCGGAAGCTACTTCTTATATCAATGAGATCATGGAAGAAGCGAAGATGACAGCTAATAAGGAAGCAAAGAAGATCGTTATCCAGTCTATCCAGCGTGTAGCAACTGAAACGGCGATTGAAAACTCTATCACTGTGTTCCATATCGAATCGGATGAGATCAAAGGTCGTATCATCGGTCGTGAGGGTCGTAATATCCGAGCTCTGGAAGCTGCTACCGGTATCGAGATCGTTGTGGACGATACTCCTGAAGCAATCGTACTTTCCGGATTTGATCCGGTTCGCCGTGAAATAGCCCGTCTGGCATTGCACCAATTGGTACAGGACGGACGTATCCACCCGGCCCGTATCGAAGAGGTGGTAACTAAGGTGAAAAAGCAGGTGGAAGACGAGGTGGTTGAAACCGGTAAACGTACCGTGATCGACCTGGGGGTTCATGGATTGCATCCTGAGCTGATCCGTATGATCGGTAAGATGAAATATCGTTCTTCTTATGGTCAGAACCTGTTGCAGCATGCCCGTGAAACAGCCAATCTTTGTGCTGTGATGGCTTCCGAGCTGGGACTGAACCCGAAGAAAGCAAAACGTGCCGGCTTACTGCATGATATTGGTAAAGTGCCTGATGATGAACCGGAATTGCCGCACGCAATTCTGGGTATGAAGCTTTGCGAGAAATATAAGGAAAAACCGGATATTTGTAATGCGGTAGGTGCTCACCACGATGAGATCGAGATGCAGACCCTGCTGGCTCCGATCGTTCAGGTTTGTGATGCTATCTCAGGTGCCCGTCCGGGTGCCCGTCGTGAGATCGTCGAGGCTTATATCAAACGATTGAATGATCTCGAACAATTGGCTTTGTCTTATCCGGGCGTTGTGAAGACTTATGCTATCCAGGCTGGTCGTGAGCTTCGCGTAATTGTTGGAGCAGATAAGATCGACGACAAGGATACAGAAAATCTGTCAAACGAAATTGCTAAGAAGATCCAGGACGAAATGACTTATCCGGGACAGGTGAAAATCACGGTTATCCGCGAAACACGTGCCGTAAGTTATGCGAAATAAAGTCTTTTAGGAAATATTTAGAACAAATATTTAAGGTGGCCGGTCTATTCAGATCGGCCATTTCTATTTTGTGCAACTGTTAATTCTTAGACTTTGAGGTAGGAGAAGTGGGTTGATAGTATTATTATATTTTGCACAATAACAGGGAGTTATCTTCGTGTCCGGTCTTGTATTCTATTTGTTTAATTAATATATTTACCGCGAGAGGTACAAAATCACTTATATTCTATATCTAATTACTCATTTAAATCTTTTACCACATGACACTAAAAAAGTTTGTTTTGATCCCGGTGATTATCGGAGTTCTTGCATGCCTGATCCAGGCGTTAGATCAGTTATTGTATACCTCGGTACCTCCTGAAGGAAATGTAGGATTTAGCTGGATATCCTTTCAGTCATGGGCTGTTTACTTCCTGGCCGGTTGTACGGTGAGGGGAGGGATAAAAGCCTTTATTGCGTATGCGATCGGTATTGCGGCTTCTATCGTTATTATGCTTCTCGGTGGTGCGATGACTCCGGCCTTAGGGTTCTTTGCTGTTCCTGTTGCGGTTGGGGTGATCGCTTTCTGTGCTATTTTCTGCGAACGTAACGAATGGTTGTCTCTGGTTCCGGCGTTGTTTATCGGGGCAGGCGCCTTCTTTGCTTTTATGAATTATGTGCCGAATGCAACCTTCTGTACGGCTGCTTTGACGGAGATGATCTATTGTACGATTGGTCTGATCTTCGGTTATGTCACGATCTGTCTGCGTAGTGCTTATGAAAAGAAAGTGGTGGAAGATAATTCGAAGGAAGAAAAAAATAAGGAATAACGGAATGATATAAAAAGACTGCTTTGAAGCGACTGTACCGGATATAAGGAACAGCTGTTTCAAAGTAGTCTTTCAGTTATTACCGGTTACCCAAATCGTCGTATAATGTTTGTAACAACACCTTTCCTCTATTCAGGCGTTCTTCACTGCCAGCTGCCGGATTTTCGATCAGCGGTTTGTTGCTTTCGTTGTCATATACAGAAACGCCTGTGCTGTCGATGAATCCGAATCCGTTCGTGAATGTATAGAAAGAATATTCCGGATACCCGGGAGCCAGTATGTCACGGCTGAATATGAATTGGTCGTGCGGTAGGCCCAGCTGGCTAAGTAAGGTAGCCGCCAGGTCTGTCTGATTGGCATACGTTTCGATGACAGTCGGCTCTTTGACGGCACCGCCCAGCCAGATCATCGGGATATGGAAACGACGGGGTTCATAGTCTGTTAACGAGGAAGGATAGCGGTAGCCGTGGTCGGATACCAATACGATCAATGTATTTTTCCAGACAGGCAATTCTTTCAGTTTGTCGACGAAACTACCGATACAGCTATCCGTGAAAGCTACGGAGTTGAGATACGGATCCTCCAGGTGATGGTAGGGCACTTCGAAAGGCTCATGGCTGCTTAATGTCAGGAAAGTACTGAGCCAGGGTGCTTTTTCATCCCGATCCTTGATCGATTCGTATAGGTGGGTAAAGGTTATATCGTCGTTTGCCCCCCATTTACTTAAACGGCTGGAGAGCGGAAAATCCCGGTCGGCTGTTATTTGGCTATATCCGGAACTGAAGAAATAACTTTGCATATTCGTGAAGTTGATATCTCCGCCATAAAGCATATCAGCCGTATATCCTTGTTCACCCAGACTTTTGGCGATGGAAGGGAGTGTCTGACTTTTGGCCGGATACTTCATAATAGATGTTGTCGGCTGTGCCAGATAACCGTTCAGCACGGCCACTATTCCCCGGTCGGTGCGGAAAGAGTTGGCATACATATTCGTAAATGTGACCCCTTCCCGGCTCAGTCTGTTCAGGTTAGGGGTGATGCCGACCTCTCCGCCTACAGCTTCGATTACATTTGCCGTAAAACTTTCCATCAGGATGATCAGAATGTTGGGGCGGTCTGTTGTCAGCAGCTTTTCCGTATCGACATCGTTCATCGGAAGGTTGTTATGGGCGGTCAGCGCTGCATAACGTTCCTTTCTTTCTTCTTCAGGGAAAAAATCGAACTGGGCGGCGAAGTCCTGTTGCTTGCTTAACGACGCAAGCAAGCTGAAGGCCGGATTGATAGCCGAATGATTCAGAAATTGGTTCTTACTGAAATAAACCATCCCGACATTGGCTGTGGAAGTCGTTACGCCTCCCCGGATAGGAATGAACAGTATACCGCCCAACAAAAGAATGACGATCGTTCCGCCTAACCTGTTATGGGTAGGAGTAGTGGGGAATAAAGGCACGACAAACCGTTTGAACACCCAGTATATACCATAAGCATAGATAAGAAATAGCAGGAACTGCAGAAAAAAAGTTCCGATAGGAACGCTTGCCATCGCATCTGTCGGCGATTGCAGGTAAAAGAACAGGGTAGCATCCAGCCGGAATCCCCAATATCCGTAAAGTGCCACATCGACAGCAAAGATTGCAGCGACCAGAAGCCCTGTAGCCAGGAAGTATCCTTTGATGAACTTCTGATAGAATGTGCCTGGTAACCAGACGGAAACCAATATACAGAGTAAAGGAATTACAGTCAGATATCCTGAAACTGTACAGTCAAGCAATAAACCATGGGTAATTACCTTAAGGTAATCGATTAGCGAACATTCGTTCGCTAAGGCATGGTGATATAACATAAAGACTGGCTTCTGAATCGCAAGGATCGGAAGCCAGCAGAAAAATACTGTCAGAAGAAATAATAACCGTTTTTTCATGAAGCGGTATATAACTTTTCGCGCAGTTCGGCAACAACAGGATCAGTGATATAATCATCATAATCCATCATCCTGTCGATGATGCCGTTCGGAGTCAGTTCAATAATACGGTTTGCTACAGTCTGGATGAACTCGTGGTCATGGCTGGAGAAAATGATGTTTCCTCTGAATTGCTGCAACGTATTATTGAAAGCCTGGATCGATTCCAGGTCGAGATGGTTGGTCGGTGTATCCAGGATCAGGCAGTTGGCATCCGTAAGCATCATGCGGGAGATCATGCAACGCATCTTTTCACCTCCGGACAATACACTCACTTTCTTCAGCAGTTCTTCACCTGAGAACAACATACGACCCAGGAAACCTTTCAGGAACACATCGTTCGTGTCCGGTGAGAACTGGCTTAACCAGTCGATCAGATTATAATCGGATGCGAAATATTTGGCATTATCCAGCGGAAGATAACTTGTCGTAATGGTTTGTCCCCACTGATAAGTACCTTCGTCCGCTTTCTCTTCTCCGTTGATGATCTGGAACAGGGCTGTCATGGCACGCGGGTCGCGGCTGATGAATACCACTTTATCTTCTTTCTCGACATTGAAGTTCAGATCTTTGAATAACACTTTTCCTTCGATCCTCTTGGTCAGTCCCTTCACTTCCAGTATCTGGTTGCCCGGTTCACGGTTCGGGGTGAAGATGATACCCGGATAACGGCGTGAAGACGGCTTGATCTCTTCAATATTCAGTTTCTCCAACATCTTCTTGCGGCTGGTAGTCTGCTTAGACTTAGCCACGTTGGCACTGAAACGACGGATGAATTCTTCCAGCTCCTTTTTCTTTTCTTCAGCCTTCTTGTTCTGGTTCTGTTGCTGGCGGAGTGCCAACTGGCTTGATTCGTACCAGAAACTATAGTTACCGGCAAACATCTGCAGTTTACCGAAGTCGATATCTACCGTATGTGTACAAACGGAATCCAGGAAGTGACGGTCGTGACTTACTACCAGGATGGTGTGTTCCGAGTTGGACAGGTAGTTTTCCAGCCAGCTGACCGTTTCCAGGTCGAGGTCGTTAGTCGGCTCATCCAGCAGCAGGTTATCCGGCTGGCCGAACAAGGCGCGGGCAAGTAGAATACGTACCTTTTGCTTACCGCTCAGGTCTTTCATCATGCTGTAGTGATATTCTTCGCTGATACCCAGGCCACTCAACAGGCTGGCAGCATCACTTTCTGCGTTCCATCCCTCCATCTCTGCGAACTTTTCTTCCAGTTCCGATACGCGGATACCGTCGGCATCGCTAAAATCAGGTTTTTCGTAAAGCGCATTCTTTTCGCTCATCACATCCCATAAAGTGGTATGCCCCATCAATACAGTATCCATTACCGTATATTCGTCAAAAGCAAAGTGGTCCTGGCTCAAAACCGAAAGACGTTCTCCCGGACCTAAGCTCACTGAACCGCGAGTCGGGTCGAGTTGTTTGCTGATTACACGAAGGAATGTTGATTTTCCGGCACCGTTGGCACCGATAATACCGTAGCAGTTGCCCGGTGTAAACTTCATATTTACATCCTGAAAAAGGATGCGCTTGCCGAACTGTACGTCCAGATTGTTTACTGTTATCATATTTTGAATATCTATTAAATTTCGAATGAGTGTGCAAAGATACTAAAAACGGACGTTCTGTGCCAATCGGAATCGTTTTAATCGGAGTTACCGTATTAAAATATTGTATATGACTTGTACTGAAAAAAGTTTACACAATCACAAAAAGAAAATGTGTAAAC
>NZ_QUHH01000011.1:0-211589 GCF_003479515.1 Parabacteroides sp. AF14-59 | reverse complement strand
AACCCTTTTTATAGATTGGACAGAAAGTAGTCAACTAAAATCGTTAAACTACAGATTTGTTTGTTTTTCTGCCTGGAAAACTTTTGTTTATTCAGTACGAAACTAAAGTTTCCCAGGCAAGAAACTTTAGTTTCCTCCTATAGAAACTTTTTATTCGTCCTTATCCCTTTCTCTATTGAAAAGCAGAATGGCATATAAAGTGGTAGATAACAAATAAATATTGTAGATATATTATCATCTCAACCACTGTATAAGATGCTTGCTTACAAGGAGTCTATGACATGATTGTAGATGTTGTAGATAGTATAAACTATTTAAATTCCGTTTTTTTTGAGCTTTAAAGCATATTAGATAGGCATTGTTTTTCGATTAATATGATTAGTCATGCTCTTTATTTCATTAAATAAAAGAAATGTGTACTTTTAGGACTTCATTTATAATCATAAAGGGGAGATAGTTATGAGACGTATTTATTATTTGTTGCTGGTTAGCCTGTGTTGCACCAGTTTGTTTGCAAAAACAAAGAAAGCTGTGTATATAATCATTGACGGAGTTCCTGCCGACCAGATCGAGCGGCTTCATACGCCGGCCATATTCGATATTGCTTCCAGAGGAGCTTATGCGAGGGCTTACACCGGAGGTGAGATAGGCGGATATTCACAGACAGCAACGATCTCAGCCATCGGTTATACCAATCTGCTGACGGCTACCTGGTTTAATAAACATAACGTAGGGGGTAACTCCGACCTGAAACCCAATTATAACTACTGGACTATCTTCCGGATAGCCAAAGAACAACCCAAAGATTACAAAACAGCCATTTATTCCAGCTGGACAGACAACCGTACCGTCTTGATCGGGGAAGGAAAGAAGGAAACAAACCATTTGAAAATAGATTATGTAAAGGACGGTTACGATCTCGATACAATCCGCTTCCCGAAGAAGGAAAAAGATTTACATATTTTCGATATAGACGAACAAATTTCGAAGGATGCCGCCGAAGGAATTCGTAAAGATGCCCCTGATCTGAGTTGGGTTTATCTGTGGTATACCGACGACGCGGGACATATTGCCGGAAACGGAACTTTCTTCGATGAATATGTTCGGAAGGCTGACGACCAGGTTGCTCGTATTTGGGAAGCTGTCAAATATCGTGAAGCTAATTTTGATGAAGAGTGGATGATCATAGTAACGACCGACCATGGTCGTGGCGAGAATGGTCACGGACACGGAGGGCAATCCGAGCGCGAACGTACTACCTGGATTTCGACCAACGTTCCGGTAAACAACCATTTCAAGGCGGGCGGTCTGGCGATCACGGATATTGCCCCTTCTATCTGTCGTTACATGGGATTCGAGGTGCCGCAGGCAGTCCTTTGGGAACAGGATGGCATGCCGTTCATCGGTAAAACGGATATTTACGATTTGCAGACTTTACCTTATGATAATATGGTGGAACTCTCCTGGAAATCTTATTCGGGAAATGTCCCCGTTACGGTTTATGCCGCAGCCGACAATAAATTCAAGGAGGGAGGGAAAGACGAGTGGATAAAAGTCGCAGAGCTTCCTGCCGGAGCGACGGAATATACAGTCGATCTGCAAACATTGCCGTCTTCGAAATTCTATAAGTTCGTTGTGCTGTCTCCCGGAAATCATTTAAACCGCTGGTTACTGAAATAGAAATATAATATAAGTATTATGAAGAAAACTTTATGTGTATCGAGTTTATTGCTTTTGGCCGGACAGCCGATGATTGCGCAGGAACGTCCGAATATAATCGTTTTTCTTGTAGATGATATGGGATTGATGGATACCTCTTTGCCTTTCCTTACGGATGCAGAGGGGAATCCGGTCCGTTATCCGTTGAACGATTGGTATCAGACACCTAACATGGAGCGCATGGCCCGTCAGGGAATCCGTTTCTCTACTTTTTATGCACAGAGTGTAAGTTCTCCGTCGCGTGCCTCTATTATGACCGGACAAAACTCGACCCGGCACAGAACAACCAACTGGATCAACTCCGAAAGTAATAACAAAACCCCTTTCGGACCCGAAGAATGGAACTGGGAAGGCCTGTCGAAGAGCGATGTTACTTTGCCCCGTGTCCTACACGATGCCGGATATAAGACGATCCATGTCGGTAAGGCTCATTTCGGATGCCAGAGCAGTGAAGGTGAAAATCCGCAGAATATCGGCTTCGACGTAAATATCGCAGGCTCTTCGATCGGGCAGCCGGGTAGTTACTATGGTGAGAATGGCTACGGAAATATAAAAGGGAATAAAAGCCGTGCCGTGCCGGGACTGGAGAAATATCACGGTACGGATGTCTTTCTGAGCGAGGCTTTAACTCTGGAGGCTAACGAACAGATCAATAAGGCGGTGGGAGAGGAGAAACCTTTCTTCTTATATATGTCTCATTACGCTGTTCACGGTCCGTTTGAAGCCGACAAGCGCTTTGCCGCTCATTACGGTTATACGGGAAAGCCGAAGGTGGCAGCCGATTTCGCAACTTTAATAGAAGGTATGGATAAATCGCTGGGCGATATTATGGATCATCTGGAAGAACTAGGTATAGCAGAAAATACCTTGATCATGTTCCTGGGAGACAATGGTTCCGACGCTCCTCTCGGTGATGATAAAGGATATACCTCTTCTGCTCCTTTACGGGGAAAGAAAGGAACGGAATATGAGGGCGGTGTCCGTGTCCCGTTCATTGCTTGCTGGGGAAAGCTGGATGCACAAAATCCAAATCAAAAGAAATTACCGATAGAAGCAGGCGCGATCCAGCAGCAACTGGGTACGGTCATGGATCTGTTTCCGACCGTTCTGTCTCTTGCCGGAGTTGACAATCCGAAAGGACACACGATCGATGGTGTGGACTTGCGTGTTCAGTTTGATGGGAAAAAGAACGCTACCCGCTCGGAGAAAGTATTGATGCATTTTCCTCACGAACATCGTGGAAGTTATTTCACCACCTATATCGATGGCGACTGGAAGCTGATTTACTACTATAATCCTGAAAGGCCGGCCGAACCCCGTTACCGTCTATACAACCTGAAGAACGACCCGGGTGAATCGCTTGATCTCTCCCTTCGTGACGGCAACCGGGTAAAAGCGATGGTGAAAGCCATGAGTGCCCAGCTTGAAGCAGAAGGGGCGCTTTATCCGGAAGATGCGGAAGGGAATGTGTTGAAACCATTCTTCTAATCTATATAGATGAGTATCCGTTTAACGTGGAGAAATCTGTTTCTGTCTATGGCCCTGGCTTGGTAAGCGATGTGGATAAGGTGTTTATTTATTTAAGATAAAAATCCGAAGTATTAATGTTAAATAAGAGAGCGGGGCTTGTAATGGCCTCCTCTCGTTTTATCTCTAGTTCTATATGAAAAAGGTGTTTTTTTCTTTAATTTTGATGTGTGCTTGCTTGTTTTCAGCTCTTAGCATACAATGTAAAACAGATTCTGTCGAGCGAGTAAAGAAATATGACGGGCTGGTTGCTTTGTGGGATTTCTCTGAAAAAGAGGAAAGTTTTGTTTCTACCGGAGGAAAAGACCGGTTTGAGTTAACGGAATACCCCGGAAAAATAGATCGTGTGGAAGAAGGTCCTTTATCCGGACGTTCTATTTACCTGGATGGTTCTTCCTATTTGTCTATCCCTTACGGACAAACCGGTGCGTTGAATGTTAAAACAAATGCTGTAACTGTGGTTGCCTGGGTGAAATGGGCAGGAGAAAAGACGGGTTTTGTTGCCGGTATGTGGAATGAATATGATGATGGAGGGAAGCGGCAATATGGTTTGTTTGTTTCTCTTCCTTGTTATAATGGTGCGAATCAGGTTTGCGGACATATTTCAAAAACAGGAGGGGCTACACCTCCATTTCCTTACTCTTTGGATTATTCGTCAAGTAAGCAAGTCGTTCCTGCTAATAAATGGTCTTGTGTCGCTTTTACTTATGATGGCCGGTATATTCGTTCGTATCTGAATGGCCGGTTTGAGGAACGCGAACCGGAGCTGATTGACAATACAACTGGCTTTGAAGGATATCCGGACGGGTTGATACAATCGAAGAATCCTTATGAATATCCAGATGGAATAGGTGACAATGGTTCTGATTTTACAGTCGGTGCTGTCTCTTTACATTCGGGTATGGGGAATTTCTTTAAAGGACAGATTGGAGGTATAGCTGTTTTTGACAGGGCATTAAGCGACACTGAAATAAAACAGATTTCGGATGAAACTCTATAGAAATATCTAACTGAAGTAAAACCTCTTATGAGTTATTCTCTCTGAATCTATATTCAGAATAAAACGATTCTTGCTTTTTTAGATAAAATACTAAGAAAAAGAATCGAAGTATTTGTGGTGTAAATAATTCTCCTTACCTTTGCACCGCAAATTTTAAGTATTAACAAAAATAAAACAGCGTTTTATGAACAATTACGAAACCGTTTTCATTTTGACTCCCGTTTTGTCTGACGCACAGATGAAGGAAGCGGTAGAAAAATTCACGAACCTCCTGAAAGCAGAAGGCGCAGAAATCGTGAACGAAGAAAATTGGGGATTGCGCAAATTAGCTTATCCTATCGACAAGAAAACAACAGGCTTCTATCAGCTGGTTGAATTCAAGGCAAATCCGGAAACTATCGCTACTTTGGAAGTTAACTTCCGTCGTGACGAACGTGTGATCCGCTTCCTGACTTTCCGCCAGGACAAATATGCAGCAGAATATGCAGCTAAGAGAAGAAATCTGAAATCATCTAAAGAAACAGTAAAGGAGAATTAATCATGGCAGCAACTCAATCAGAAATCAGATATTTAACTCCGCCTTCAGTAGACGTTAAGAAAAAAAAATATTGCCGTTTCAAAAAGAACGGTATCAAGTATATCGATTACAAAGATCCTGAATTCCTGAAGAAATTCCTGAACGAACAGGGTAAAATTCTTCCGCGTCGTATCACTGGTACATCTTTGAAGTTCCAGCGTCGTATCGCTCAGGCTGTAAAAAGAGCTCGTCACTTGGCGTTGCTTCCTTACGTAACCGATTTAATGAAATAATAAAAAGAGAGGAGACAGAATATGCAAGTTATTTTGAAAGAAGACGTAATCAACTTAGGTTACAAAGACGATATCGTAACAGTAAAAGACGGTTACGGACGTAACTTTCTAATCCCCCAGGGTAAGGCAGTAATCGCTTCTGAGTCTGCTAAGAAAGTATTAGCTGAAAACCTGAGACAACGTGCTCACAAATTGGCTAAGATCAAAGAAGATGCTCAGGCATTGGCTGCTAAGTTGGAAGGCGTTGCATTGACTATCGGTGCAAAGACCAGTTCAACAGGTACAATCTTCGGTTCTGTTACAAATATCCAGGTTGCTGAAGCTTTGGCAAAGGCTGGTTTCGAAGTAGAACGTAAGATTATCTATATCAAAGAAGCTGTTAAGGAAGTTGGTAGCTACAAAGCTATTCTTAAACTTCACAAAGAAGTTTCTGTTGAAATTCCTTTCGAAGTGGTTTCTGAATAATTCAGTAAACGATATAAAGTGAAAAGGGCAGTCCTTCGGGATTTGCCCTTTTTTATTTTCCGTCACTTCTTTTTATAAAACCGATTTGTTGTTTTCATGTTATTGGGCTAAATCTGTTTTCTAATATTGGATTCTCTTTGTTGTAAACAAGAGACGACCAATTATTTATAGAAAAAGACTTCGCTTAATCAGCAAAAAAATACTACATTTGCCCCGAATTTGCATAAAAATACTGTAAAATGGCTAGGATATCTTTTCTATGTATTAATCTGCTGATGGTCTTGTTTTTGACCCAGCCTGTACTTCAGGCGAGGGAGAAAACGTTTACTGTCGTGATTGATGCTGGTCATGGCGGAAAGGACCCGGGAGCGAGAGGTACGGTTATCAATGAAAAAGAAATCAATCTTTCGGTAGCTTTGAAACTGGGAGATAAGATATCTGCGAGCCACGATGATGTAAAAGTTATTTATACCCGCAAGACTGATCGCTTTATTGAGTTGGATGAACGTGCAAATATCGCGAATCGGAATAAGGCGGATCTTTTTATTTCTATCCATACAAATTCAGTTAAAAAGGGTAGTACAGCTCGGGGAACGGAAACATATACGTTGGGTTTGGCTCGTACTGATGAAAATCTGGCGGTGGCTATGCGTGAGAATTCGGCTATTTTACTGGAGGATAACTATGAACAAAAGTATGAAGGCTTTGATCCGAATTCTTCTGAATCCTATATTATCTTTGAGTTTATGCAAAATAAGCATATGGAACAAAGTATAGGCTTTGCCTCGGAGATACAAAAGTGTTTTGTGTCTGCTAAGCGGGCTGACAGAGGGGTAAGACAGGCTGGCTTTTTGGTTTTAAGGAAAACGAGTATGCCGAGTGTATTGGTAGAACTGGGATATATTTCGAATCGCGATGAGGAACATTTTATGAAATCATCAGATGGACAAATTAAACTGGCAAATGCTTTGTTCGATGCATTTACTCGATATAAAAAAGAATATGACCGAAAGCAAGGAGGAGTATCGGGAGGAAATTCTTCTTCCGGAAGCGTAACGACATCGGTAGAAACTTCTTATTTTGCAGATGAGCAAGTAGAAGAAGGGGTAGCACCCGGTAGCGAACAGGATATTCTAAATAGAAAGAAGAAGTCTTCCGTCTCTTCACAAAAAAGGCAGAGTACAACTACCGCTGCGAGAACAAAATCAGTCACAACAGGTAAAATTGTCTATAAAGTGCAAATTCTTACCTCGGATAAAAAACTTTCTTCGGGGGCAAAAGTGTTTAAAGGATATAAGAATGTGGATTACTTCGTGGAGAAAGGAATCTATAAATATACTTGTGGTGAAACGACTGATTTTGATTCGATCAGGAAGTTGCGCAGGCAGGTAGCTAAAGATTTTAAAGATGCGTTTATCGTAGCTTTTAAAGATGGCAAAAAGGTGAAATATTAAAGAGAAACATATAATTTAAAGGGATGAAAAGTATATTGACCAAAGAGGCAAAGATCGGACTTGTGAGTATAGTCAGTCTGGCATTGCTTTATTTCGGGATTAATTATCTGAAAGGTATAAATTTATTTAAACCGGTAAATCATTATTTTGTCACATTTCATAATGTAAAAGATGTAACAGTCTCTAGTCCTGTTTTCATTGACGGTTTTAAAGTGGGGTTGGTGAGAAGTATTGTTTATGATTATGAAAATACTGATAAAATAACGGTTGAGATCAGCCTTGATGATGAGATGCGGTTGACTTCAGGGAGTTATATAACTATTATAAAGACGCTTTTAAGTGGTGGAGAGCTTCATATTCATCTGAATAAATATGTACAAGACTATTTGAAACCAGGTGCTACAATCGAGGGGCGCATGGAGGAGGATATGATGCAGGCCGTACAGGAAAAGATCTTGCCGGGGGTAGAAGTGCTTTTGCCTAAGCTGGATTCGATATTGGGCGGCTTACAGGCCTTGATCAATCATCCGGCAATATCTCAGTCCCTGGATCATATTGCGAAGACCACAGGGAACCTGGAGGTTTCCACCCGCCAACTGAATAGTTTGCTGAGTAAAGATGTTCCGGGTATCGTTTCTGACCTGAAAGTAATAACCGGTAATTTTAATGAAGTGAGTTCCGGATTAAAGGAGCTGGATTTGGCCACCACGGTCAATTCGATCAATGCAACTTTGGCGAACCTGCAACTAACTACAAACAAGCTGAATCAGAAGGATAATACACTGGGCTTATTGTTGAATGACAGGAGTTTATATAATAATTTGGATAGTACGATGCTGAATGCTTCCAGGTTGTTGCTGGATCTGAAGCAGAATCCGAAAAGATATGTTCATTTTTCTGTTTTTTGACCAAAAAGATGATTAAAGAGTCTAATCTTATTTAGAAATTTTCCAATTAAGGAAAAATATATATAAACATAATTGTAGGCATGCATAAGGCCTTTAGATAGAGGAAAGTAACTTACTCTATAGGTCCTTTTGCATGGAAAACAGTGGGATAGCGTAGTTAATAAAAGTGCCCCAAAATAAAGGCTTCGTGAATAGATAAGTATCTAAGTGACTGTAAATCAGTTTTGTTTTTATAACTGCTTGAAAGTAAATGGGATATTAAACATTCAAAAGAACCAAATAATTCGGCACTTTTTTTTTACGAATTAATTTCTAAACTTTGTAGTCGGAAAAATAAAAAAGTATAGTTGGGAGAGTAATAAATCATGCAAACTGAATATCAGACATTGTGGAATAAATGCCTCGCTGTCATAAAAGACATCGTGCCGGAGGCCGCTTTTAACACATGGTTCATGCCGATCGTCCCGTTATCCTACGAGGATAATAAGTTCACGATCCAGGTGCCAAGCCAGTTCTTTTATGAATATCTTGAAGAGAAATACGTCAATGTACTGAAAGTTACATTGTATCGTGTGATTGGTCAGGGTACAATACTTAACTACCGTGTGATGGTAGATAAGACAACTGGTGGTACGGTGGATTATCCGGCAGAAAATGGTTCAGTAGCAGTAAAGAAAATAACTCCCAAAGATGCAAATAAGGCTCCTAATCCATTTATTCAAACTGCACCGCAGGATTTAGATCCTCAATTGAATCCCAAGTATAACTTTGATAACTATTTTGAAGGAACCAGTAATAAGTTGGTGCGTACAGCTGGTGAAGCCGTTGCTCAGAATCCCGGAAAAACAACATTTAATCCGCTGTTCATTTTTGGACCGTCTGGCGTTGGGAAGACACATTTGTGTCATGCTATAGGAACCCGTATCCGCGAACTCCATCCGGAAAAGAAGGTGTTATATGTTTCTTCCCACTTGTTTCGTGTACAGTTTACTGACGCGATCCGTAAAAATACGACGAATGACTTCTTGAATTTTTATCAGAATATCGACGTGTTGTTGCTGGATGATATCCAGGAATTGATCGGTATGGATAAGACTCAGAATACATTCTTTCATATATTCAATCACCTCCATCAGTTAGGTAAGCAGTTAATCCTTACTTCGGATAAGGCTCCTGTCGACCTGCAGGGTATGGAAGAGAGATTGATCACCCGTCTGAAATGGGGACTTACTGCTGAGTTAAGTCGTCCGGACCTGGATCTTAGAAAGAAAATCCTGAAGAATAAGATCAACCATGATGGTATCGTTATACCGGATGAGGTATTTAACTTCATTGCAAATAATGTAACGGAAAATGTTCGTGACCTGGAAGGAATTCTTGTTTCGTTGATGGCAAATGCTGTTATCAATAATAAGGAAATAGATCTGCCTTTGACTAAGCGTGTCGTTAGTCAGGCTGTTCGCTTGGAAAAGAAGCAGCTTTCTGTTCAGATGATCCAGGAGATAGTTTGTAATTACTTCAATTTGGACCAGGCGGTTATTCAGACCCGTTCCAGAAAACGCGAAATAGTACAGGCTCGCCAGATAACGATGTATCTTGCCAAAAAATATACGGATTGTTCATTCTCTCACATCGGTAAGATTGTCGGAAAGAAAGACCATGCAACTGTACTGCATGCTTGTAAAACGATCAAAGATCAGATGGAAACGAGTAAATCTTTCCGTTCTTCAGTAGAAGAGATCGAAGTGAAGTTGAGAGGCTAATAAATCTCTACATATAAAGATTAAAAAGGATGTTATTTTTATAGCATCCTTTTCTGTTTTGGAAAACATTGAATGTGTCGATGTTTTCTTTTTGGAAAATATTTTCGATGGTGTGAAAAGTTATTTTGTTGATAATCATATGGTGTATAAAGAGAAATGGAAAACCTTGAATTCGTTTCGATTTTAGTTGTTGAATAATTTGGTCAATAAATAAAGTATTCTTAAACTTGCACTATTATTAATACAGTATTTATCGTGAACCATAAAACTTACACATTCGATGAAGCATTTAAAGCTTCACTGGAGTACTTTACAGGCGACGAGCTTGCCGCTAAAGTATGGGTAAACAAGTATGCCTTGAAGGATGCATTCGGGAATATTTATGAGGAATCTCCCGTAGATATGCATCATAGGTTAGCTAATGAAATTGCTCGTGTCGAGAAAAAGTATCCTAATCCGTTATCGGAACAGGAACTTTATGACCTATTTGATCATTTCCGTTACATCGTTCCTCAGGGAAGTCCAATGACGGGAATTGGCAATGATTACCAGATTGCCTCACTCTCTAATTGTTTTGTTATAGGATTGGATGGAGAAGCAGACTCATATGGCGCAATTATCCGTATCGATGAAGAACAGGTTCAGTTAATGAAGCGCCGTGGAGGTGTAGGACATGACTTGTCTCATATCCGTCCGAAAGGCTCTCCTGTAAAGAATTCAGCATTGACATCGACAGGATTGGTGCCGTTTATGGAACGTTATTCCAATTCGACACGTGAGGTGGCACAGGACGGACGTCGCGGTGCGTTAATGTTAAGTGTATCGATCAAACATCCGGACTCGGAGTCTTTCATCGATGCCAAAATGACAGAAGGCAAAGTAACAGGTGCAAATGTATCTGTCAAGATTGATGATGATTTTATGAATGCTGTGGTTAGCGGCAGTCCGTATAAACAACAATACCCGGTCGATTCGAATGATCCGACAACGGTGAAAGAAATTGACGCACCGGCTTTGTGGAAGAAAATCATCCATAACGCATGGAAGTCTGCTGAACCTGGGGTCTTATTCTGGGATACTATTCTTCGTGAATCAGTTCCGGATTCGTATGCAGATCTTGGTTTCCGTACGGTTTCTACAAACCCTTGTGGTGAAATACCTCTTTGTCCGTATGATAGCTGCCGTTTGCTGGCTATCAATCTTTATTCTTATGTGGTGAATCCGTTTACAAAAGATGCTTATTTTGACTATGACCTGTTTAAAAAGCATGTAGAACTGGCACAACGTATTATGGATGACATTATCGATCTGGAATCTGAAAAGATCGAAAAGATACTGGAAAAGATCGACTCTGATCCGGAATCGATGGAAGTGAAGGAAACTGAACGTCATTTGTGGGAAAAGATCCAGAAGAAGACATTGCAGGGACGTCGTACAGGTGTGGGTATCACAGCTGAGGGCGATATGATTGCCGCTTTAGGTCTGCGTTACGGAACGGAAGAGGCTACGGAATGTGCAGAGAAGATCCAGAAAACCTTAGCTTTGGCAGCTTACCGTTCATCGGTAATGATGGCGAAAGAGCGTGGAGCTTTCGAAATTTACGATTCAAAACGTGAAGAGAAAAATCCGTTCATAAACCGTCTGCGTGAGGCTGATCCGGAACTGTATGCCGATATGCTGAAATACGGTCGTCGTAACATTGCCTGTCTGACGATTGCTCCGACTGGTACGACCAGTTTGATGACACAGACAACTTCCGGTATCGAACCAGTATTCCTGCCGGTATATAGACGCCGTCGTAAGGTAAATCCGAATGATGCGGAAGCCCGTGTCGATTTTGTGGATGAGACAGGAGACGCATTTGAAGAATATGTAGTATTCCATCATAAGTTTGTTACCTGGATGCAGGCCAACGGTTATTCCGTTACTAAGAAATATACACAGGAAGAAATTGATGAACTGGTCGCTAAATCACCGTACTATAAAGCTACATCGAATGATGTGGACTGGTTGCAGAAAGTCCGTATGCAGGGACGTATCCAGAAATGGGTGGACCATTCTATCAGTGTAACCATCAACTTGCCGGCTGACGTGTCGGAAGAATTGGTAGATTCTCTGTATGTTGAAGCATGGAAGTGCGGCTGTAAAGGCTGTACGGTTTATCGTGACGGTTCACGCTCCGGTGTATTGCTGGCAACCGAAAAGAAGAAGAAAGACGATTGCAACTGTATGGAACCGCCGGTGATCGTTTCAACACGTCCGCGTGAACTGGAAGCCGATGTGGTTAAATTTCAGAATAATCGTGAGAAGTGGATTGCTTTCGTTGGTTTGCTGAACGGTCGTCCATATGAGATCTTTACCGGACTTGCAGATGATGATGAAGGTATCATGTTGCCGAAGAATGTTTCTAAGGGAACAATCATCAAGAGCTACGATGAAGATGGAAAGAAACATTATGATTTCCAGTTCAAAAACAAACGTGGTTATAAGATGACCATCGAAGGCCTGGACGGAAAGTTCGATCCTGAGTTCTGGAACTATGCAAAACTGATCTCCGGAGTATTGCGTTACGGTATGCCTATCGACCAGGTTATCAAGCTGGTTCAGGGTATGGAACTGAATAATGAATCGATCAATACCTGGAAGAACGGTGTTGAACGTGCCTTGAAGAAATATTTGCCGAACGGTACGGAGGTAAAAGGACAGATATGTCCGAACTGCGGTCTGGAAACCCTTATCTATCAGGAAGGGTGTCTGATCTGTACAAACTGCGGAGCTTCAAAGTGCGGATAAGTGTAACACTACAAATATTTTTATAGGAATGCGGGGAAAATCCCCGCATTTTTTATACCTTCGTCTCCGGAACTAAATTTGATACACATGAAAGTCACCTTTAATATAAACTTCCATACCGTTTGGGGTCAGAAGTTATGTGTGGTTGGATCTATTCCCGAGCTTGGCTCATGGGAGCCTGCTTTGGCGAAAGAAATGAACTACAAAGGGGATGGAAACTGGCAGCTTGAGCTGGAACTGGGACTTACATCGCCTCAGCAGACCATTGAATATCGCTACTTTTTAAGTATAAACGATAAACAGATATTTGAAGAGTGGGAGAAAAACCATCAGGTAACATTTGAAGGACATGCCAATCATTATACGCTATATGATTACTGGCAGATACGTCCGGCTAATCTGGCCTTTTACTCTTCGGCTTTTACCCAAAGCCTGTTTGCACATCCCTGTAATACATATGAAAGAGTTGTAAAAAGCGGAAAGAAACTGACCATTAAGATATCTGCTCCCCGTGTAGAGAAATCGCAAAGTATTGCCATTACCGGGAATCAGGAATGTCTGGGAAACTGGCATCCGGATAAAGCGTTGATACTTAGTTGCGATACATTCCCCGACTGGCACATCGACCTGGATGCGAATGACATCACTTATCCGTTGGAATATAAATTCCTGGTATATGACAATGATAAACATCAACCTTTATATTGGGAGGAAGATGAGAACCGGAAGCTCGACTTACCTTCACAGGATTTCGGAGAAACGGTAATGATCTCCGGATTGTATTTCCGTGATAATTTACCTTTATGGCGGTGTGCGGGAACAGTTATCCCCGTATTTTCTTTACGTTCCGAACAAGGGTTCGGTGTCGGTGATCTGGGAGACTTGCGGATGCTGGTCGATTGGGCGAAGAAAACCCGCCAGCGTATTATTCAGGTATTGCCTATGAATGATACGACAATGAGTCATACCTGGATGGATTCTTATCCGTATAGTGCCATCTCCGTGTATGCCCTTCATCCGATGTATATCTGTTTGCCACAGATGGGAGAATTGAAGGATGCAGGCCGTGCCGCTTTCTATAAAGCAAAACAAGAGGAACTGAATGCAAAAGACTTCGTAGATTATGAAGTTGCAGTAGGATATAAGCTGGCTTATTGCCGTGAGTTCTTCAGTCAGGAAGGACAGTCTGTTCTGTCGACTCCGGAATATCAGGAGTTTTTCGAACAGAACCAATCCTGGTTGGTTCCTTATGCCGCTTACAGCTATCTGCGTGAAAAGTATGGAACATCCGACTTTAACAATTGGGATAAGAATGCGACCTATAACAAATCTCAGATACGTGAATTATGTTCGGAAGATAGCGGAGCATATCCGGAAATATCGTTCTATTATTTTCTGCAATATATACTCCATGTACAATTCAAGTCGGCATCCGACTATGCCCGTAAAAACGGTATTGTCCTGAAGGGTGATCTTCCGATCGGAGTGAACCGGACCAGTATTGATGCCTGGACGGGGCCGCAGTATTTCAATATGAATGGCCAGGCCGGAGCACCTCCCGACGACTTCTCTGTGGACGGACAGAACTGGGGATTTCCTACTTATAACTGGAATATCATGGAGAAAGACAATTTCTCCTGGTGGAAGAAACGTTTCCGTAAGTTGAGCGACTATTTCGATTGTTTCCGTATCGACCATATATTAGGTTTCTTCCGTATATGGGAAGTGCCGTTGGATTATATCCAGGGGCTTTGCGGTCATTTTAATCCGGCTTTACCTCTTACCGAGGACGAGATAGAACAATATGGTATGGTATTCAACGAAACCCGGTTTACGACACCGCATATTAACCGGAAGTTCCTGCCCGAACTATTTGGCGATTTAGCTGAAGAAGTGGAGGGAACCTATCTGGCCCAGTCTTCATCCAATCATTTTGTTTTGAAATCGTTCTGCGATACACAACGGAAGATCGATGCACTATTTGCAGGCAAAACGGATGATGTCTCTTTGCGGATAAAGAACGGTTTGTTTGCCATAGCCAATGAAGTTCTGTTTTTGCGTGATCCGCAGGAAAAGGAAAAGTATCATCCCCGTATTTCCGCCAGTCATTCTTATATGTACAGTGAGTTGAATACTTCCGATAAGTATGCATTCGACCAGTTGTATTGGGACTTCTTCTATCACCGTCATAACGATTTCTGGAAAGCACAGGCATTTAAGCGCCTGACGCCATTGGTTGGAAGTACCAATATGTTGGTGTGCGGTGAGGATTTGGGAATGATACCTGATTCCGTACCTGATGTCATGAACAAACTTCAGATCCTTAGTCTCGAAATAGAACGGATGCCCAAGAGTCCGCAGAGCGAGTTCACCGATATGCATAATCTGCCTTATCATTCCGTTTGTACGACATCGACGCATGATATGTCGCCACTCCGGAACTGGTGGAAAGAAGACCGGGAAAAGATACAACGCTATTATAATAATGTATTACATTGTGAGGGACAGGCACCGGAAGAATGTTCATCGGAGATTGCTTCCCGTATTGTGGCAAATCATCTGGCGACAAACTCCATGCTGACCATTATCCCGTTACAGGATTGGTTTGCCATCGACGATACGGTAAAAAGGAAAGATATTGAATCGGAGCGGATCAATGTCCCTGCCAATTCCAATCATTACTGGCGTTACCGGATGCATATCCCGTTGGAAAGACTGTTGTCGGAAGATCGGTTTAATGACAAGATTGCAGAATTGGTTGCTGCTTCAGGAAGAAAATAAGAACAGGATATAACAATAAAAAAGCCCGGTAGTAATTTACTGGGCTTTTGTTTTCTTTGTCGTATCGGGTGACATATTACAAACTCCGTTGAAACGGGCATTCGGCTCTATTTCGAGCGACTGTGCAAACACATCCCCTTTGATATTTGCCGTAGCTTTCAGGACCAATTTTTCACTGACACGTACGGAACCTTCTACTTCGCCCAGGATCTCGGCATTGGAAGAGACAATATTACCGATAACTTGTCCTTTCGGTCCGACAACGATCTTGCCGTTACAACTGATATCGCCTTCTACCTGGCCGTCTAATCTGAAATCGGTTTCTGTAATAATATTACCTTTTACGGTTGTTCCGGTGGCAAGGGTGTTATGTAGGCCACCAGCAGAGTTTTCGTCTTTTTGTTTTATTCCCATCATGATACTTTGTTGCTTGAATCGCAAATATAGACTATTTTTTTGCAGAAAGGTTTACTTTATCTACTTTTACAGATAAAATAACGAAAAATGACAGTACAAATAGAGCTGGAGGCCATGAAATTTTACGCTTACCATGGTGTCGCCCCACAGGAGACACGGGTTGGTAATACGTTCGTGGTGAACCTTGTTTTAACGGCGCCTCTTGAAAAAGCGGTAGTCGACGATACCCTGGAAGATACGATAAATTATGCCGTTGTCTACGAGGTTGTTAAGAGAGAGATGGCAATTCCATCCAAGCTGATCGAACATGCTGCCGGACGTATCCTGACGGCATTAAAGGAAACGTTCCCCCAACTTCTTATGATCGAACTGAAACTCTCCAAACTGAATCCCCCTTTTGGCGGAGATGTTTACAGTGCCTCTGTAATTCTTAGAGAGACCTACAGTTAGTTTTTGGAGAACTTTCTCTATCTTTGCATAATTAAAGCACAAATAAACAAAACACCATGGCATTTACCAACAACGTAATGATTGTGCGCCACGGATTGATGGCGAAGTTAGTGAAACTTTGGAAAGAGAATCGTCTCCTGGACGAGATTGACCGTTTGCCCATAGAATTAAGTCCCCGTAAATCGAAAGTGATAGGCCGTTGCTGTGTACATAAGGAGCGTGCAGTCTGGAAATACAAGACACTTCCTCTGCTGGGATTCGATATGCAGGATGAAATAGACGAACTGACTCCGTTGTCCGAATATGCCAAACGAGCACTGTTACGTCCGGAAAACAAGAAAGAAAACCTGATGTGCGTTGTCGATGAGGCATGTTCTTCCTGTGTACAGGTAAACTATGAAATTACAAACCTATGCCGTGGTTGTGTGGCACGTAGCTGTTATATGAACTGTCCGAAAGACGCCATCCAGTTCAAGAAGAACGGACAGGCGCGGATAGACCATGATACCTGTATCAGTTGCGGTAAATGCCATCAGAACTGTCCTTACCATGCCATCGTATATATTCCGATCCCTTGTGAAGAAGTTTGTCCGGTGAAAGCGATCAGTAAGGACGAATATGGCGTGGAGCATATCGACGAATCGAAATGTATTTATTGCGGTAAATGTGTGAATGCCTGTCCTTTCGGTGCCATCTTCGAGATATCGCAGGTGTTCGATGTCTTGCAGCGCCTGCGTAATAAGGAACAGATGATCGCCATTGTAGCTCCTTCCATCCTGGCACAATTCAGTGCGCCGGTGGAAAATGTATATGGTGCGATCAAGGCGATGGGATTCACGGAGATTGTTGAAGTAGCCCAGGGAGCGATGGAAACAACCCGCCGGGAAGCAGAAGAGTTGAAGGAGAAACTGGAAGAAGGACAACCTTTTATGACGACCAGTTGCTGTCCTTCCTATGTGCAGTTGGCGGAGAAACATATTCCGGATCTGAAGAAATATATCTCTTCTACCGGTTCTCCCATGTATTATACTGCCCGCATCGTCAAAGAGAAATACCCCAATGCCCAGGTTGTCTTTATCGGTCCGTGCGTAGCCAAGCGCAAGGAGGTGAAGATGGACCCGGCAGTCGATTTCACACTGACATTCGAAGAGATTGGTTCTATTCTGGAAGGACTGGATATCAAAGTAGAAGAAGCAAAACCCTTCTCCGTTCTCTATAATTCTGTGCGTGAAGCGCATGGCTTTGCACAGAGTGGCGGTGTTATCAATGCCGTAAAAGTGTATCTGAAAGAGGAACAGGTGAACGCCGTACAGGTGGCCAACCTGACGAAAAAGAATGTTGCCCTGCTTCGTGCCTATGCCAAAACAGGCAAAGCCCCGGCACAGTTTATCGAGGTCATGGCTTGCGAAGGCGGTTGTGTAACCGGTCCTTGCATCCATGCGGATAAGGTTGCGGGACAGAAACAGCTGATCAAAGAACTTACTAAATTCTAAACAACAATGACAAAGAAAATCTTATTCTCATTTTCATTGGCAGGTGCCCTGTTGCTGACGGCATGCGGGCACCGCGAATTACCGGCAATGGGTGACTATTCCGTGCAGGTATTTCATGACACGCCGGTGAAGTTCACACCGGATCAGTATGCCGGTTATAGTGAGCCGGGACCGGATAGTATCTATCATCTGGTAAACGGACGTATCATTCTGAAAAAGGTCACGTTGCCTGACTATAAGCGCAATGTTTCCGTCAACCTGAAAGTGACGATCGCATCCAACGGCGACCGTTGGGATAAGTCGGGTTCCTGCTTTATCCTGCCGAAAGAGTCAGCGATCAATTTGCTGAATATCGCTAAAGGGGAGAAACAATTTCCGGCTGTAGACAGTACGAAGCTGGAAAATATGATCGGTATCGTTTCCGGTGAAGACTATGAACCGACAGTCGAGCTGATGCGTTTTATGACACCGTTCGGGGTGGGCCATTACAGCAGTGCGGACGATTCGTTGAGCAGCAAACGCAAACCGGTTTATATCGACCAGTGGGCTGACAGCGTAAGCTGGGAGCAGAATATCACCGACCTGTATCCTTTGTTTGAAGGTGGTGCTTATGTCGGTGTCTTTATCGATACCTGGACGGCCGAGGGATATATTGCCAGCGTGACAATCGATGTGGACGAGTCGGATATCACTTGTGATGCTTTGACGAAGAGGCATGTAGAACCGTTAATGAACACTGTTTATTATATCGGCCAGTCTTATCCGGATATCTTTGCCCGCAAAGACGTCTCGACCGGCTTTACTATCCCGGAAGGAGCGAAGAACGTCCGCCTGAAATATATCGTAACCGGGCATGGTGGGCATAATGGTGGTGACGAGTTTGTCCAGAAGCAGAATGTTATCTCGGTAGATGGAGAGGAGGTTTTGAGCTTCATCCCCTGGCGTAACGATTGTGCCTCTTTCCGCCGTTTTAATCCGGCGACAGGTGTTTGGTTGGAGAGACGTCTGGCTTCTTATATCGGCCCTAAAGGGTATGCCGAAAAAGAGGTGGAAGAGCCGGTCGCTTCTTCCGACTTCTCCCGTTCCAACTGGTGTCCGGGTTCCGATGTCGTTCCCGAAGAAGTGGAACTGACGGATATCCAACCAGGCGAACATACATTGACGGTCAGCATTCCCGAAGCTCAGGAGATAGACGGCAACAAGCTCAACCATTGGCTGGTTTCCGCTTACCTGGTGTGGGATGAATAAACATACGTAGGGGTGGGGTTTGCCCGCCCTTCCCGACAATAACGTGACAAATGATAATGGGGCGGGCAACCCCCGCCCCTACATAAACCTATTAAATCATTGTTATTATGGACACCTTACTCCCTTTCGCCCTTTTGTGCTTCACCTCCTTTTTTACACTGACAAACCCGTTGGGCACTATGCCGGTCTTTCTGACCATGACGAACGGGATGAGTGATGACGAACGTAAAACCATTGTCCGCCGTGCCACGATCGTATCGTTTATCACCCTGATGGTCTTTACCTTCTCCGGACAATTCCTCTTTAAATTCTTTGGCATTTCTACGAATGGTTTCCGTATTGCCGGAGGTATTATTATCTTTACCATCGGATTTGACATGCTTCAGGCACGTTATTCCAAGGCAAAACTCAAAGACGAGGAGGTGAAAACCTATGTAAACGATATCTCCGTCACCCCGCTTGCCATCCCGATGCTTTGTGGTCCGGGCGCTATCGCCAACGGGATCATGTTGATGGAAGATGCAAATACATTGATAAAGAAGATCCTGCTGGTCAGTGTGATCGCATCCGTCTATTTTATCACCTTCCTGATCCTCCGGGCATCTACCCGGCTGAATAAGTATATGGGGGAAACAGGCAACAACGTGATGATGCGTCTGATGGGCCTTATCCTGATGGTTATTGCTGTGGAATGTTTTGTAAGCGGATTCAAACCCATAATGATTGACATACTACAACAAGCTAATTTATGATAGAAGGAATACAGGTCATCGGTTTCGATGCCGACGACACGCTTTGGGTGAATGAAACTTATTTCCTGGAGACGGAGCAGAAACTCCGTCTTTTATTGGCCCCTTATGTGGATGGGGAAACTGTTTCGGCCGAACTCTTTCGTACAGAAAGTAACAACATGCCTCTTTATGGCTATGGGGTTAAAGCCTACATTCTTTCAGTGCTGGAAACAGCTATCCGTATTACTGATGGGAAAGTCCCTGCCAGTATACTTGAGAAAATCCTTATTCTTGGAAAAGAACAACTTTCCAAACCTGTAGAATTATTGGATGGAGTGGAGGATACCCTCAATGCTCTTGTGGGTCGCTACCGATTGATCGTTGTAACTAAAGGTGATCTGCTCGATCAGGAACAGAAACTGCGTCGTTCCGGCATCGAACATCTTTTTCATCATATAGAAGTCATGAGCGATAAAACCGACCGTGAATATCGCGCCCTGCTCAATCATCTCGATATCCGTCCGGACGAGTTCCTGATGATAGGAAACTCTGTACGCTCCGATATCCTCCCTCCACTAAATCTCGGCAGCTATGCTGTTCATGTCCCTTATCATACAACCTGGGCACACGAAAGAGTAGACGAACCTGTTATCAATTTACATTTTTTTATGGTTGAGTCGCTTTGGGAGGTAATTTCATTACTGCCATAACTGTTGATTGGCAATGAAAGCACAAATTAGTTAACGCATTGGCATTCTTGATAAACAAAAATAGACATAGTTCATTAAGAACTATGTCTACGATGCCGCAAAGATATACAAAATAATACATTCTCCAAAATGTAGCCATTAAAATTACTGGCCTGAGAGTAATTATTCTACAAATATTACCCTTTTTGTTCACTTTTCTCATACCTGCTGGGTACCAAAGGGAGTCTTCTTTACTATTACCATTTCTCTATTTACATGCTACTTGTCTGTTGTAAACAACAACTGATTAAATATAAGCTTTGAAATATGGTTTGTTTTCCATGGTTCTTAATGTACTAAGTGTTTTTATCCATGATTGTATAATCGCTAAGTAGCAAAAGGTTACGTTTTACATCAGGTCATTCTGATAGCAGAAATGGAGAAGAATCCTGTTTTTATTCCATCTTTTTCTACCAGGAAGGCATAGGTGTTGTTTCCTCTGTGGACATGCGCGATATGAATACAGATGTTTTTTTAAGTAACACTATTATTAATGTAAACTAAAGTAAATGAAAGTAAAATCTATTTTTCTGTCAATGCTGGCGATAGCAGCACTGGCGAGTTGTTCAAAAGAGGAAACGAGTGTTGATCCGCCTGTGCCACAAGGAAAAGCAAGGTTGATAGATCTGACCATTGGAGGCGGTTCATTGTCGTCAAAAGCTGCAGGGGCAGCAACCAATGCTACCGATAAAGCGATTACCAACCTTACCGTATTCGGAGTTAATACAACGACTGGTTCTATCGTTACTAAAAAGTATTTTAGTACTTTGGTAGATGCCGGTGATAATAAGAAAAAAGTCAATCTTGCAACAACAGACCAAACTACGGAAATCTATGTAATCGCTAATATAGGTAAGGACTTGACTGCTAGTGGAGAAGCGTTGAACGTTCAGACTCTTACTGCATTGAAAAATGCCCAGGCATCCCTTATTGTAACTGCTCCTGCCGTTGCTCCTGCACAAACAGAAGGAAATGTTTTAATGTCGGGTTCAACAACGACTATAACCGGTGGTATTGGAGGAGCAACCGCTGCTACTGCCTCTGTTTCTTTAAACTTTATCGCGTCGAAAATCATTTTGAAATCACTGTCAAGAGAGGCTGGTAGCACAGGAGTGTATGGAACAGACTTCAAATTTGATAGTGCTATCCTGACAAATGTACAGACAAGTGCCTATTACCTTATGGGTAACAACTCTTACATCGATATTATAGCAGGCAATGTAAGACCTGCAATAACATCGACATGGGCTACAGGCAGAAACGGTCAGACAGATACTGAAGTTGCAGATTTCAGTCAATCGCTTAGCTCCATTACAGCGTTTGCCCCTGGTGATGCAGCAACCCAAGACATCGCTTACTGGTATGTTTTCGAGAATTCGGATCAAGATAAGCCGACTACCTTACTGATAAAATACCTCTGGAAGGAAAAGACAGATGGTGCGATGGATAAAGAGATGTATTTCCCAGTCACTTTTATCGCTAATGATGCCAGTGTGATAGAACCGGGTAAAGCTTATAATGTATCTATGAAATTCCACGGAAACTTTGAGCCGGACGAAAATGGTGGTGGCGGTACTGAGGACCCGGATACCCCTATCGTTCCCGGATCAGTGGATGTGCAGGTTACCCCCGCAGATTGGAATGCAGTAACTACAGATAAAGATTTTGGACAATAATTAATATCTCCAAGAGGCTGTGTCAGTTTGGCACGGCCCCTTCTCTCATTGATCCGGGCATGTCTTCTACTCCGAACGAAGTATGTTGGCGATACTGCCGACACATTATCAGCTATAGAATAATAAAAAATGAACGAAAACGAATATACATCTCCTACCTTTTCCCGCCAACGGTTACAGTCTCTGTTGCCATTGTTGTCATTGCTGTTGTTGTTGACGACCGCCTGTTGCAAAAAAGAGGAACCTGTCAACAATGGAAGGAAACAGAAGTTAAGTTTCGACTGCTCCTCCGGATCTCAGACCGATGCCATTCGCGAGATAGAGGTATTTGTATTCGATGATCAGGAGCGGTTATTAGGCCGCACCAGCACACAGGTCGAGGGGACTATCGTTCTCGATTACCCGCAGACCTCCGTCCTCCACTGCATAGCATGGGGAAACAGCAAAGACAGCGGTCTCGAATTTTCGCCGCTAAAACTCGGTGACTCCCTCGAAGAGGGATACCTGACACTGAAAACCCTTTCGCCCGTACGGGCTGGAGAAACTTTCAGTAACATGCCCCCCGACCTGTTTTGGGGAGCCATCCAAATAGATAACACCTCGATGCCCGACGACAGGCAACCGTTACAAATGGTTATGCTGCCGACCACGGCGTCTATACATATAACGATCGACGGATTGCCGGACGCTACCGGCACGGAAAGCGGTGATTACTCCGTTGTTGTTGGAGAACCGGCCGGACATATTGACTTCTCGGGCAGTTACGGCGGCAAGACCCGTCACCGCCTGACCGGTACCTTCGATACCAGGAATGATTACATTATCCCGGTCTTCCGTCTCTTTCCCGCTGTCGGCGGTGAGGGGATCGGAATCGAAGTCTTCCACGGAGGGGAACTGCTGAAAAGTATCACGCAGACGAGCAGCGGAAAGCCGATTATCCCTGTTCCGGGTAAGGAACTGACATTGCTGATCAAATTCGATACCCCACCTTCCTTCGATGGTAACCTGGAGATAAAACCGCCCGAATGGGACACTACCGATGTGACGGTTTCCGTCACCAAATAATAGCATACGAATAATTTCGATAAACAAACAGACAAAATATGCACATGAAATATTCACATACATTGAAAATAAGCAGACTTGCCGCATTCCTGTGCGTAGCGGTTTTCTTATGTGCCTGTAGTAAAGAAATAGGAACAGGGGGTGACGATAGCAATGGTGAAGACGGTGGGTTCACGACAGTCACCCTGGCGGTAAACCCTGTCACAGGCGAACATACCCTCACCACCAAAGGGATGACAACCGATCAGGAAAACGCCATACGAACATTATATATATTGGCATTCCAGCCGGATGTAACCGGCGGAACTTACAGACTGAAATATTATGTAACCGGAAAACTGGTAACCGGCGGGGGGAACGGGCAATTCAGCTTCTCCCTCCGTCGTAGCCTGTCAGGGACGGCAGACACGAAACTACTCCTGATCGCCAACCAAAATCCGTTCGCACAAGTAAACACCGACATGACATACGGGGAGGCACAGACCGTCCTGGTAAAAGGGGAGTCGGGTACTGGGCCGGCATTTGCCGACACCGGGATACCGATGTTCGGCTTTGCCGGTAACAGTCCCGACATACCGCTGGAAATAACCGAAGGAATGCGACTTAGAGCCAACCTGCTGCGTGCCGTGACCCGGGTGGATGTAGGGGTCGGTACTTATCAGGATGCCAGTGGTACATGGGATAAAGGAAATGTGAAATTCGACCTGACTGCGGTTTATGTATTTAAACCCCAAAGCGCGTATTCACTCTTGCCGGTCATAGATAACCTGCACTATGATGATGCGGGAATGCCGTCCGTCACCGCTGCTTCGCCTGTAGGGACATTGAGTACCGTCAACTTTGCATACACAGGAACAGCTATTACAAACAACACCTATTGCAAAGCCGGAATATATATTCCCGAAGTCGCTTTCAACGGAGGTACGGTCTACGATGAAAACCACGAGGCCCGTACCGCCCTTGTCGTCGGTGGCCTGTACAAGGGGAAAACCAACTATTACCGTATCGACTTTACGGCCGCCCGGACTAACACAGAAGGGACTGCATTAATTGACGTATTTCGCAATAATATCTACCGATATTCCATTTCCAGCGTAACCCTTCCCGGATATCCCACTCCCGAAGCAGCTTACAGTGGCAAACCTGCCGGGCTGACTTTCACGGTCGGCATCACCGACTGGGTAGCGGGAAAGAACAGCTCGCCCAGTCCGGATATGGTGGTACGGATGAACTACGGAGGGATAAACGGGATAATAACGAAAGGGGAGATGAAGGAGAATGGACAATCAAAGATTTTCACAATCCAAAAGAAAATAGAAGCATTTACAACGGATGACGGAAAAGTGAAACCTGCGCTCTGGTATAATAACTTACTGGGAGAAGCTAAAGATAACACTTACAACGGAACAGGGAACGGTGGTATTTACAAGGGTGTCGCTGATGTTTTCAAACGAGAAGGGCCTTACGGAACACTGGTGATTGCCCCCGATAATGTAGAGGGCACTGTCGTATGGAAAACCGGAACGACTAAACCAGACCGTGTATTGGTAGCCAAAAAGGCGTGCTGGGACTACCGTGGACAGGGACTGAGCGATTGGCGACTACCCAGGTTGTCGGAGTTATGTCTCTTGTGGCTTAACAAAGAAACGATCAATCAATCCAAAGGATTTACTTCGCTCGGCGAAAGCTCCGTAACTTATTGGAGCGCAACGGAGGGAAAAGACGACAAGGTTTATGCCGTAAATGCAGCAGGGGAGATCAGCCTACGGGAAAAAACAGAAGCCTGTTCGATAAGATGTGTCCGTGAAGTCAGATAATAAGAACAACAGAAAATATGCACACAGATATGATCATAAGAAAAAAAGCAAATCGGCTATGGGGAATTATCGGCGTATGCGCTTTAGGATTATACATTACGGCCTGCGATAACAGTGAGTTTCCCGGAGATAAGAAAAAAACGGTAGGCTCCGAACTATGCTTTGCCGTTTCCATATCCGACAGTCCGTCCACCCGGACAGCCCAAGGAACCGGTGTTTTAACAGGAGAGGCCTTTCCGGATGGAACGCATACATTCGGCATGTTCATTACCGACGGGACGGGCAATCAGCTGGCTGCCGGCTCGAATGATAATATGAAATCGATCCTCACACAGGCTACCGGCCAGGACGATATATGGGCTTATACCGACAAAAACGATAGGACCCTCTCCCTGAAAGCAAAACAGGGAGATGAGATCAATGTTACAGGCTACTATCCGTGGACGTCGGGGGCTACCTCCACCGCTGTACCTTTCGATTTGACCGGCGACGTATCAGTCGGCAAAGACCTGCTTTATTTATCATCGCCTACCAGTACACAGCAGGTGGCCGATGGAACTCCTATCGCATTAACATTCTCCCATGCCTACTGCTGGGTGACGGTCAAACTGTCGAAACTGACGGATGAAAACGACGTTCTGGTTAGGATTATTAGTCTCGAAAATAGCTATAATACTCAGGGCTATACTAAGATAGGGATCATGAATAAGGGAACTGTCAATCCCAAGACCGGTGATGTAATCAAAGGCACTTCCGGTCCGCTTACGATAAATTGTGATCCTGTCATAGATATACCGTTGGAAGAGACGGGAGGCACACCTTCTGAATTCGACTTCCTCGTTCCGGCATTTATGAGTACGGATATCAAGGATTCCGATCTTGTACTCCGTGTTACTACAGAAGATGCGGACGGAACTCGCAAAGTACTCTCTTTCCCCCTTGCAAAAGCGCATCTGAATGCGGATTCGGATGGGAAGTGCGGCCTTCGGAAAGGCATGCACAATACCTATAATATCGTATATAACAACTCAAAAATGATACTCTCCTTATCCAACTGGAAGGAAGTCTCGATCGGGGGTTCGATGGGACAAGGGACAGTGGGGGAGACGCCGGTTACAGTAGATTATACCGCTTACGCAGGCTTTTCTGCAACTGTTTTATCTGCCGGGAATCATATTTACCATACTTATCTGGGGGAAGTCGCTGAAGATAATAACGGAGCATACGTGGATATAAATACCGATTTTGGATCAATATTATTTGATGCATGGAGGAAGGTGATGAAGTCGGAGGCGGCTTATCCGAAGGTAATGGTTGCCCGAAATCTGGCGGCAGGAGGAGCAATGGTTCCATGGAAAAATGAAACAACCGGAGTTCTTACAGCCAAACAGGCTTGTGTAGAGTTTAGGGATGGAGGGTACACTGACTGGCGTTTACCCAGAATAGGTGAATTGTTTGCCTGTGTATATCTGCCTAACGATGCTATTAAACAACATAGTAATGACCTCTGGAGTGCCACAGAATATAACGCCGGTACAGCTTATTCTACAAGTAATTACGGTAGCGATGTCTCTTGGATATTTTCCGCAAAAACTCCCAAAGCAGAAACTCTTTATGTTCGTTGCGTCAGAGATGCCGACAAACCTAGACCCATATTATAAACCCGAATAGAAACATGGCAGACATGAAACAATTTATACACATAATAAGCCTGATAATCCTGTTGGGCGCCTGCACGGACGAAAAGTATACCGATACGTCCTCATCCCGGGAAGGCGAACCCGGCAAGCTTGTCCCCGTAGAACTGGCATTGAACATACAACCTGTACAATCTCCTTTATCCTCCGGTACAAAAGCGGGCGGTAATGTAGTTACTTCAACGCAGGTATGTAAAGGGTTGGAAATAAGCATGGTGAAAACCCCAGTAACCCGTAGCAGTTCCTTGGAACAAGAAATAAAGAACTTCTGGGTGTTTCAGTTCGACGGAACCGTTCCTTCAAGCAAATTGGTCATTAAACAATTTATCGACAGTAATTCCGTAAAAGATGTCCTGTTAAACGATGAACAAGCTACTAAGAGCAGGATTATCGTAATAGCGAATACTGCTGAGAGTACCTTTAGCAGTTTGTCGATAGATGAGACTTCCTTGGCTGATTTTGAGAACATGGGAATACTCTCCGGTAATGCTGGTTTTCCCTTGTTCAATGATCCGACTGATGGAGACCGGATTATTTTGGCTGGGAGCACAGACTTGGTCGTTTCGGTAGGTAAACAGGCCGACATCATGCTTTACCGCACGGTGGCCCGGGTGAAAATAAATATCTCGTTGGACAACGAGATGCAGGCAGAATATCCTTCTGCCTGGACTTGTCAGCTAATGAATATTCCTGAAAAGAGTTTTTATTATTCAGTAGGTCGGACTGCTGCTTTTCCCGGGGAAACTGTCAAGTATATTAATTATACGCAACAACAAATAGTTCCTCCCGCAACTATTGACGACCTATATTTACCGGTCAACATTCATCAACCGGTTCCGTTTACATCCCCGGATAGGCGGGTAACCAATGCTCCTTCGGATGCGACCTTTCTTCAGCTTGTGGGGATTCAGATAGCGGAAGGAGTAATCGTTAAGTCTGTGGTCTACCAGGTCCACCTGGGGAGCAACTTTACCGATAATTATAGTATTTCACCTAATTATTCATACACCTACAATATTAGGGTGACCGGCGAAAATAGCGACGACTCGCGCGTTATCAAATTCGAACCCGGCTATTTCGGCGGGGAACTTAAAATGTATAAAGCCAATGGTTCTGAAACAACTGTTTCGTCTGAAGCTGTCAGCTGGAGATACGAAAAGCCGATTGAAGTTTATATCAGTGATGTGAACTCCCCAGGAGGAGTAAAGTGGCTAGGGGAGGGTAGCATGCCTGCCGTTAACAGTTTTACGAACGGACGGCAAAATACCTGGGATTTAAGAAATGCAACCGGATATTTGGCTATGCAACAGTGTCTTCGTCTGAATGGCACTACACTACCGGCAACTATAGACGACCTGGTTTGGTACATGCCTTCTTACGGTGAGTCGCTTTGTATCTATGTCGTTGGATCGAATACGCTTAAAACATTGCCTGATACCTATTACTGGTCGTCTACGACAAACGGTACATACGCATGGGGTACACAAGTGTGGACAGGGGCAAGTGAGCCTTTGTCGCCGACTCAGTCTTACAACCTGCGTTGTATCAAAGATTTGAAGCCGGGTGAAGCAACATTCTGAAAATATCGGCAAGAATTAAATAAAACAGAACATTATGATACGTGAATTTTTTATAACTGCCGTCATGGTATGCCTGTTTCCGGCTTCCGCCGTCTTCGGGCAGCAATTACAAAAAGAAAACCTGAAAGGAACGAACTCTGCTAATTCAGGTAGAGATTATGCCGTCTTTTACTCTGCAGGTATACCTGAAAGTGCAATCTGGCCATTGGGTCTGAGACTTTCGAAAGATGGAGCAACCATACGGCATACTGCCGATAAAGGTAACGGAGATAATATCAGCGTGAACGACAAAATCCCTTTTCGCTTTATCATTGCCCCGACAGAAGAAGCGAATACTCGGTACTGGGCGGCGACTATGGGGTTTCATGGAGGAGAAGGTGGCGATAATACCAACCTCAATCCGGACGGAAACTTTGACCCAAATTTCACATACGGATGCAAAAATTACTTCACTACAGAATTTCCTAAGGGAAGCTGGCGTATGCCTACTCAACGGGAGATGATGCTGATGTGGCTGTTTCGGGATGGCATTAATGCTATTTATCCCGATAGCCAGTTAAGCGGTCAATACTGGACCTCGACAGAGAATACAGAGGTTCAGGCATGGTATATTGATTTCAGTACAACTATGCCGCAGTCAAGCGCTAAAACAAAGAGCAAAGCATTGAAATTTAGATGTGTAAGAGATTATAAACCTCTGAAAGACAGATGAAATGAACCGGATAAACACCATCCTGGAAAAGGAACGAACCAACACGGACAATATCTTTTTATACTTGCAGGAAGGTCGGTTTACCGCTTTCGGACGTTCGGCTTATTATGCCGTCCTGCTTTGTCCCAAGCTTGCAGTAAACTGGAGCCGCACCGATGCCGCTGGCTCTTTTGTCTGTATTCGTATCCCTGATGACCGTTTGTGTTCGCTCTTGGAAAAGTACAGTACACTTGCCGACGATGAATGTATCCGGATAACTCCGCCTCTGAATATATGCCGCCAGTGGGATTACTTCGCTGAATGGGAGGAACGACAGCTGTATTTGGCCTCAAAGATCGACATCGAATAAACAAATAAATAATCAGAAACTAATTAAACTGAACATTATGAACAAGACAAAATTTATTCTTGAGTTAGCAGAGCGTACAGGCCGACCGTCCAGGGATGTGCGTGAATTCATAGACGACTTTTTGGCGCTCACCACTGAAGTCCTGGCGCGTGAAGAAGAGGTGGTCTTTTTACGTTTCGGGCGTTTTTGTCCCCGCAAACAACCCGCACGCCTGGTTCGTAACCCCAGGACCGGTGTTCCGGTCATGCTTGATGAGCGTACTACGGTTCGCTTTAAAGTCGGCAAAGATCTTTTCGAAACGATAAACCGCAAATGAAACAATATCTGAAAATAATAACATGGCAGACATAAAGAAAAGTTATGAATGGTCGTTTGATCTCAATGAGTATACGATGACCAAAGATATCAAGGAAGATTATACGGCGCAGGTCTGTACGCGAAAGTCGATGGGAATGAGTGATATCGCCCTTGAGATTTCAGCCGAACGTACCGAATACCGTGTCGATACCATCGTGAACATCGGTAACCTGATCGATGAAAAGATCCGTCAACTGGTTGCTGCCGGTCATACTATAACGACCGGATCGGCACAATACAGCCCGTCCCTCACGGGTGTTTTTATCGGAGACAAAGGGGTGGTCGATCCGGCAGTCAATAAATGTGAAGTGAACATCACTCCTGCACAGGCCATGCGTGCAGAGGTGGCGAAGGTTACACCTAAATTCTCCGGGACTGTCCGTTTGATGGGGGGTGCCCGTATCTCGTTGGTAAAAGATGTTGCGACGGGCAAGACCGACGGAACGATCACACCGGGAGGCATGCTGGATGTGACGGGCATTAAGATTCGTAGTATCGGTGCCGACGGTACGGGGCTGGGCCGTGTGAAGCTGCAGAAATTGTCCGATCAGTCGGTTGCCGCCGATATAACCCAGCTGGGTATCAACGACCCCAGCCGCCTGATGTTCAGCCTGCCGGGAAACCTGGCTGCCGGTGAGTATCAATTGGTGGTGGATACGTGGTTCAGTTCGGCCAGTGTTTTGCTGAAACAGATGCGTACGCTGGTTTATCCACAGACGCTGGTTGTAGGTGATGGTGGTGACGATCGTCCTGAAATTGAGTAGTTTTTGAGCAGGAGGCATGCTCCGGTCTGTGCAGGTGGCGTGTATGCTTCGGTGTGTGTGATCTGCTTCGAGGTGAGCAGGACATCCGTACCGATCGGTACGGATGTCCTGACTACGTATCAGGATTCCGGCCTGGTTTAATAATTATAATCTGTCTTCGACGAACTATTGGGTAATTGGACGGAAATGCATACATTTCTTGTTGATGAATACGATAAGCCGATGCTACAAGCTATTGGCAATGAGGAGTTGCAGAAAAGTTTTCGCGATACACTGAAACCGTTCTATGGCGTGTTGAAGACAATGGATGGTTGTATCAAGTTCGGCATACTGACCGGTGTTACGAAGTTCGGCAAGGTAAGCGTTTTCAGCGACCTGAATAACCTGATCGATATCTCGATGAACGAAAAGTATGTGGCTTTATGTGGGATAACGGAACAGGAGATTTATGATAACTTCCGTGAAGACTTGCAGGAACTGGCCGATAAGCAGAAAATGAGTTTTGAGGAGGCTGCGCATGAGTTGAAAGTCTGTTACGACGGTTATCACTTTGTGGAAGATTCCATCGGCATATACAATCCGTTCAGTTTGCTTAATACCTTTTATAAAATGAAATTCGGCAGTTACTGGTTTGAAACGGGTACGCCGACTTATCTGGTGGAGTTGCTGAAGCGTAGCCATTATAACCTGGAGCAAATGACGCATGTGGAGGCGAGCTCTGAAGTGTTGAACAGTATCTATGGGGATGAAGAGCCAATACCGGTTATTTTCCAGAGTGGGTATCTGACTATAAAGGGCTATGACCGGCGTTTCGATCTTTACAGTTTGGGTTTTCCAAACAGAGAGGTGGAGGAGGGGTTTGTCAAGTTCCTGATGCCTTACTACACCCGCTATAATAAATTGGAAGCTCCGTTCGAGATACAGAAGTTTGTACGTGAGATAGAGACCGGAATATCACACCAGTGAGGGACGCATCGACCTCGTTCTTCAGACGGATAAATTTATTTACGTGATGGAGTTCAAACTGGACGGCACTGCCGAAGAAGCCTTGCATCAAATTAACGAAAAACATTATGTCCGGCCGTTTGAAACTGACGGACGCGAACTGTTTAAGATCGGTGTGAACTTCAGCGCTGCAACCCGGAATATTGAGAAGTGGATTGTAGAGTAAAGTCCATAAATCTGAATGGTCGTATTTACTTCAAATCTGTAAACTTTTTTCTCCCTTTCAAATAAAAAGCAACGATCAGGCTTTGCCGCATCAGTTCCGGTATGTCTGTTAGTGTTGTCTTATTTAGGTTTTCACGGCGTTTTGCCGCATATTCCGGTTTCATCTCGAAGAAGGCTTTACGGGCTTCGTAAACAGCTTTGGCATTAGGGAAGTGGCCGCAGAGCAGAAATTTGGTCGCCGCAATGTAGTCGAGCCAGAAACGGGCACGCATTACATGCTTCACGTTTTTTTCCGGTAGGTTCTTATAAAGCATCAACAGGTTATTGCGGAAGTTGAGGAAAGTTTTGCGGGAGCTCTCCACATTCAGAGTCGCGCCGCCGACGTGGTAGACGACAGATTGGGGCGTACATACCAGGCGGTAGCCTCTTGAACGTAGTCGCCAGCACATATCTATCTCTTCCTGATGGGCGAAGAAACCGGCATCGAGTCCGCCGACTTCTTTATAGATGGCGGTACGAATAAACAGACAGGCCCCGGTAGCCCAAAGGATATCCGCCTGTGTGTCGTATTGCCCTTCATCTTTTTCTACTACATGCAACACACGACCCCGGCAATAAGGGTATCCGTAGATGTCCATATAACCACCGGCGGCTCCGGCATATTCGAAATACGCTTTGTTACGCTGTGCCCTGATTTTAGGTTGGGCGGCAACTATTGTCGGATCGGCTTCAAGAGCAGCCAGAGGGGCATCGAGCCAGCCAGGTGTAACTTCTACATCGCTGTTGAGAAGAACGGTATACTCGTTATCGATCTGTTTGAGGGCCTGGTTGTAGCCTTCTGCAAATCCGTAGTTCTTATCGAGCTGAATGATTCGTACGGACAGGAACTTTTCTTTCAGCATAACAATGGAGGCATCCGTAGAACCATTGTCGGCAACGACTACTTCAGATAGTTCAGAAGGACTGTAATCGATGACCGACGGAAGGAATTTTTCCATCAGCTTGCAACCGTTCCAGTTCAATATAACAATAGCGACTTTTTTAGTTGACAGTTGACAGTTGACAGTTGACAGGTGAGGCCCACTGCTATTTATTTGTCTTGTTGTATGTTGTTTATTCATTTTCAAAGTTCATATTTTATAACTGTCATTTGTCAACTCGTTTGTATTTCCAACGTTTATGAGTCCAGAGCCAATAAGCCGGATTACGAAGGATCATCTTCTCCGTCATGCGAGCATACGATTCGGTAATCTCGTTTTCGGCAGTTTGCTTGGCATGGGCTGTCATTAACTTCATTTCAACCGTGTAATATCCGCGCTTTACTTTCTGTACATCGAGGAAGATAACCGGCAGGTCCAATTTTCGTGCGATACGTTCGGCACCGTTCAACATCGGAGTGTCCTGGTTCAGGAAGTTTGTCCAGTAATGCAGGTTCGCCTTGCTTGGTGTCTGGTCTGCAATGAAGATCACAATGTTCTTGCTGTTTTCGCGCTTCAGTGTCATCATGTCGCGTACCGTATCATTCTTTTTCATACCATACGAACCGAAGCGGGTACGGAGAAAGATGAACAGGCGGTCGACTGCCTTATTGTTCAAGGGGCGGTAGATTTGCCATAGTCTGGATTCCGTATATACCAGGCTGGAGGCACTGAACCATTCCCAGTTTCCGTAATGTCCCATCAACATCATAACCGTATTTTGTCCTTCCGCCTGTAGCTTGGTTGCGACTTCGGGGTTCTTGATGTGGGCACGGCGTAACACTTCCTCCGGCGATATGTGCGCCAGTTTGATCGTCTCGACAATATAGTCGGAAAAGTGATGATAGAAGGCTTTCTCCAGCCTGCGAAGTTCTATTTTGGACTTTTCGGGAAAGGAGGCTTCCATATTGCGGCGGACTACCCTTATCCTGTAACGGATTACCCTATAGATAAGTACATACAGGATATCTGACAGTACATATAATACCGGCATGGGCAGGAAAGCATGAACTTTGGCCCATGAATAGATCAATCCGTATTGAATTTTATTCCACATATCAGCTGTTTGTTACTAATTCACAATTCAGTGCGGTACGGTCTTCATTCCAGCCGGTCAGTGTTACCCGTCGGGTTTCGTTTACCAGTGAACTGTCGTAAGGTATCTCTACTTTGATATAATTTTCCGTGAAGCCATGCATCATGCCTCCTTTCCGGGTCTGTTCGAACAGAACTTCCGCCTGACTGCCGGTATGGAGATCATAGAAAGTATGTAGTTTCCTGTCGGAAATGTCCAGCAGTTGCTGGCTGCGGGCATGTTTTACTTTCGGGTCTACCGAATGGGCGATCTTCAAAGCCTGTGTTCCCGGACGTTCCGAGTAACTGAACACATGCAGTTGACTGATGTCCAGGCTGTCGATAAAGCTGCGTGCCTCTTCGAACAACTCGTCCGTCTCTCCGCGGGTACCGACGATCACATCCACACCGATAAAGGCGTGCGGCATGATCTCCTTGATCTTCTCGATCTTATGGCGGAAAAGGGCCGTGTCGTAACGGCGGCGCATCAGTTTCAGAACTTCATCGCTTCCGCTTTGCAGGGGAATATGGAAATGAGGGGCGAATCGTTTGCTGGAAGCAACGAAGTCGATCGCTTCGTCCGTGATCAGGTTCGGTTCGATGGAAGAGATGCGGTAACGTACGATACCTTCCACTTCGTCGAGTGCACGGATCAGGTCGATGAATGTTTCACCGGTCGATTTACCGAAGTCACCGATGTTGACTCCCGTCAGTACAATCTCTTTACCTCCTTTGCGGGCTACTTCCTGTGCCTGTTCCACCATGCTGGCGATGGTACCGTTGCGGCTCCGTCCGCGGGCAAAGGGAATGGTACAGTAAGAACAGAAGTAATCGCATCCGTCCTGCACTTTCAGAAAATGGCGTGTACGATCGTCTGCCGAGCAGGAAGGGGAGAATGTGCGTATATCTTTTGTTTGCGAGGCGATCACTGCACCGCCTTCTTCTTTTTTCTTCAGGTCGTCCAGATACATTAAAATATCCAGTTTCTGTTCGGCACCGAGAACCAGGTCGACACCTTCTATATGGGAAACCTCTTCCGGTTTGAGCTGTGCGTAACAACCCGTTACAACGATAAAGGCTCCCGGATGTTGTTTACTGATCCGGCGGATGGCCTGGCGGCATTTCTTGTCGGCAAGCTCTGTCACGGAACAGGTATTAACAACACAGATGTCTGCTTTCTCACCCGCACGGGCTTTGCGTACCCCCTGTTCGGCAAGGACCTTTCCTATCGTAGAGGTCTCTGCGAAGTTGAGCTTGCAGCCCAGGGTATAATAAGCAGCTATTTTGTTTTCAAATACGGTTTTGTCTATCATTGCGATTGAATTATCGCGCAAATTTAGCGAAAATATTCGGATAAAGTTTCTTGCGTGAGGAGTGAGAGACTTCTTTATGATGTGCTGAGGTAAGTCTAACAATAAAGATTGTTAAAGGTTGCGAGTGGAACAGGGATTAAGTTGTTTGTCTTTTGAATATTACGTACATTTCGTACGAAATATCCGTACAAGTGTAAAGGTGTTCGTAGTATTTTATTATAACAAACAGAAAGAAATGAAAAAGTTAAATGCAAGTCTGGTAATGATTCTCCTTTCAATGGCAGGATTCACAGGATGCCAGCAGTCCGGTAGCCAACATGACGATCTTATCACAGTGGATGTCAGTGCCAGTTATCCCGAGAAGGAACTGGTTCTACAGGATTTTATGGAGGTGGAATATGTTCCGTTGGAAACAAATGACGAATTTATTACGCAGGGCATTGTGGAAGCCATCGGTAAGAAGGTCATAGTAGTAAGGAATATGCGGGACGGGAATATTTTCGTTTATGACAGGGCGACCGGGAAAGGGATAAAGAAGATAAACCGCTTTGGACAAGGTGCCGAGGAATATTCAGGGATTAACTCTATTATATTGGATGAAGATAACAGTGAAATGTTTGTATCTGACTATCCCGCACGAAAAATATCGGTGTATGATCTGTCCGGAAATTATAAGAGAAGTTTCAAGTATGCAGATACCGGCTATTATGACGATATCTTCAATTATGATCGTGATCATTTGATTTGTTACAAGAAATATTCGACACCGAAAGAAGATGAGCAAGCATGCCATTTACTTGTTTCCAAGCAAGACGGAAGTGTCACCCGTGAAATCCGAATCCCTTATAAAGCGTATAAGACACCGGTCATTATGAAAGATGAATTGACGGTTGTACCTGAGTTTCACCTGATGTTCCCCAGTCAGAATAATTGGATACTTGTGAACACCTCGTCCGATACGTTGTACAACTATTTGGCTGATGGCAATATGTATCCTATCATTGTGCGGACTCCCTCCATCAATACCATGGAAACGGAAGTCTTTCTTTTCCCGACCGTTATTACCGATCGTTATTATTTTATGCGGACTATGAAGAAAGAACTTGACTACAAAACGTTTAAAGGATTCCCTGGTACCGATTTGTTCTATGACAAACAGGAAAAGACTCTTTCTCAGTTTACCATGTACAATGGTGATTATTCAAATAAGAGATCGATTTCATTCCTTTTTAAACCCCGCAACTCTGAAATTGCAATCAGCCAGTCTTTGCAGGCTCCTGACCTCGTCGAGGCTTATGAGAAAGGACAGCTGAAAGGCAAATTGAAAGAAATTGCAGCGGGTTTGGATGAGGAAGCCAATCCGGTGATTATGTTGGCAAAGTACAAAAAATAGAATATAAACCGGCAGATGAATGTAGCGGTTAAGGGTTAAACTCTCCCTATCTGTTGTGTATCTGCCGGATAGTCTGTATTTTTGCACGAAATTTAAGCATCTGTGCTATGATACAAGAGAACTTCATTAAGATATACGAGAACAGTTTCAAGGAAAACTGGTCGTTACCCGCCTTAACAGATTACAGCAAGAACGTCACTTTTACATTTGAAGATGTTGCGAAGGAGATTGCACGCATCCATATTCTGTTTGAGGAATGTCAGATACGTCGGGGGGATAAGATTGCCCTGATCGGAAAAGACAGTGCCCGCTGGTGTATTGTTTATATGGCGGCTGTGACCTATGGTGCGATCATAGTACCGATTCTGCAGGATTTTAATCCGAATGACGTGCATCATATTATCAACCATTCCGAATCGGTGTTCCTGTTTGTCAGTGACCGTATCTGGGATTCGTTGGAAGAAGATAAGATCGAAGAGATACGCGGTGTATTCTCTCTTTCCGATTTCCGTTGCCTGCATCAGCGTGACGGCGAAAGTATCCAGAAGCTGATGAAGTCGATGGATGAAAAGATGGCAGAGAAGTATCCGAACGGGTTTTCCAAGAACGATATCAAATATGCCGAACTGGATAACGACAAGGTTGTCTTGCTGAACTATACTTCCGGTACGACCGGTTTCAGTAAAGGCGTTATGCTGACAGGCAACAACCTGGCCGGTAATGTGACTTATGCCAAGACACTGGATCTGATGTATCGGGGTGATCGTGAATTGTGTTTCTTGCCGTTGGCACATGCCTATAGTTGTGCTTTCAACTTCCTGGTACCGATGGCTGTCGGTGCACATGTATATATGTTAGGGAAAGTTCCTTCTCCGAAGATTTTGCTGAAAGCATTCGAAGAGGTGAAGCCGAACCTGATCCTGACTGTTCCGCTGATTCTGGAAAAGATCTATAAGAAAATGATTCTTCCCCAGTTGAGTAAGACGACGATGAAGCTGGCTCTGAATATCCCTTTGCTGGATTCCCGTATCTATGCACAGATCCGTAAACATCTGGTGGATGCTATGGGAGGCCGTTTCCGCGAGGTTATTGTCGGAGGAGCTGCCATGAACCAGGAAGTAAGTGATTTTCTGTATAAGATCAAGTTCCCGTTTACGATCGGTTACGGAATGACGGAATGCGGACCGTTGATCAGTTATGACAATAATCGCGAATATGTACTAGGTTCTTGCGGACAGATACTGAAAGGTATTATGGAGGTACGTATCGATTCTGATGATCCGTATAATACGGTAGGGGAGATTCAGGTTCGTGGTGAGAACGTCATGAAAGGCTATTATAAGAATGAAGAAGCGACTAAAAATGTTTTTACCGAAGACGGCTGGCTTCATACCGGCGACCTGGGAACGATCGATCACGATAATCGTATCTTTATCCGTGGCCGCAGTAAGACAATGATCCTGGGTGCCAGTGGACAGAATATTTATCCGGAAGAGATTGAATCGAAGATAAACAACCTGCCTTTTGTCATGGAAAGTATCGTTATCGAGAAAAACGGTAAGTTGGTGGCTTTGGTTTATCCTGATTATGATACGGTGGACGGAACCGGTATTTCTCATACCGATCTGCCGGTCATTATGGAACAGAACCGGATTGAGTTGAACAAGCAGCTGGCTTCCTATGAAGTGGTATCTGAAATACAGTTATACCCGACCGAGTTTGAGAAGACTCCGAAGAAAAGTATTAAAAGATATTTATACAGTAACTACTAATCTCTATTATTGTCTCTTGATTAACAGTCTCTTGCATTCGTTGCAAAAAATATTTGAAAAAAAAGTCTCTTATGTTGTACAACATATTTGATTAATACATACATTTGCATCGTTTTAAGACAAGAAGATATTATAGACCGTTTAAATTAAAGACAAAATGAAAAAGTTAGTTGCATTTGCTGCTATCGTTGCAGCCGTTTCTTTCACATCTTGTGGTAACAAATCTGCAGAATCAAATGCTGAAGTTGCTGAAACAGAAACTACAGTAGAAGAAACTCCTGCAGTTGTTGAAGAAGAAACAGTAACAGAAGAAGTTGCTCCTGCTGAAGGTGATTCAACTGCTGTTGCTACTGAAACAGAAGCTGCTCCTGCTGAATAATATTCAGTAAACAGTTAGAAGGACAGTCTGTATGCTTACACATACAGACTTTTTTTGTTTATAACGGTATATCAATATGAAAAGAAATCTACTCATTATCCCAGTTGTCGCGTTGTTCAGCCATGCGATGTCAGCCCAGAACCCGGTCGACATGAATCTGTTGTTACAAAATGTAGAAATACAGGGAAAGCGTTTTTCCGGCTTGAACGGGGGAGAGGTCAAACGTCTGCAGGTCGATAAGAACCTGAGTAGTGTGACGGGGACTGTCTCGGAAGCCTTTCGCCAGATGCCTTCGCTGGTCACTGATATTGAAGGGGGAGTGACTTATCGCGGTTCCAGTAAGGCGGGGATGCTGATCAACGGTATTCCTTACGGATTGCTGGAAGAATATAGCGGAGATGTCCTGATCCAGTTGCCTGCTTTGTTCTTTAACCGTATCTCCATGTCTGCCCTGCCCGATATCTCGCTGGTTCCCGACGGTGATGCCGGTGTACTGAATCTTTCTTCTGCCAACTATACGAAATCCGATTCTCCTTTGACGGTTACATTGGGGGCCGGGTTACAGGAACGGTATAATGTCGGTGCGGTCGTCAATCTGCATCCGGGTAAATTCCATATTGTCGGAAAATATAATTATCGTAAGGAATACCGTGAACGTTCATTCGATAAGACTACATGGACGGAGGCGGGTACGACCCTGATGAATAACAATGCGAAGGCACGTCCCGATGTTCATCTGGCGGATTTGAGCGTTGGTTACGATTTGACTTCAAATGACCTGCTGACGGTATATGGACTGTATCATTTAATGGATTACAGCCGTTATGGCGGGATCAATAATAAGGTATTGAATCCGGACGGGACTGTGAAGAATCAGATGATGCGCCACCGTTACAACGACCAGCGCCAGGATGCTTATGCTGTGGAAGCGAGATGGAATCATCGTTTTGCCAATCCGCTGGACCAGTTAAGTGTGACATTCAATTACAATGATTTTAGTTACGATGAGGATAATCAGTATGAGAATGAAAAGCCGGGTACCGGAAATATCCTGAAGAAAGATAATATGTTTGCCAATCAGGACAAACATAATTATTATTTGTCTGCCGCATTCAGTAAATTGTTTACAAACGATTGGTATTTCAAAGCCGGTTATATCGGACGTATAAAAGATGAAAAGTACAGGACTGAGACGAACGATATCAGCCTGGATGACGATATCTGGACTCCGGTAGATAATAAGACATACGATTATTCTTTCAACCGGAATACTCATTTGCTGTATGCTTCTGTAGATAAGCGATGGAATCGTTTTTCTGCCGAGGCTGGTTTACAGGCGGAGATAAATGCACAGGAGTTTAATACTCATGTCCCGGAAGTGGATAAGTCGGGGACTTCGGATTCGGAAAGAAGTCATACCCGTTTTCATATTTATCCACGCGTGAAACTATCTTTGCAAACCAGTAAATCCGGTAGCCTGTCGTTGAGTTATCTGCAACGGGTGATTCGTCCTTACGGAGCGGATCTGAATCCTTTCATTCAGTATGGCGACCCGACGCATTTGACACAGGGAAATCCTGACCTGAAAGATGAGTTCATTCATTCTTTGGAGTTGTCTTATTTATTGGTGGCGGATCGTTTCCGTTTCTCTCCGGCTATTTATTACCGGAATAAGTCGAACCGGATCATGGAAGTGGTGAATGATGAGTCTGTCTGGCAGAAAGAGAATATCGGACACAGCCAGTCATTCGGTTTTGAACTGTCTGGCAACTGGAATCCTATCCGTATACTGAATATCGGCTTTTCTGGAAATGTCTATAAAGATGAGATCGACGGGCGTACGGTCGGCTATGATGAAAAGAAATCGATGGTTTGCACGGATTGGAAGGGGAGTGTAAGCATTGCCATAACACCGACCACCGAGTTTCAGTTGGATGGTTTCTTTATTTCGGACCAGTTGACACCGCAGGGAAAAATAAAGAGCCACAGCAGTGTGAATGCCGGACTCTCGCAGTATTTTATGAATCGTAAATTACGTGCTAACTTGAGTATCAATAATATCTTCGACGGTCTGGAGGAGACAACGATTATCGATACGAGCAAAATGCATATGGAGCAAATCCGTAATCGGGATGCCCGGGTTACGTGGTTGACGTTGACTTATGCTTTTTAGGTATATAGAGTATCAAACGAATAGATTGGTCGTAAGTAAAGTAGCTCCATACCCATTCTATCAGTACCATCAACTTATTCTTGATCCCCAGGATAGAACGTAAATGAACCAACATCCACACCATCCAAGCAATAAACCCTTGTAACTTCAGCTTTTTCAGATCGGCGACAGCTTTGTTGCGTCCTACGGTTGCCAGTGTTCCGAGATTTATGTAATGGAAGGCTTTCAATGTCTTCCCCGATTCCAGGCGTTTGAGGTTATCAGCAAGCAGATTTCCCTGCTGGATAGCTACCTGGGCTACTTGCGGATGACCGTTCGGGTATTCTTCTTCTGTCTGGAAACAAACATCGCCGATAGCAAATACGTTTGTCATCCCTGGCATCTGGTTAAACTCATTGACTGTGATCCGGCCACCCCGGTTCAATGCTTCTTTATCGATATGATCAAAATGCGTGGCGGTTACACCACTGACCCAAACGAGGGTTTTGGTTGTGATAGTGGAGTTGTCGTCCAGTATGACTTTTCCATCCTGATAGTCTGTTACCCTTTTATTCAGTATGATGTTTACGCCCATCTCTTTCAGGAATTTCTCTGCGTTCTCGGATGCTTCGGTAGACATTACTCCGAGTAACCTGGTAGAACCTTCTATCAAATAGATATTCATATCCGACTGTTTCAGGTCCGGATAATCCTTCGGCATAACGAATCTTTTCATTTCAGCCAGTACTCCGGAAACCTCTACGCCAGTGGCTCCACCGCCAACGATAACCACATTCATCAGTGCTTGTTTTTCTTCCGGATCGGTAGAGATTGTCGCCTTTTCAAAGTTGGAAAGCAGGGTGTTCCTTAGTTCGAGAGCTTCCTGGATCGTTTTCATCGGTAATGCTTTCTCTTCAATAGTCTTGTTGCCGAAGAAGTTGGTGATGGTACCGGAAGCTATCACCAGATAGTCGTAGCTCAGTTCACCGATCGATGTCTCGATCAGGTTTCGTTCGGCGATAACGGCTTTCACTTCTGCCATTCGGAAGTAGAAGTCTTTCTGTTTCTGGAATATCTTTCGGAAAGGAAATATGATTGATCCCGGCTCCAGACCGGATGATGCTACCTGATACAATAAGGGCGGGAACTGATGGAAATTGTTCTTGTCTATCAAGACTATTTGGAAGTTGCTTCCTTTCAGTTTATTGGCCAACTTTAATCCTCCAAAACCACCACCAATAATGACAACCCGTTTCTTATCTGTTTTTGCAATGTTGAAGCCCATGATGTTCTATTTTATGTTTTATAATAGAACAATCGGGAACCGGAATAAGTTGATGGTTAAAATAGACGAAGTCTTGATTTAGAAGGTAATTAATCTGTCGTTTTACGGTTTGGAAACCAGATATTGGCGGAACCTTTCAGAAGATTCGGTCCGGTAGTCACCGTTTTCGTCGGCATAAATGAACAGATATTCCAGTTCCGGATGCTGTTGCAGGATTTTGTGGGCTTCTTCCCGGCCCATAGCCATGAAAGCTGTTGCGTAGGCGTCGGCTGTCATGCAATCGGCAGCAACGATGGTGGCACTGAGGATCGGTTGACCTGCCGGATAACCGGTTCGGGGATCGATAGTATGGGCGTATTTCTTTCCGTCTTTGATATAGAAATTACGATAGTCACCGGAAGTGGCAAGACCATGGCGACCACATAACTGTACGATTTCCTGTAACTCCTGGTTGACACCCATCGGATCGTCTTTTGGTTTGGTGATACCGATACGCCAACACTCTCCTTTAGGGTTGACTCCTTTGACTGTCGTTTCACCGCCTATGTCGATCATGTAATTTTCAATACCTTTACTATCGAATAAACGGGCAATGACTTCGCAACTGCAACCATCTCCCAATGAAGAACAATTCAGCAGGATGCGTGGATCATCCTTGATTACTTTCTTTCCTTCCAAACGTATTTTCTGATATCCGACAAAAGCACGTATGCTATCTATCATCGCCTGTGTAACACTGTCGCTTTTACTGAACCCGAATCCCCAAAGATTGATGAAAGGGGCACAAGTAATATCATAAATGCCATTGGTTTGTTCGGATACTTCCTTTGCTTTGTTGAATACCTCCACAAAAAGATCGTCCACTTCTATGTCTTTATTCCTGTTGACCTGAGAAATGACTGAGGTAGAATCGAACGGGTTGAGGCAATGGTAATAACGTTGAAGTTCTGCATGGATCTCTTCTTCCAGCGACTCGGTATAACAGAATTGAATCTGATAAGGAGTGTGAAGTATTCCTGCTACTTTAAAATACTGTTCAGGTTGTTTGCAACCGATTAATAAGGAGATGATGAAAAAAGACAGACCAGCTGGGAGTAAGTAGGAATGTTTCATGCTTTAGTTGAGATAAATTATGTTCCGGATATAGCCAGCTACCTCGGTCTTTGTTCGCTTTATCCGGCAGGTTGTGTTTATTAGGTCCAATTATTTATTCATATCACAGTTGTGAAACACAAGAAACTCATCTGTGAAACAGACGGAATCCAACTGTGATATGAAAGAAATCCGGTTGTGAAACGAAATAGAGACTTCGTTTTTAGGGTTATAATCCCATCAATATCTTTTTCAGTACCGTCTGTGCCGAAATTTCGCGGTTGGCGGCTTCCGGGATCACGATGCTTTGCGGGCTTTCGATCACGTCGTCGGTAACGATCATGTTACGGCGGACCGGCAGACAGTGCATGAAATAAGCATTGTTGGTCAGTGCCATCTTTTCCGTATCGACAGTCCAGGCGCGATCTTTGCTTAATACCTGGCCGTAGTTCGGATCGGTATAAGCGGCCCAGTTTTTGGCATAGATAAAGTCTGCACCTTCGAAGGCTTTCTTCTGATCGTATTCCACACGGGCATTGCCTACGAATTTAGGATCCAGTTCGTAGCCCTCCGGATGGGTAATCACAAATTCATAATCCGTTGCATTCATCCATTCGGCAAAACTGTTGGGGACAGCCTGTGGAAGAGACTTGGGATGCGGTGCCCAGGTCATAACCACTTTCGGACGGGCTGTTTTCTTATATTCCTCGATTGTGATCAGGTCGGCAAAACTCTGTAGCGGATGGCGGGTAGCCGCTTCCATACTGAATACCGGACGACCGGAGTACTTGATAAACTCAGAGATGATCTTTTCGTTGTAATCGTCTTCCTTGTTTTCGAAGCGGGCGAAAGAACGTACACCGATGATGTCGCAGTAACAACCCATGACCGGAATAGCTTCCAGCAGGTGTTCCGGTTTGTCTCCATCCATGATGACGCCGCGTTCGGTTTCCAGTTTCCATGCACCCTGGTTCACGTCGAGAACCATCGTGTTCATCCCCAGGTTCATCGCAGCCTTCTGAGTAGAGAGGCGCGTACGCAGGCTGGAGTTGAAGAATATCATTAACAGCGTCTTGTTCTTGCCAAGTTCTGTGAACTGAAAGCGGTCTTTCTTGATCTCGAAAGCTTCGTTAAGCGCCTGCTTCAGGTCGCTTAAATCCTGTACACAAGTGAAATGTCTCATATTATTAATTTAATGATGGATACAAAAATAGGTATTATTTTCGTATTTGCCCGTTTCCTTCGATAATGTATTTATAAGTCGTCAGTTCCGGTAAAGCCATCGGTCCGCGGGCATGTAGTTTCTGCGTACTGATACCGATCTCTGCTCCGAAACCGAACTGTGCGCCGTCGGTGAAAGCGGTCGATACGTTGGCATAGACACAGGCGGCATCTACCTGTTGCTGGAACAGGCGGATAGCTTCGGATGATTCGCTGACGATGCTTTCGCTATGTTTAGAACTGTAACAGGCAATATGTTCCAGTGCTTCTTCGAGCGATGATACGGTACGGATACTCATCTTGTAGTCGAGGAACTCAGTACCGAAACTATCTTCGTTGGCCGGTTGCAACAGTGCTGACGGATATTGTCCTGACAAAGCGGTGAAAGCCTGCTCATCCACATAGATCGTGACATCGCTATCTTTCAGTTTATCGCAGATAAAGGGAAGATCGTGGAGCCGTTCCTGATGGATGATCAGACAATCTAATGCATTGCAAACACTTACCCGCCGGGTTTTGGCGTTGTTTACGATGGCTTGTCCCTTTTCTTTATCTCCATCTTTGTCAAAATAAGTATGGCAGATACCGGCTCCTGTTTCGATAACCGGCACGCGGGCATTGTCGCGTACGAAATTGATCAGCGAACTGCTGCCACGGGGAATGATAAGGTCTACCAGGCCGACGGCATTCAACAGTTCCGTTGTCGCTTCTCGTTCGGGAGGTAATAAAGTACAAACGGCCGGGTCGATGCCGTGACGTTCCAACACGGTATGGATGATAGTAACCAATGCACGGTTGGAGTCGTCTGCATCAGAACCACCTTTTAGTACACAGGCGTTTGCACTTTTGAAACATAGAGAGAAAACATCGAATGTGACATTCGGACGTGCTTCGTAGATAACGCCTATCACTCCGAATGGTACCGATACTTTACGGATTGCCATGCCGTTCGGGCGGATGGCTTCACTGATCACTTTGCCGAGCGGAGAGGGGAGTGAGGCTACGTTCCGCATGTCTCCGGCAATACCGGCCAAACGATCAGTGGTCAGTTTCAGACGATCATATTTGGGATTGGCCGGGTCCATACGGGCCAGGTCTTTCTCGTTGGCAGCAAGAACTTCCGCCTGTCTGTTTATCAGTTCGTCAGCTGTATCGGTCAGGATACGGTTTATAGCCTCGTCGCTTAACGTGATAAGTTGACGGGATGCGGTAACGCTCTGCTTTAATAACTCTGTTATATTTGTTGACATATTATTTCCTGATATTATCTTTTCCCATGATTAAACATACCTATTAATTAATCCAGATATAAGTAATCGTAGTGAACTAGCGGTTTCAGATCGCGTTGTCCGATCAGACTAATAGCTTCCCGGCTGTCGTATCCGGCACAACCGACTCCGATCTGTTCACCTTCTTCATTAATGATCTTTACGATATCATTCTTTTCGAAGTCCCCGATGATAGCGGTAACGCCTACCAACAACAGGCTGGTAGCCTTGTTTCCGGTTAAGGCCTCTTCCGTACCCTGATTGATGTGTATCTCTCCTTTGGCGAAACCTTCAGAGTGAGCGATCCATTTCTTTACGCTGCTGACAGGTTTGGCTGCCGGAATGAAACGTGTACATACGGTCTGGCTGCTTTTTGCCAATAACGAAGGCAGGATATTTTCTTTTTTGCCATTAGCAATGATCACGGTGATTCCTTCGTCAGCTACTTTCTGCGCGATAGTACATTTCGTCAGCATTCCGCCACGTCCGAAAGAAGACTTGCTGGTTTGTACATATTCTGAAAGATCCTGTTTACCACCGTCAATCTCCCGGATGACCGTTGCTGCCGGATCGGCCGGATTACCGTTATAGATACCGTCGATATTACTCAGGATAATAAGCGCATCCATCCCCATCATGGTAGCGATCAGGCCGGATAGTTCATCATTATCGGTAAACATCAGTTCGGTAACGGATATTGTATCGTTCTCATTGACGATAGGAATCACTTTGTTGTCAAGCATCACCTCCATGCAATGTTTCTGGTTGAGGTAATGCGTGCGGCTACCGAAGTTCTCCTTTGTGGTGAGAACCTGGCCGCAAGCGATCTTATGTTCGCGGAATAACTCAAAGTAGCGGTTGATCAGCTTGGCTTGACCTACTGCTGAATAGAGTTGGCGGGCAGAGACGGCATCGAGCTTCTTACCGGGTTTCACCTCGCTTCTTCCGGAGGCTACTGCTCCGGAAGATATTAATACCACTTCTACTCCGTTGCGGTGTAACTCCGCAACCTGATCAACCAATGCCGACATACGGGTGACGTCGAGTGAGCCATCCTTTCTTGTCAATACATTACTTCCTATCTTTACTGCTATCCGTGTAAACTGATATGTCATTTTCGTGTAATCTTCTATTTTTTATCTTTATCCCTGATTTCCACACGGCGGATTTTACCGCTGATGGTTTTAGGTAATTCTTCGACAAATTCTACTACACGAGGGTACTTATATGGAGCGGTAACACGCTTAACATGATCCTGTAATTCTTTGATCAATGCTTCGCCCGCTCTCTCCTTGTAATCCTTCGCCAGTACAATCGTTGCTTTTACCACCTGTCCGCGAATTTCATCAGGTACACCTGTGATCGCACATTCGACAACAGCAGGGTGTGTCATCAGTGCACTTTCCACTTCGAACGGGCCGATGCGGTAACCGGAGCTTTTGATCACATCGTCGGCACGACCGACAAACCACAGATAACCGTCTTCATCACGCCAGGCAACGTCGCCCGTATAATACATGCCGTCGTGCCAGGCTTCATGAGTAAGCTCGGCATCGCGATAATATTCTTTGAACAGACCGATCGGTTTGCCCTGAGTCGTATGAATAACGATTTGTCCCTGCTCTCCATCTTCTGCACGGGTTCCGTCCGGACGGATCAGGTCTACATCGTATTGCGGGTTAGGTACCCCCATAGAACCTGGTTTCGGCTCCATCCATGGGAATGTAGCAACAGTCAGTGTTGTTTCCGTCTGACCGAATCCTTCCATTAATTTAATGCCGGTGAGTTTATAGAATGCTTCGAATACGGCAGGGTTCAGTGCTTCACCGGCAATCGTACAATATTGTAGGGAAGACAGATCGTATTTCGTCATGTCTTCACGGATCAGGAAACGGAAGATCGTAGGAGGTGCACACAAAGAGGTGATCTTGTAATCCTGGATCATCTGTAACATATCGGCAGGAGTGAACTTCTCGTGATCGTAAACGAATACAGTTGCTCCGGCAATCCATTGTCCGTATAGTTTTCCCCAAACGGCTTTACCCCAGCCGGTGTCGGCGATGGTGAGGTGAAGGCTGTCACGGTGTAGGTTGTGCCAGAAACTACCGGTTACGATATGTCCCAGTGGATAAGTGAAATCGTGTGCCACCATTTTCGGATTACCTGTCGTTCCGGACGTAAAATACATCAATGAAATGTCATCATTGCTGTTCGGGTGAGACGGGCGTATGAATGGTGCGGCATTCTCGATCCCTTTATGGAAATCGTCGAATCCCTCTGGTATTTCCGGACCGACGGATACTAATTTTTCGATAGTCGGAGATTCCGGCAGTGCATCGATAATATGTTTGGTGATAATATCTTCGCCGGCACAAACAATCATTTTTATATCGGCAGCGTTATTACGATAGACAATATCCTTTTTTGTCAGCAGGTGAGTTGCCGGAATGACTACGGCTCCTAGCTTATGTAGTGCGATGATCGAAAACCAAAATTCGTAACGACGTTTCAGGATCAACATGACCATGTCGCCGTGCCCGATTCCTAAAGACTGGAAATAGGCAGCCGTCTGATCTGTATATTTCTTCAGTTCGGCAAAAGTGAAATCAATATGTTCACCCTGGTCGTTTGTCCAGCACAAGGCTTTTTTGTCGGGTTCTTCTGCAGCCCAAGCATCTACCACGTCATATCCGAAGTTGAAATTTTCGGGTACTTTTATTTTGAAGTTATTTATAAAATCTTCCTGCGACGTAAAGGTCGTCTGATCTAAGAATCTTTCTAACATGACTTTTTAATTTATAAAATGATAGCCAGGAAACTGACCTTCTCTCCATCCAACGCTTTCATACCATGAGGCAGTTCGGAATTAAAATATATACTGTCTCCTTCTTCCAGGATCAAATCTTTGTTATTGATCTGCAGGAGCATGCGGCCCTTTAATACCAGATTATATTCCTGTCCGGGATGCGAATTCAGATAAATAGGCTCATCTTCCGGTTTCGGATGAACAGTAACCATGAACGGATCGGCTTTACGTCCGACAAATCCGGCAGCCAGCGATTGGTATTTGTAGGCCTTGGTGCGTTCAACAGCGATACCTTTACCTTTACGAGTAATAAAATAAGAACTCATTTTAGGTTCGTCGCCAAACATCAAGGTAGTAAGTTCTACACCGTATGCCTGTGAAATCTGATGTAAAAGGCTGACTGAAATATCGACTGTGCCGCTTTCCAGTTCCAGGTATTGCTCTGTGGTCAGGTTACAGACCTTGGCGATCTCTTCAGGAGTAATCTCCAGTGCGTCCCGCAATCCGGCCAGACGCTCAGCTATCTGTTTTATCTGTTCGTTCATCTCCGTAGATTATTAATATATTTATGTTGCCCCAAAGATATGAATAAAAAGCAAAATGACTAGAAAAATGGGGGATAGAATGTTATTTGGATATTTCCTTTGGAAATAAAGATGTTAAGATTATATTTGTTTTAGTATCTAGGGTATGAATTTATTATCGCTAAACCTAAATCTAATATTAATATGTAGTGTTTACTATAAGCTATACTGGGTCTGCCCTTTAAATTTTCTGATTAACATAGTGAACGTATGAATGAAAAGATTGAATTTCGTTTTTGGGGAATTAAAGTCTCAGACAACTGTTTTTTTGTATTAATATTGGACTGGCATATACCTCAATATAAAATGCCTGAACCTTCAGACAATACTGAGTATGTAGAAATATATAATAAGATTCATCAGTATGTGGTAACAGAAAAGCATTTTCTGGATAAAGATATAAATGTAAATATCATTGTTCGTCAATGCGATGTCAGGAAGAAGTCATTGAATAAAATTCTTCGCCTAAAAGATGATGTGGCTTTTCATGGATACATAAATAGACAGCGTGTTATTTATGCATCTACTCTGTTGTTGGATCCCTCTAACAAGTTGATTGAAGTTGTAGCTTCAGAAGCCAGCTTTAATAATTCCCGGACATTTGTGCGTAATTTTAAAATAGTGTATAATATGACTCCTAGTGAATACCGCCGTCGTAACGGGTTAAAGAAGACCTGATTCGACCGGTAAATTGTTCAGGGAACGGACAAAAACGATTTTGTCTTATCGGTGAAACTGTTTTGTCTTCTGTATGCTTTGTTTTTCCTTGGCAGATGTCTTTTTTTCTTCTTTATTTGCATCAGAGAAATAGATGAAGCGAAAAAGAAGATATAACGTATCTTAAATAGACAGGCATACCTTATCTATGAAGAAAGAAGGAAGAAGTGATTCTTCTTTCAGGTAGTCTGATAAAGACGTTTGTCGGACTACCTTTTCTAAGAAAGTGGGGCCTATGAAAAGGTTTGCGTTTTGATGATGGTTGATCAACCTGTTTTTGTACATTTTTCATAATAGTTTTGGTTAAATCAGAAAAGTCCCGGCTTGTGAAAGTCGGGACTTTTGCATATAAAAAAAGGATAACCTTTCGATTATCCTTTTCTTGAGAGCGGAAGACGGGGCTCAAACCCGCGACCCTCAGCTTGGAAGGCTAATGCTCTATCAACTGAGCTACTTCCGCAATTTTAATTGCTTTTGAAAAGTTAGTGGGCAGTGATGGATTCGAACCACCGAAGTCGAAAGACAGCTGAGTTACAGTCAGCCCCATTTGGCCACTCTGGTAACTGCCCCTATTATTTTCAATTGCGATGCAAAGGTACGATTATTTTTGAAACCTGCAAGCGTTTAGTCAGAAAAATGAATCATTTTTAATGCAGTCACTGCTGCTTCATCCCCTTTATTTCCGTACTTACCGCCTGCTCGGTCTTCCGATTGCTGCATGTTGTCAGTAGTTAACAGACCGAAAATGAACGGAATATCATACATCAGATTTAACTCGGTAATACCTTGTGTAACGCCTGAACAAACATAGTCGAAATGGGGAGTATCGCCTCTGACAACGCATCCCAGAACGATCACGGCATTTACATCTTTTGTTTCAGCCATACGTTTGGCTCCGAAAGTCAGTTCAAAACTACCCGGTACACGTTTGACATATATGTTTTCCGGTTTTACACCATGTTTTTCCAGCGTGTTACAGGCACCTTCCAGTAGTTTTTCTGTGATGTGCTTATTCCACTCTGCGACTACAATACCGAATGTCATTTCTGAGCCGTCCGGAACGCTGTTGAAGTCGTAATCTGATAAATTTTGATAAGCTGTAGCCATAACTCTATATTTAAAATAAAAGGATGCCTTTTTTGATGAGACATCCTCTTATATAGTTTATATCGTATGATTATATTATTTAGCAGCAGAAGCACGGGCGATATATTTATCGATATCGGCAGCTTCCATTGAGTTGAAATATTTTTCTTTAATCGTAGTATATGCTTTAACAGCATCACTGTACTGTTTCTGGTTTTCGTAAGCAATACCTGCTTTCTTCAGGTAAACCGGGCTGATCACTTCGTTGTCTGCTTTCTTGGCAGCTTTTTCGAAATAGCTGATGCCTTCTTTTATATTACCCATATTTACGTAGCAGTCACCGATCAAACCTATAATAGCCGGAGAAATCATGTTGTCGTCTCCGCTGAATGATTTTAGTTTATCAATAGCCTTTTCCGTATCGCCCATTTTGAAATAGCAGATACCTGCATAGGCTTTTGCCAGATTACCGGAAGCTGTGCTTCCATATTGATCAATGATTCCTTCAAAGCCGTCGAAATCAGCTCCATTGCCGTTCAATGCCAGATTGAAAGAGTCTTTAGCGAAATACTGTTCTCCTTTAAATATAGCAGCGGCTGCTTTCTTTTCCTGAGGAATCAAATAACCGTGTTTAATTCCCAGAACAGCTCCAACAACAAGTGCGATAGCTATAATTCCGTAAATGATCTTTTTTGAATTGTTTTCAATGAACTGTTCCGATCTCGAAACAATCTCTTCTACTTCTAACTCCTTGTTGGTGTCTTTTCCCTTAGTAGCCATAATGTGTTATAGTTATTTATTATTTTATCTACAGATTTATGCCAATGGCAATTCAAAGCGCAAAAGTAGTTTTTTTTACTGATATAATCTATACTTAGAAGTATATTTTTTAATTTTGTACGATTAATAAAGTACAGATGATACTCAGAAAGCTTTCTATTCTCAACTACAAAAATATTCTTCAGGCGGAAGTTGTTTTCTCCCCGAAAATGAATTGTTTCTTTGGAAATAACGGGATGGGGAAAACGAACCTGTTGGATGTGATCCATTATCTTTCGTTTTGTAAGAGTCATATAAATACTCTTGACAGTCAGATCATCAACAATGATCAGGATATGTGTGTGATCCAGGGAGAGTATGATTACGAAGGGAGGGCGGAGGATATTTTCTGTGCTATCCGTCGCCGTCAGCGAAAACAGTTCAAGCGGAATAAAAAGGAATATGAAAAATTGTCCGAACATATCGGACTATTGCCTTTAGTCATGGTTTCACCTGCTGATTCGGATTTGATCCGTGGCGGAAGTGACGAACGACGCCGATTTCTGGACCTGATCATTTCACAGCAAGACAAGCAATATCTGCATGCTCTGATACAGTATAACAAGGCGTTGCTTCAGCGTAATATGCTTCTTAAGAATCAAAGTACGGATGCCGCTTTGTATGAAGTATTGGAAATGCAGATGAGTATGTACGGAAGAATGGTTTTCGATAAGCGTCAACTACTGGTGGAGAGTTTCATTCCTATTTTCAATGAGTACTATCAGACTATTTGCCGTTCTACCGAACAGGTCGGATTACGCTATATTTCCCAGTTGGAGGATAGAGACTTGACAGAATCATTGGCTGCCAACAGGGAACGTGATCGTATCCTGGGATATACATCCAACGGCGTGCATAAAGATGAACTGGAAATGACACTGAATGAGCAGCTGATCCGCCGAGTAGGTTCTCAGGGACAGAACAAAACTTATCTGATTGCGCTAAAACTGGCCCAGTTCGCTTTTCTTAACCGAAAAGGCCAGACGACTCCCATTTTGCTTTTGGATGATATTTTTGATAAGTTGGATGCGGCTCGTGTTGCCGAGATTATAAAACTGGTTAGCGGTGACAGTTTCGGACAAATATTTATAACTGATACCAACAGGAAATATCTGGATGAAATACTGCAAGCTATGAATCATGATTATGCCTTGTTCAGGGTAGAACAGGGTGAGGTGCAACCTATGGAGGATCGTGTATGAAACGGCGGAACACACAAGCTATCGGTGAAGTCCTGAGAGATTTCTTTGAAGATAATACGGAACTTTATGAAAAGATTCTGGAGATTCGGGTGGAACGTGCCTGGAAAGAGGTGCTCGGACCGATGGTTATGCAATATACCCGTAATATATATGTACGCGATCATATATTATATGTATCGCTGACTTCTTCCGTATTAAGGAGTGAGCTTACTTTATGCCGCGAAAGGTTGGTGAAGAGCTTGAATGAATATGCTGGTGCTACTGTTATTCATGATATAATTATCCGGTAATAACTTCTTTTTCTGTAATGATCATATCCATTTTTTTGTCGAAAGGTTCAACCGGGATCATTTCCTGTAACTGAAAATCGAAACAGATTCCAATTTTAGGTGCCTGTAAAGTGGATAATAACCGGTCGTAATATCCTTTTCCGCGTCCCATGCGGTTCAATTGGCGGTCGAATGCCACACCGGGAACAATGATCAGATCAATATCCGTTTCAGGAATAGTCGTTTCCTGATCGGCAGGTTCCAGAATGCCGAAAATTCCGGGTTTTAAGGTATCTATTCCTTCGTAAGGTAATAAACGAAGATCGTTGCCAACTACCAGTGGGAGGAGAAGTTGTTTTTTATCATACCATTTTTCGAGAAAAGTGGCTGTCTGAACTTCTCCGGGGATAGCGTTGTATAATGCGACACAAGAAGCCTGCCGGAAGAGTTCAGTCTCTTCCAGCTGCTTCAGTATTGTTTCAGAAAAATCAAGCAATGTAGTCTTCTCGTACGAACTCTTTAGAGAGGCTATGTATTTTCGAAGGTGTTGCTTGGATCCTTGCAATTCCTTTATCTGCATCTTTTTTCTCTAATGTAGGAATCGATTTTCCTTCGTTTATGATCTGAATGGCACGTAATAAAGTAGGGTCGTCTTTCAGGAAGATCGGATAGAATCCGGCTTCGTCGAAGAAGTTCCGTACAATATACGCGTGTAACTGGTTTTCGATCAGTTTACCTGATATATTGATCAGGTTCGGACGTTTCTTGATGCCTTTGGATGCTGCAAAATTGGTGAAATCGTACAACAAAGGTTGAGATTGTAAATATTTGTACAGATCCTGATAATCCGTGAACGATGATAACTTTTCACGATTCTGATCAGAATATTCCAAAGCATACAGATAAAGCGTTCCGCTGTTAACAATGCTGGTGAAATAAGTAGTGATGCCGCTCGTATCACGCGGAATGAAGATATCCGGCATGATACCGCCACCGCCATAGACAGTTCGTCCGATCATGGTATGATATTTTTCCGTGTGTGTATTCTTGATACTGTCAGCAGAATCGAATTCACCATGAATGAAGCGATTATACAGATCCTGATCGTAGTCTGCGGAATCTCCCAATTTGTAGTCCTTTTGAATACTTCGTCCTGAAGGCGTATAATACCGGGCAATCGTCAGTCTGATTTCTGAACCATCGCTTAGTTTGATGGGCGATTGTACCAACCCTTTTCCATAGGTACGGCGTCCGATGATCAATCCGCGGTCATTATCCTGGATCGCACCTGAGAAAATTTCACTGGCAGAAGCTGAAAATTCATCTGTCAGGACAACGATAGGAGTCTCTTTGCAAGTACCGGTACCATTGGTGTACACATCGTTTCTCGGGAATGCTTTACCTTCTGTGTAAACGATCAGCCGTCCTTCCGGCATAAATTCGTTAACCATATTGATAGCAGCATCCATATAGCCACCGGTATTTCCACGCAGGTCGATGACGAAAGAGCTGCATCCCATTTCTTTCAGTTTGGCAATCGCTGTGATAAATTCGTTATAGGTTGTCCGTCCAAATTTACTAACTTTGATGTAACCGATTCCTTTGCTCACCTCATAAGATACATCCACGGAATTAACCGGAACATCTCCGCGTGTCACATCGAAGTAAAGCAGGTCGGGAGCACCTCCACGTTTCACACCAAGCTTAACCGTACTGTTCTTCGCTCCGCGTAGTGTACGCATAATCTTTGCTTGGCTGGTGTTATTCCCGGAATAAATGGAGTCGTTGATCGTGATGATACGGTCGAACGGCAATAATCCTGCCTTTTCGGCCGGGCCTTTAGGAATGACGCTGATTACCAGGATGGTATCTGTCTGCATATTGAATGAAACCCCGATGCCACTGAATGAACCTTCCAGGTCTTCGTTTACGATCGTTGCATCTTCGGCAGGGATATAAACGGAGTGGGGGTCTAGCTCACTGAATATTTTAGGTATTGTGCCTTCCACCAACTTACCCATATTCACAGTATCGACATACTGTTCGTCGATAATATCGAGTATGGCATTTATTTTATTCCCGCTGGAAAACATCCGGCGTTTACCATGCTGGGTAAGAGAAAGATAGTTGTTCCCAATAAAGATACCGAGAGCAATACTTGCTGCAATGATAACAGGTAACCAAATAGTTAACCTTCTGTTTTTGTCCATAAAAACGTATATTTTATTCGTTTATATCAATATAATCTATGCTAATACCTGCACGTTGCAATAAATTGCATCCGTCTTCCATCCGATACTTCTCTGAATATACAACACGCTTAATACCTGATTGGATAATCAGTTTGGCGCATTCTATACAAGGTGCCGAAGTAACGTAGATTGTTGCCCCTTTGCTGCTGTTTGAAGATGCCGCCACTTTTGTTATGGCATTAGCTTCGGCATGTAACACATAGGGCTTGGTTACATTATTTTCATCTTCACAGATATTTTCAAAACCGGCAGGTGTCCCGTTGTATCCATCGGAAATAATCATTTGGTCCTTAACTATCAGTGCACCGACCTGTCGCCGTTTGCAATATGAATTTTCGGCCCAGACTGCGGCCATTCTCAGATAACGTTTATCTAATTCATATTGCTTTTCTGTTTTTTCGCACATTGTTTACCTGATTTTGTACTTATTATTTTAGCTAGCAAAGGTAAATATAATTGATTTAACTATTGTATGTTTAGCTATTTTTATATCAATTGCTATTTGCTTTCGGTTCAGCCTGTTTAATACCGTTTCGTATAAGCAGGGCATCGATGGTCGGCTCCTGTCCGCGGAAGCGTTTATACAATATAGCCGGGTCTTCTGTTCCTCCTTTCGACAGGACGTTTTCACGGAATGATCGGGCTGTTTCACGGTTGAATATCCCGGTTGTCTTGAAAACGGAGAAAGCGTCTGCATCCAGCACTTCTGCCCATTTATATCCGTAATATCCGGCTGCATAGCCTCCGGAGAAGATATGACCGAAACTGCTGCTCATCAATGTTCCGGAAACTTCCGGAACAATAACGGTCTGTGCCCATGCCTGCTTCTCGAAAGCGATAACATCTCTATCAAATGGTTCTGTCCGGGTATGCCATGCCATATCCAGCATACCGAAACTCAGCTGGCGGCAACAGAAATATCCTGTGTTGAAATTGGCGGCATCGACTAGCTTGCGGATAAGCTCCTGAGGTATCTTTTCTCCTGTCTCGTAATGTACGGCGATCTGATCCAGGAATTCTTTTTCCGTCAACCAGTTTTCCATAAGTTGGGAAGGAAGTTCTACAAAGTCGCGATACACGTTCGTACCGGACAGGCTGGCATATTTCCCTTTGGCGAACATGCCGTGCAGCGCATGCCCGAACTCATGCAGGAGGGTATTCACTTCGTCGAAAGTCAGTAAGGACGGTTTGGTTTCTGTCGGACGCGTAAAGTTCATAACAATGATGATCTGTGGACGGCTGTCGTTACCATCGGCTTCGTTGTATTGCTCTTTGATACTGTTCATCCAGGCTCCCGATTGTTTACCGTCGCGTGGATGGAAGTCTGTATACAGGATAGAAAGAAATTTACCGTCGGCGTCATATACTTCGTAAGCATCGACTTCCGGATGGTAAACAGGAATTTCTTTGTTTTCCCTGAATGTGATTCCGTACAATTGTGTTGCAAGTCCGAAAACACCGTTTTTAACATTATTCAGTTCGAAGTACGGACGCGTCATCTCGTCATTTACATTGAAACGGATGTCTTTCAGCTTTTCGGAATAATAACTCCAGTCCCAGGGCATGACGGTGATATTCTCTTTTTCAATCCCCATCGCGAAGCCCTGAACGGCATTGTATTCATTGATAGCAACCGGTTTATAAGCTTTTAGTAATTGTTCCAATAGTCTATATACGTTGGTCGGTGTTTTAGCCATCGTTCGTTTGAGTGAATATTCTGCATAGGTGTTGTGTCCCATGAGCCGGGCTATTTCCAACCGGATGTTGACGATCCGGCGGATAATCTCTTTGTTATCATATTCATCCCCTTTATTTCCGATGCTCATATATTTCCGGTACATAGCTTCACGCAGAGGGCGTAGAGCCGAATAGCGCATGAAGGGAATATAACTGGGGGCAGACAGGTTGAACAGCCAGCCATCTTTCCCTTTTTCCTTTGCCCTGTGTGCTGCCGCTTCGCGGATGCTTTCGGGAAGTCCGGTCAGATCTTTTTCTTCTGTGAGGAGCAGTTCGTATCTGTTTTTGTCTTTCAATGCATTCTGGTCGAAGGTTAGCGTCAAGGTACTTAGCTCTGAACTGAGTTTACGATATTTCTCCTTGTCTTCCTGACTTAAATTTGCTCCGCGTACGCAGAATGATTCGAACGTATCTTCCAGTAATTTGGCGTCTTCCGTTGATAAGCTTAGCTGTTCCTTTTGTCCGTAAATATTTTTAATACGTGCGAACAGTTTCTCGTTGAGAAATATATTATTGGAACTTTCCGATAATTTCGGGGAGACTTGTTGTGAAAGATCCATCATTTCATCATTAGCTTCTGCATTAAGCACATTGAAGAATACTGAACTTACTTTTTCAAGTAGCTTGCCACTCCTTTCCAATGCAACGATTGTGTTTTCGAAAGTAGCAGGTTGTTCGTTTTCTGCTATCTCCTGAATTTCTTTTTCCAGTTGTTTGATTCCTTCATCGAATGCAGGTTCGTAATGCTCGATCTTTATGTCGTTGAAAGGAGGTGTTGCAAACGGAGTATTATATTGTTGAAAGAATGGATTATTTACTGTTTGTGTCATATCTCTTATACATTATATATTATATTACTTGATTATTTCCCTGATATTTCTTTTTAAGGTGCAAATATGGAAAAAATACCTGGGTTATAGAATAATTCCCCTGTAGATTTCCTATTCGATTCGTTATCTGTTTGCCTATCGATAATTGTGGGCAGACTTGTTTATAATTATCGACAAGTTTACCTATAATTGTCGACAGGTTTACCGACAATTATCGACAAGCAATTACAATGTGAAGAAATAGTCTTCATTACATACGATTCTTTGTTTTATAACCCGTAGAATAAATATTTTGTTTTCGTAATCAAGTGTAGTTGTCCGAAAGTAATGAAATTCGAACCTTTTTAGAGCAAGTCTAAGATATTCATAGTGTGGTGTATTTGATGTTTTTAACAACTTAGTATGTGTTTGACAACACATCTCTGGTCGTGCTACATTTTCTAATCGGTTATTTATCAATATCTTCGTTGTTTTAAAAAAATAGAGTTTCTAAATAAATATGAAAGCTAGTTTGTTTTTTTAGTTTTTAAGTGATACATTTGGTCTGGATATCATATCATTTTAATTATATAAGCATAAACTTAAAACCAAATACAAATATGAGTTATCTTAAATTTGACAAAACAGTAATGATAAACCTGGAGGAGTCGTTGACTCGTGAAGTACTCCGAACCAACCGGACGGGGGCTTATCATTGTACGACTGTTGTGGATTGTAATACAAGAAAATACCACGGATTACTCGTTATGCCTGTGCCCGAGATAGACGACGATAACCATGTGTTGCTTTCTTCACTGGATGAAACAGTGATCCAACATGGTGCGGAGTTCAACCTGGGTTTACATAAATACCAAGGGGATAACTTTAGCCCTAAGGGACATAAATATATCCGCGAGTATAGCTCAGATACAGTTCCACGTACACTCTATCGGGTTGGAGGGGTTATTTTTTCAAAGGAAAAAGTATTTTCTTTGTATGAAAACCGCATCATGATCAAGTACACTCTTGAAGACGCCCATTCTGCAACTACCCTCCGTTTCCGCCCTTTCCTTGCTTTTCGTAGCGTAAAATCACTAACCCAGGCTAACGGGAATGTGAATCAGTCGTATACAGAAGTACCCAACGGGATAAAGACTTGCATGTATCATGGATATCCGGAATTATATATGCAGTTCAATAAGAAAGTGAAATTTGTTTATGAACCTTATTGGTATAATGGGATTGAATACCCGAAAGAACAGGAGAGAGGTTATCCGTATAAGGAAGACCTGTATGTCCCCGGTTATTTTGAAATTCCTATCAAAAAGGGAGAATCGATCATATTCAGTGCCGGTGATAGTCCGGTTGCCACTACGCGTTTGAAGAGTTTGTATGAAAACGAGGTGAATGCCCGTACGCCGCGTACCAGCTTCTTTAACTGTCTGAAGAACTCGGCACAGCAATTTTATTTCCGTCCGAAAGAAGACGATGCTTATCTGCTGGCCGGCTATCCGTGGTTCAAAGTGCGTGCAAGAGACTTGTTTGTGGCACTTCCCGGTTGTACCCTGTCTATTGCCGATCCGGTGCGTTTTGAAAAGATTATGCACACAGCCATGCCGGCTGTGAGGGCTTATATGGCTGAAAATAAACCGGATGCAGTTATTCGTGAAATAGATGAACCAGATGTGTTCCTGTGGGCTATCTGGGCTATACAACAGTATGCCAGAGAGGCAGGTCTCGAACGTGCCAAAGAACTGTATGGAGAATTTGTGAATGAGATATTAGAGTTTATCTCCGGGCAGAAACATCCGGATATGAAGGTGATGGAAAATGGCCTGCTATTTGCCAATGGCCGCGATAAAGCGATTACCTGGATGAACTCGACCATAAACGGTAAACCTGTTGTACCTCGTTCCGGTTATATAGTAGAGTTTAATGCCCTGTGGTATAACGCTCTTTGTTTCTATACAGAATTGATGGGCGGCGTGCCAATCGAAAAATACGATAAGCTGATCAAGGCAATGGATATTTCTTTCCAGGAAACATTCGTGAATGGATATAACTATCTGTTTGATTCGGTGAATGGTTCTATTGTGGACTGGAGTGTACGTCCTAATATGATCTTTGCTGTTTCTGTTCCTTATTCTCCGTTGACGAGAGTTCAGAAACGCAGCGTCGTAGATATCGTTACGAAAGAACTGTTGACACCTAAAGGACTGCGTTCGCTTAGTCCGAAGAGTGAAGGCTACAGACCTTATTATGTCGGTCCGCAATACGAGCGTGATCAGGCTTACCATCAAGGTACGGCATGGCCCTGGTTATTGGGAGCGTATCTGGAAGCTTATCTTCGGGTATTCGGAAAGAGTGGTGTCTCTTTTGCCGAACGTATGTTGATAAGTATGGAGGATGAAATGTCATTGCATTGCATCGGTACTATACCGGAGTTGTTCGATGGTAACCCACCGTTCACCGGTCGTGGTGCTATTTCGTTTGCAATGAATGTGGCCGCTATTCTCAGGGTAGTGGATTTATTGAAGAAGTATAACGCCGAATAAAACAAGTACCAGATGAAAGCATTGATGTTTGGATGGGAATTTCCTCCGCATATCCTGGGAGGATTAGGAACGGCCAGTTATGGACTGACCAGAGGCATGGCTATGCAGCCGGATATGGATATAACATTTTGTATACCGAAACCCTGGGGCGATGAAGACCAGAGTTTTCTTAAAATCATAGGAGTTTGTAATGTCCCGATCGTGTGGCGCGATGTAGACATGGAACATGTGAAAAATCGCTTGTCCAAGTTTATGGACCCACAGAAATATTTTGAATATCGTGACCATATATATGCAGACTTCAGTTATCGTCATGTGAACGACCTGGGGTGTATGGAATTCTCCGGACGTTATCCGGATAATTTGCTGGAAGAGATTAATAACTATTCCATTGTAGCCGGTGTAATTGCCCGTACAGAGCAGTACGATATAATACATGCACACGACTGGCTGACTTATCCGGCCGGTATCCATGCAAAGAATGTCAGCGGTAAGCCTCTGGTGATTCATGTGCATGCAACCGATTACGACAGAAGTCGCGGTAATGTGAACCCGGATGTATATGCTATCGAAAAGAACGGTATGGATAATGCCGATCATATTATGACTGTTAGTAACCTGACTCGTCAGACGGTAATTGAAAAATATCATCAGGACCCGTCGAAAGTAACGACCGTTCATAATGCAGTGGAACCAATGAGTCCCGAAATCCTGGCTATCCAGGATAAGAAGGGAGTGAAAGATAAAGTGATCACGTTCCTGGGACGTATTACTATGCAGAAAGGCCCTGAATATTTTGTGGAAGCAGCTGCTAAAGTGTTGGCTAAAGCTCCGAAAACACGCTTTGTGATGGCTGGTAGCGGTGATATGATGAATAAGATGATCCGTTTGGCGGCTGAACGCAATATTTCCGACCGTTTCCATTTTACCGGATTTATGAAAGGTAAACAAGTGTACGAAGTGCTCAAGGCTAGTGATGTGTATGTAATGCCTTCTGTATCAGAACCGTTTGGTATATCTCCGCTTGAAGCCATGCAATGTGGTGTCCCGTCTATAATTTCAAAACAGTCGGGTTGTGCGGAGATTCTGGACTATGCGGTGAAGGTGGATTATTGGGATATTGAAGCGATGGCTGATGCCATGTATTCTATTATTACCTATCCGGCTATGCATGAATTCCTGAAAGTGGAAGGAAAGAAAGAGGTAGATAATATCAAGTGGGAATATGCCGGACAGAAAGTTCGCCGTATCTACGAACAAGTGATTAATAAATAACGACAAGACAAAAATTAAAACAATTATATTATGAAAACGATCTGCTTTTATTTTCAGATACATCAGCCGTTCCGCCTGAAAAGATACCGTTTCTTTGATATCGGAAACGACCATTATTACTATGATGACTTCCAGAATGAAGAAATTATGCGTCGTATAGCTGAACGTTGCTATTTGCCGGCTAACAAGGCAATCCTGGAAATGATCAAAACAAGTGGTGGCAAATTTAAAGTTGCATTCTCTATTTCCGGTTTGGCTTTGGAGCAGATGGAGATCTATTCTCCGGAAGTGATCGATAGCTTTAAGGAGTTGGCAGCTACAGGCAATGTGGAATTCCTGGCTGAAACATATGCTCACTCGCTGGCTTCTTTGGGCGAGAATATCGAAGAGTTTCAGGATCAGGTAAAGAAACATAAGCAAAAGATACACGACCTGTTCGGTGTAAAACCGAAAGTGTTCCGTAATACAGAGTTGATCTATTCAGACGATATTTCTGATGCAGTTTATAAGATGGGTTTCAAGGGTATGTTGACTGAAGGTGCAAAACATATTCTGGGATGGAAGAGTCCGAATTATATGTATAGCTCTTGTATACAGCCTCAATTGAAACTGCTGTTGAAGAACGACCGTTTCAGTGAAGATTTATCTTTGCGTTTCAATAACTATAACTGGAATGAATATCCGTTGACTGCAGATAAATATATTTCATGGATCGCGGCTACTCCGGATTCGGAACAGATTATAAATCTGTTTATGAATTATGAAGTGTTGGGTTCTTTAAATCCGGCAGAAACTGGTATATTCGATTTCTTTAAGGCATTGCCTCGTTTCGCAGCTGACAAGGGAATCGGTTTCTCTACACCATCGGAAGTGTTTGCTTTACTGAAACCGGTTGATTCGATTTCTGTTCCTTATCCGATGTCATGGGTTGATGAAGAAAAGGACTGCAGCTCCTGGTTAGGTAATGTCCTGCAACAGGAAGCATTCCATAAGATTAATAGCATAAGCGAACGTGTTGGCCTGGTAGAAGAACGTCGTATTAAACAAGACTGGAATTATTTGCAGAGTAGCGATCATTTCTTCTATATGAGTACGAAGCATGGAAATAGCGGTTTTAGTCCGTATGATAATCCGTATGATGCATTCAATAACTATATGAATGTTTTATCTGATTTCATTGCCCGTGTAAATGCTCAGTTCCCGGAAACAATCGAAAACGAGGAACTTAACTCACTTCTTACAACAATCAAGAATCAGGGAGAAGAGATTGAAGATCTTCAGAAAGAGCTTGAAAAGTTGAAAAAGAAAACAACAACGAAGAAGAAAACGGAAGCTTGATTTTATGGAAATGAATTGCGTTACAAGACTATAAATATAAAAAGGGGTATGCTTTTTAAGCATACTCCTATTTTGTTTAGGTATGTTGAATCTTAATAGATTTAGGTTGTTTATCAGTTCTGGAATGACATGGATGAGTTTGATTTGGTGCAAGGAATAAAACAAGGGGATAACGATGCTTATAAATATCTGTTTGAGCGTTATTATCCGATTTTATGTCAGATTGCATATGAATTTGTTGAAGATGACTTTATTGCACGATCGATCGTAAGTGATGTTTTTTTTAAGTTGTGGGAAAGAAGAGAGACTATTCATATAGATAAATCTATACAACGTTATTTGATAAAATCTGTAAAGAATGCTTGTCTGGATTATTTAGATGCAAATGCTTATAAAAAAGAACATTCATGTAGTCGGGAGTTGAGAGATTTACTTTTTGAAACCATTGCAGATGAAAATATTACTCCTTTGGAACACTTGAATTCCAGTGAATTAGAAAATCGTATAGAGACTCTGTTGTCTTCTTTATCGGAAGAGACCAGAAATGTTTTTATATTGAATCGTTTTCATGATATGTCTTATTCTTTAATATCTGATAAATTAGGTATATCTATTAATACAGTAAAGTACCATATGAAAAAGGCATTGGCGTTTTTTCATGCCAATTTGAAAGACTATCTAAAGATACTTCTTATCATTATGTTTAAATAAAAATAAAAAAGCCACTACCCTATTGTACATAAATTTCGTCTTAATTATAAAAGACAGAATTATGTACATGAAAAAACAAGATATAGACCAATTGATAATTACTTTTTTAGAACATTCCATATCAGAAGAAGATGTGGAACGTCTCTTTATGTGGGTGAATGAGCAAGAGGAAAACAAACAATATTTACTATCTTACCAGAAGGCAAATTTAGTCACAGATTTTTGGAAACAAAGCAGGTATAATGGTGATCTGGCATATCAACAATTTTTGAAACGTCAGAAGAATACGCAGAAAAAAGTGTTTGTGCATCATTTGCGATCTTTTATGAAATATGCTGCTGTATTATTTTTTTGTGTGTTTATCGGATTTTATTTCTATCACTATTTAGGTACAAGTGTTCATAAGGCAGAAGAGTTTATTGTTTGTGTACCTAATAGTAAGCATTCATTTTTCTATTTATCGGATAGCACTGAGGTCTGGTTGAATTCCGGTAGTGAATTTAAATATACTTCTGATTATGGAACCAAAAACAGGGAAGTCTATTTAAAAGGAGAGGCCTATTTTTGTGTGAGAAAAAATCAACAGCTACCCTTTATTGTTAAAACGGACTCTGTTTCAGTCAGAGTATATGGTACTAAATTTAGTATTCGTAACTACTCTGATATGGAAATCGTAAAAGTCGCTTTGCAGGAAGGTAAAATTGCATTAAATCTTGAGTCTGAAAAAGATCAGTTGTTTGTTCAACCTGAAGAAGAAATCGTTTATAGAAAAGGACAGTCAGGGTATAGCAAAAAATATATTGATATTCATAAAGTGGCAGATTGGAGAAGGGGAATTCTTCGTTTTGATATGGAACCATTGTCTGATATTATACAAACTCTTAGGCGACAGTATAATGTAGAAATTCAAATGGAAAGTACGACTTATAATCAAAAAGTCTTTTATGGTAGTTTTTCAGTTAATCAATCTATTACGGAAATACTGGATATTGTAAGTAGTAGTCTTGATCTTCAATATGTATATAGAGATAATGTATATAGTATTTATTCTAAAAAATAAAAGAGTATGGAGAAATTAGTTTAAGAAATCAATTGTAAAGGAGAGAGAAAAGGCTATGATAGCAATAGTATTTAGTTAATCTATTTATTTGTAATTTAATAAAATATGAAAACACACTATTTTCGAAGGGAAGTGAGAGCCTATTGGAGGGCGAGGAGCTTTGGGAGTGCGATAAGGCAGTTCTTTTTTATTATTATTCTGATGTTTTGGGCACAAAATGTTTTGTGTAAAAATGTAGAGGCATTAACTACCGTATTAAGTGTAGATTTACAAAAAGTGACGATTAAGGATGTTTTTTTGTATATAGAGAATAAAAGTGATTATTCTTTTTGGATTGATACAGATGTCATTTCTTTAGATGATGAAGTGTCTGTTTCTTTAGAAAATAAATCTGTGACTCAAATATTGGATTACGTATTAAAAGACAGGAGTTTGAGTTATGAGATCAAAGGAAAACATATCATTATAAAAAAACAAGTAGCTACGAAGGAAAAGACTGAAATAAAAAAGCTTATCCAGCAACCTGTTGATAATAAATATGTAAAAGGACGAGTGGTTGATGCTATAACTCAAGAACCTGTTATAGGAGCCAATATTATAATAAAAAATACGACTACAGGTGTTTTGAGTGATGTGGATGGATATTTCTCTATTCGTATGCCAAATGAGGAAAAGGAATTAACTCTTGTTATTTCCTATATAGGCTATTTTACCCGAGAGATTTCGGTGAAGGAAAGCCAAAGTGTAGAAGTTGAATTAGAAATTAAGGCAGAACAACTGGAAGAGGTACAAATAGTAGCTTATGGTGCACAAAAAAAAGTAACGATTACAGGTGCAATTTCATCTATAGATACTAAAGCATTAGTAAAATCTCCTAGTTCCAGTGTCGGAAATATATTGGCAGGAGCAGTGAGTGGGGTATCTTCTGTACAGGTTTCCGGCCAACCCGGAGCTGAAGATCCAGAAATATTTGTTCGTGGAACCGGCTCTTTATCTGTAGATGCTTCTCGCCCATTGATTTTAGTAGATGGAGTAGAACGTTCTTTCTTTCAAATGGATCCGAATGAAATAGAGAATGTTACAGTTCTGAAAGATGCATCGGCAACAGCCGTATTTGGTGTGAAAGGAGCTAATGGAGTTATTCTGGTAACAACAAAGAGGGGAGAAAAAGGTAAAACGTCTATATCGGTGACTTCATCGGCCGGTTTGACTCATGCGATCCGACATTTATCTATCGTGGATAGCTATAAGCATGCTTTGTTGTATTCGGAGACAGAGTTGAATGATAATCCCTCTTTAAAGCCGGAAGAACTTACATTTACTCCTTTTGTTACCCAAATGTTTAAGGAAGGAAAAGATCCTCTTATCTTTCCAAGCATTGATTGGGAAAGCTATATAACGAAAAAATATTCTTGGCAAACCCAGCATAATGTGACGCTTACCGGTGGTACGGATCGAGTTCGTTATTTTGTCTCTTTAGGATATATGTATCAGAATGGGATGCTGAGAAAATTTGAAGAGACTTATAATCCTAATTACACTTATAGCCGTTATAATTACAGATCAAACTTAGATATTGATGTAACTAAGACAACGTTAGTCAAAGTCAATATCGGAGGTCGTGTAGGGGTGACTAATGAACCTAAAAATACAGATTTGTGGCGTTCTATTATCTGGGGACAACCTTTTGGTGGTGCGGGTATTGTGGATGGAAAGTATGTGAAGAGTAGTGATTATTATATTCCATTATCTAAAGATGATGGCTTGAGCCGATATTATTTGTATGGATATGATAAATCGACTCAAAACGTTTTAAATTTTGATATTACAATTAATCAGAAACTCGATTTTATAACAAAAGGACTTTCAGCGGAGGTAAAAGCTGCATATAATACATCGTATTATTTTAAGAAAAGCCGGGCTAACAATGCTCAAGACAATTATATAGCTCTTTATAAAGGGACAATTGATGATCCGACAATATCGATAACAGATCCAGGTTTTGATAAGACAGTTGTATTTCGTCACTTAGGTGCAAAAGACGTTCTTTCTTACAGTGAGTCATATGGAAAAGATAGAGACTGGTATGGTGAATTCAGCCTACGTTATAACCAGCAATTCGGTGACCATAATGTATCTGGTTTGTTACTGTATAACCAGCAAAAAACATACTATCCTTCGGTATATACAGAAATACCAACCGGATATGTCGGGTTGGTAGGTAGAGTTACTTATGATTACAAAACCCGTTATATGATTGATTTGAATATGGGATATAATGGTTCTGAAAATTTTGCTCCGGGACTGCGTTATGGCTTTTTTCCGGCAGCATCTGTCGGTTGGGTAATGACGGAAGAAAAGTGGATGAAAAATCAACGAGTATTGGACTACTTGAAATTGAGGGCTTCTTACGGATTGGTGGGTAATGATAAATTTTCCGGATATCGTTTTTTGTATCTGGCAGGAAGTTTCGATCCTAGTACTGGTAGTTATGGATATAATTTGGGTACAACTTCTACTATTCAACCGGGAGCAATAGAAAAAACATTAGGAAATCCGGATGTGACTTGGGAAACTTCGGCAAAACAAAATTATGGAGTGGATATTAAAACTTTGGATTCCAGATTATCACTTTCTGCTGATTTCTTTTATGAAAAACGTCGGGATATATTGTCTCAACGTAAAACTATTCCTTCGATTATTGCAGTCGATCTCCCTTTGGTAAATATAGGTAAGGTGGATAATTATGGTTATGAATTGTCTTTGAGATGGCAAGATCAGGTTAATAAGTTTAATTATTGGACAGGTTTCAACGTGTCGTTTGCACGGAACGAAGTAAAATATTTTGATGAGGTGGAACCGAATGAACCTTATATGGCTCAGACCGGGCGTCCTATCGGATTGAATTACGGGTATATTTTTGATCGCTTTTTTTCTGAAGACGATTTCGATGCAGATGGAAAATTGAAAGATAATATTCCTGTCCATTCTGTAGATGCTAAACCAGGGGACGCTATGTATAAAGATTTAAATCATGATAATGTAATAGACAGTGATGATAAAACTTATTTTGGATATAGTGCTCGTCCGGAATATATATTTGGTTTGTTAGGTGGTTTTTCCTGGAACAATTTTGATTTTTCGATGCAGTGGACAGGTGCTACGAATGTGTCGAGATTATTGCAAGTTGAATATCGTACTCCTTTCGGAACAACGAATGATCGTGGTCTTTTGGAGTATATGGCCAATGAACGCTGGACACCGGAAACGGCAGAAACAGCTACTATGCCTCGTTTTACATTTGCTAATAAAGTCCATAATCAGCAAACATCCAGTCTATGGTTGTGGGATGCCTCTTATATCCGGTTGAAAAATGTGGAATTGGGATACAATATGGCTTTGCCTGGATTGAAAAAGCTAGGGATTCAATCGCTACGTATTTTTGCGAATGGATATAACTTATTAACCTTCTCAAAATTGAAGAAGTTGGATATCGATCCCGAAGGAAATACGGGTAATTCTTATAATTATCCAAATATTCAGATTTTTAATTTGGGTTTCAACGTGAAATTTTAAACTTAGATCTTATGAAAAAAATGATGAACAGAATATCTGTATTAACCACAGTGTCTCTAATCGCTTTATGTTGTGCATGTAGTGATATAAAATTCGGAGATAAGTTTCTGGAAAAAGCTCCAGGGGTAGATGTTACCCAGGATACAATTTTTTCTTCTAAAATGTATGCTGACAGAGCATTGACAGCCGCTTATTCGACATTACGTTATGGTATAGTAGGTCCCAATCAGCCTGCCACAGAATTCCCGTTGACTTATATGGGAAATAAATTAGGGTATGACTGCTTGGAGGCATTGACTGATATTGACCAAACTTTTTGTACTTGGGGTGGTGTTGATGGATTATATTATAATGGACAGTATAATGCTGCAACGGAAGAAGAATCTTCAAGTACTAAATATGGATATAATCCGGATCGGGAATATAGTTGGATCGGTATTCGCCGGGCATATATTTATATAGAGAATGTAGATCGGGTTCCGGATATGACAGAAGAGGATATCAAACGCGGTAAAGCAGAAGCTAAAATGATAATAGCTAGTCATTATCACGAGATGATGAGACATTTTGGCAGTGTTCCTATAATTGATCATGCAGTAACTTTAGATGAGGGAAATGAGTATCCAAGGGCTACTTTGGAGGAAATGGTTGATTTTATTGTAAAATTGATTGATGAAGCAGCTGTAGATTTACCCTGGCAGGTTTCAGCAGAAAATGATGGTCGTTTTTGTCGAGCTGGTGCATTAGGATTAAAAGTTCGTGTCCTGTTATTGGCAGCAAGTCCTATATTTAATGATAGTGAACCTTATATGGAAGGAGAAGCTAGTGATAAGAAAATGACTTGGTATGGAAATAAAGATTTTCAGCGGTGGGAAAAAGTGATTAAAGCATGTGAAGATTTCTTTTTGGAAAATAATAAAAATGGGGAAGTTTTCCAGTTGGTAGATACTGGGAATCCGAGGGAAGATTTTATAAATGCGTATTGGAAAAGGCATAATAACGAAATTTTGATTGCGACCTGTCGTTTCAGACATGACTTTACTCCTTATTGGTGGTCTAACCTCTATCATCCTCAGTATATGGGAACCTATGGAGGAGGCTGTGTCACGCTGGATTATGTGAATAAATTTGAGTTTATGGATGGCACTAAGTTTGATTGGAATAATCCGGAACATGCGAAAGATCCTTTCACTAATAGAGATCCGCGCTTGTATGAAACGGTATTAGTTAATGGCGATTATTTCCAGGGAAGGACAGCGCAATTATATATAGGAGGAGAAGAGCGTGGTCCAATGAACGATCTTCAATGTAAAACTGGGTTTGGTACACGTAAGTTTTTATGGGAACGTGATGATGCAACTTTATCTTATCGGGTTGTGAATTATCCTTATTTGCGTTTACCGGAAATCTATCTGAGTTATGCTGAGGCTCTAAATGAAACAGGTCGGATAGGTGAGGCTTATTCCTGGATTAATAAGGTTCGTAACAGAGTCGATTTACCGAATTTGCCTCAAGTCTATTCGAAAGAAGAATTGCGGGAAGAAATTCTGGATGAAAGAGCGCGAGAATTTGCTTTTGAAGAAGTTCGCTGGTTTGATCTTGTACGTTGGAAACGGGAAGATATTTTTAAGCAAGATCTGCATGGTTTGTATATCTATAAAACGAATAATCCGGACAATCCGTTTACTTATGAGCAATGGAAATTACCGGAACGCTACTGGAAGAAAAACTGGTCTCCCAAATGGTATTTCAGTGCTTTTCCTCCCAGTGAAGTGAATAAACGGTATGGCTTGATTCAAAATCCAGGATGGTAATGGTTAATTTCAAAATTTAATATGATGAGAAACAAATTATATACAATAGGATTATTTGTTTTTTCCGCATTAGTCGGAAATGCCCAGGAAATAGAAGTGAAGGCTACTGTACTGGACGCAAATAATAAACCGATAGAGGGAGCTGTTATTGTCGTAAAAGATGTACTGTATGAACCGGTGCTGACGGATAAACAGGGGAATGCCCGGTTTACGATAGAAAAAGGTAAGGTAGCGACAGTCTGTATTTTTAATGAGTATGAGAAAACAGTAGTGGTGGACAATCCCTCTTTAGTGGTTAAGATGGATAAAAATGCCAAAGAAATACAGTTGGGGTATATTTCTACATTGAAGAATATATCTACCGGATCAGTTTCTACTGTAACTCACGAAGATTTGTCTATTTCTGGTCAGGTAAATCCTGAGTTTGCATTGTATGGGTTATTGCCGGGGTTGACAGTTCAGCAGAATTGGACTCTGCCGTCTTATGAAGGTCCTAAATTTCAATTGAGAGGACGTTCGCCTTTAGTTATAGTCGATGGTTTTGAGCGCCCTATGAATACACTCTCACGGGAGGAAATAGAATCGGTCTCTGTGATAAAAGATGCTGCGGCATTAGCTATGTACGGAATGAGAGGCAGTAATGGGGTTATTTCTGTTACGACTAAACGGGGTAGTAATAAATCAATGGATATTAAAGTCGATTATCATCATGGTATTACAACTCCGGTTAGATTGCCGGAACTGGCGGATGCTGCGACATATGCAGATGCGTTGAATGAAGCATTAGCAAATGACGGGTTGCCTGCCCGCTATTCATCATATGATATAACCGATTTTAGAAGTGGGGGTCATCCTTATTTGTATCCTAACGTGGATTGGTGGGGAGAAACGCTGCGTAAACATGGTTCGACAAACGAATTGAATATTTCTTTTGCCGGTTCAGGAAAAAGGGTACGTTATTATGTATTGGCAAATTATTCTAATGTGACAGGGTTTCTGGATCATACGGATTTGAATGAAGGGTATTCAACGCAGGCTCTTAGCCATAAATTAAATTTCAGAACAAATTTGGATATTGAAATGACTAAAACGACTCAGTTGAAGCTGAATTTATTGGGACGTTTATCACAGTATAATACTAATAACGGGATGGATGGGATAATAACAACTTTATATAACTTACCTTCGGCTGCTTTTCCTATACGTTCGGCTGGAGGTATCTGGTCGCAGAACAGTACTTGGAGTAATCCGATTGCTAAAATTGCCAGTACAGGTTTTACTCAAGTGCAAGATCGAGCGTTATTTGCGGATATAACACTAAAACAAGATTTATCTATGTTGGCGGAAGGATTGAGTGCAGAGTTGGCGATAGCTTATGATAACCGGGCATCTTATAAGGATGTGAAGTCGAAATCATATGCTTATGAAGAAGTTATTCCTCATCGTGCATCCGACGGATCACTGTTGGATAGTACTGTTACCCGTTATAGTAATGAAACTGAACTCGATTTTAATCACTCGCTGGAATCACAAAGTATGCTGACCACTTTGCGTGCCACGATCAATTATGAAAAAGACTGGAATGCGGGTAATTTAAATGCAGCGTTAATCTATGATCAGTTTAGTTATACATATACAGGTAGAAACAGTTCTCGTTTGGGACAAAGTTTGATCGCAAATGTGAATTACGGATTGTATGATAAATATCTGTTTAATCTGGCTGTATCTTATGCCGGTTACAGCACTATGCCTAAAGGTGATAAGTTCCGTTTATTTCCGGCTGTTTCTGCAGCATGGCTCCTTTCCCGTGAGAATTTTATGAAAGATATGGATTTCATAAAGCAATTAAAGCTAAGGGCTTCCTGGGGTATGACTGGAAAAGCTCCTTATGCTTATGAACTAGATAAACATTTTTATAATCTGAATGGTGGTAATGGCTATTATTTCGGAAATAATTTGGTTTGGAATAGTGGAAGTGCGGAAGGTGGTTTGCCTGTAAGCGGTTTGAAAAACGAAACGACATTTAAAACGAATATCGGGGTGGAAGCAAATTTGTTTGATCGCCTGTATATAGAATTAGAAGCCTTTTATGAAAAAGAAAAGGATGTGTTGGTTTCTTCTTCTGGTGCTGTTTCTTCTGTACTGGGGAAATCTGCACCGATGATGAATTCCGGTATTAATGAATATTATGGGACAGAATTGTCTTTGAATTGGACGGACGTCATAGGGAAAGACTTCCGGTATTATTTAAGAGGTAATTTTTCGTTTTTGCGGACTAATATTGTAGAGATGAATGAAGAATACAAGACGGAAGACTATTTAAAAATGACCAATCGTAGAATCGGACAATATTCGGCTATGCAAGCAATCGGATTTTTTGAAGATGATGATGATATAAAGAATAGTCCTCAACAAACTTTTTCCGATGTGAAGCCCGGTGACATTAAATATAAAGATCAGAATGGTGACGGAATTATTAATGAGTACGATAAAGTCTGTATGGGATATAGTACCTCTATTCCAGAAATTTATTATGGGTTTGGATTAGGATTTGAATATAAAGGTTTTGGGGTGAGGGCTGATTTTCAGGGATTAGCAAATTATACTTTAGTTACACAAGTAAATAGTGTATACTGGCCTTTAGGCTCTGATAAAACAGTTTCAAATTATTACATGGCTAATCGTTGGACTCCTGATAATAAAGTTGCTAAATATCCAAGATTAACAACGTTGGCAAATGATAATAATTTTCGAAATAATTCGGTCTGGATGGAAAATGGAGCTTATATGAAGCTTCGAAATTTGGAAGTATATTACAATTTACCGGCATCTTTATGTAAAAAGATCTTCCTGTCTAACCTACGTTTTTTCGTAAAGGGTAAAGACTTATTTATGACAGATCATGTAAAAGTAATGGATCCGGAATTGGTCAGTGCATATTATCCAACATCGAAGGCTTATTTGATCGGATTGAATATCGAATTTTAATTTAAAGAGTTGAATTATGAAAATGAAAAATATATTATTTACCGGATTATTGGGCTTATGTACTTTTACCGGTTGCGACTATTTGGATTTTGATGAATCAGTAGGATATGAAAAAGAAGATATCTTTTCTGTTTTCGTTCGTGCAAAATCTATGTTGACTCATGTTTATTCGTTTCTTCCTTCTGATTTGGGAGGCGGTGCTATGCTGGATGCTGCTACAGATGATGCCATTTATGTTTGGCCGACATCTTCTATACATATATTTACCAATGGAAGTTGGAGCTCTATCAATACGATAGATGATCAATGGGGAAATCTGTATGCAGGAATTCGGGCAGCTAATATATTTTTGGAGTCTTATCAGGGAGATTTCCCGGATAATCAGTATAATGTTGATTATGAGGAACAGATGAAGCAGTATCGGTATTATCCGTATGAGGCTCGTTTTTTAAGAGCATTTTTCTATTTTGAGTTGATAAAACGATATAAAAATGTTCCTTTGGTTGAAAAAACTCTGGAGATAGAAGATGTGAATGAGTTGTTACAAACGGATTATGAGGTCATGACTGATTTTATCTCATCTGAGTGCGATGCAATAAAAGATCATTTGCCTGTTAACTATAATGATGTTCCGGGAAAAGAGGTTGGACGTATAACAAAGGGAGCCGTTTTGGCATTGAAGTCAAGAGTTTTATTATATGCAGCCAGTCCTTTACATAACCCGACGAATGATAAGGAAAAATGGCTGAAAGCGGCAAAAGCGGCAAAAGAGTTGATTGATCTCTCAGAAGCTGGAGGATGGTATCAGATTATAAATGAAGAAGTAGTTAATAATCCGGATGCTAAAGGTTTGATTCTTCAACGGATGGAGGGAAATAGCAATGTATTTGAGTCTACTAATTTTCCGGTAGGGTATGAAGGTGGTAATACAGGCATGTGTCCCAGTGAAAATTTGATGGAAGCATTTGAAATGATTGATGGGACTACTTTTGATTTTAATAATCCTAAACATGTGGAAAGTATGTATGATGTGAATAGCAGGGATCCTCGGTTATTCAAAACGATGCTTTATAACGGTGCCACATGGAAAGGTGAAACTGTTGAATCTTACCAAGGTGGGAAAAATGGATATCCTCGTAATGGAGCTTCCAAGACTTCTTATTATTTGAAAAAATATTTGAAAGAATCTGTTAATTTGACTACTGGTAGTGCCACTTCAGAACGTCATGTATGGGTGATTTTCCGTTATGCAGAGATTTTTTTGAATTATGCAGAAGCTTTGAATGAGGCTTATGGACCAGAATACACTGGTGGAGAGTTTTCATTGTCAGCGAAAGATGCATTAAATAAAATTAGACAGAGAGTAGGTATGCCTCTTTTAACGTCTTTGTCGCAGGATGCATTCCGTGAAAAAGTACGTAATGAGAGAAGGGTTGAATTTGCTTTTGAAGGCCAGAGGTTTTGGGATATCCGCCGATGGAAAATTGGAGATAGGACCAATGTGATCTATGGATTGGAAATAGAGAAAGGTGTAGATGGAGCGTTTGAATATAAACGTGTTTTAGTAGAGCCTCGAAAATGGGAGGATAAAATGTATATATATCCGATAGCCAATACAGAGCGCTTTAAAAATGTCAATTTGGTACAAAATCCAGGTTGGTAATTGTTAAACTTAATAAGATAATCATATGAAAAGCTTTGTGGTTTTTGCATGGCTCTCCTTGGGACTTTGTTCATGTTCAGAAATGATGGATGAAATACCCAATAAAGTTTATATTGTGAATAATGCCTGTCAGATAGAAACAGTTTATAATATGGGGGAAACGTATATTTATCCGGTGGCTGTTTATAAAAGCGGAGAGACGGATGAAGTAGGAATTGTCAAAATATCGGAAGACAAAGCCTATTTGGAAGAGTATAACAATATATATCAGACAGTGTATAAACTGTTACCCGAAGCGTATTATTCTATGCCTGAAAGAGAACTGGAAATTCCAGCGGATCAGACACGGGCAATATCAAATATTACTGTCGATATAGCTAAAATAGCTAATGATCTTGGATATCGTTCGGATTACGTCATACCTCTTAAGATAGAATCATTAAATGGCAATATTCAGGAAACGAAAGGGAAATCAAATTTGTTGTTGGTGCTGGATATACTTCGTCCCACGTTTAAGTTCTCAAATGAAGAAGTGACGGATGTTTGGTTTTCACAGCATTATGATAATATGAATTTTGTTTATGATGTAGTGATAGGAAGTGATTTTATTTGTAAGGAAGATATTCATTTTGAATTGGAAATTGATCCGGACGCAGTGGATTCCTATAATAAAGAAGGGAAAGACTTCATAGAAATGATGCCTAAAGATGCTTATTCGATAGAAACAACCAGTATTATTTTGAAATCAGGAGAAAAAGAAGTGAAAACGTCTGTGTCTGTCGATGGAAAGTCTTTAAAGAACTGGCATTCTTACGCTATACCTATAACAATGAAGTCAGTATCTCAATATTATTTTGAAGAGTCGAAGAAGACTATCTTTGTTATTTATAGGCCTGATAATTTGCAGGGCTGGTATACCGTTGAGGGATTGGAGAAGAATTCGAAAGATTGGAGTGTGAGTAGTTATCCGATACGTCGGTTCATAAAGAAAACAGGTCCTTATACGTATGAAACAGGATATGGTGCTCGTTGTTATTGTGATGCGGAGACAACAGCCAATGCTTCTAATGACCGGCAATATATAGTTCGCAATCCCGTCAATAATCAATTGATAATCAGAGAAGGTGTCTATGTTGATATGAATGCTTCAAATTATTACGATCCGGAAAAGGAAGAGTTGTATATATGCTATGAATTTGAAGGGTGGCCTGGTACGTGGACACATGAGTTAATGCATTCCAGGTCAAATACAAGTAAATGAAATATTCAATAGTATTCCTGAAAAATTAGATTGATGTTAAAAAAAAAGAATCCGGTGTAAACCGGATTCTTTGCTTATAAATGAATTTATCACTTAGTCTGTTTAGGAAAGTGTTTTACAGAAATTGTCTGTGGTATATTACTTGTATTCTGTTGTTGTTACAATAATTTTTGTAGCATCTTTGGATTTAAGTAATTTCACTCCTGAAGGTAATAAATAGTTATTTAATGCAGTTGTATATGTTTGAGATTGGCCGTAATAACTATTTGATTTAGCTGTAATACGTTCAACCGGAATCAAAAGTAATACCATATCTTTATCCGGATTGTTCTTTATATGCTCTTGCATTAAATTAGCGATATTTCCGAATGGATAAGACCGACTGCTGGCATTATAGTCTGCACGGAATGCCGTTTTATTATCCTCTATCTTATTATTAACAAAGAATGTTGGCAAAGAATCTTTAGGTAATAATAATAAATTAGCAGGAGCCGGAAGTGCCCATTGCCATTCTTCCTGTGGATACGCTTTCATTGTCAGAGGAATATTGTTTATAACCCGGTCTCCTATTCTATCAACGATATCCTGTGCAGGAATAGTTAACTGGGTATATACACCGGCTGGTGTTTTCAGATAAGCTATTGAATCACTCGGTTCCAATAACGAGTTTAAATCCGTATTCTTGAAACGGTTCAACTGCAATACTTCTTTCGTTACATTGAATGTCTCACTTGTAAGTACTGTTGAATCCTGATCCTGACTACCTTTCATATTGAATTTATAATAGATAGAAATGGATGAAAAGCTGATCTGCAGGATATTTCCGCTACCATATGTATTTGTTACATATATACCCTGGAAGAATTTATTGAAATTCTCCTGGCTGCTGAATGTTCCCGGATTCTTAATTGATTCGTCATAAAACTTCTGTCCGAATTCTTTGGGCATCCGGATCGTGATAGTTGGAGTATAAGTATTATTGCCACTGCTATCCAGATGAGTTCTAACGCTGTCCGGAACTGAGTTGTCATACGCAGTATAAGTCTGCATACCTAACGATTGCGTCATATCGCAATATTCCAGCGGATCGAAGTTTGTATAGAAATCCCTTTCCAGTTCTTTAGTTACCTGATATATCTGAGCACGCATAGGAGCTAATGAATCACCAACCCAGGCACTGTTCTGATATATGATCTTAAAATCGACAGAGTCAATCTGACCGTTGATCGGTTCCTTTTTAAATTTGAAATCCTCCGGACAGTAGAACTGGCAGATGTAATCAGATTTCACATTACCGTACAACGGATCATAAAACTCGCCGAGTAGTCCACTAGTAGTTCTTGCATATACCGAATCCATCAGCAAGGTTGTTGCTTGCATCTGGAACGTATCTACATACACGGGCATTTTGTCTCCGTCAGGCTGAATTGTCGAGCCAACCAGATTCAAATCATCACTACACCCACTCAGGATTGTTATTCCCAAGCCCAGGCCAATTAATAAAGGCTTGATATTCATCATTTTTCTCTCACTTATTTAGAATCTAATACGACATCGTAAAATTCGTTGAATGCATCCATATAAGTTTCCGGCGATTGATAAGGAAGGAATGGAGTGTCCTTTTTAGTGGCGATATAATCCAGGATATCCTGATTGATCGTTTCACTACCTTGTATCACGCCATCTGCCATATCGATAGCCAGTTTAGTCAGGCCGACAAAGCTGGTATCAGCTTTGATGCCTTTCAGGTCACTGTCTTTTGCACCGTCAGTTTTCAGCTTGTGGGCCAATTCTTTTCTTAACGGTGAATTAAAGTCATCATTATAAATAGAGTAGACTATTTTTGCATTTTTAAGACATGGATCGTCTGCATACATTCTTTTTATATATAATGCAGTCAGTGCAGACATCCATCCGTGACAATGTATCACATCCGGGATCCAGCGAAGTTTCTTCACTGTTTCCAACACACCACGTACATAGAAGATCGAACGGTCGTCGTTATCTTCATAATCATTCCCATTCTCATCGCTAACAGTATGTTTACGCTGGAAGAAGTCTTCATTATCAATGAAGTACACCTGCATGCGTGCGGCCTGAATGGATGCTACCTTGATGATCAGCGGGTGATCCGTATCATCAATGATAAGGTTCATACCTGACAAGCGGATTACTTCGTGCAACTGATTGCGTCGCTCGTTGATATTTCCGAATTTAGGCATGAAAGTTCTGATCTCGCGACCACGCTCCTGAATGCCTTGCGGCAGATTCCTGCATATCGTTGCAATCTCAGATTCGGGAAGGTAGGGTGTTATTTCTTGGGCTATAAACAAGATTTTTTTTGCATCCATTCTGTAAACTAGTTTTATAAAGACGGCACAAAGATAATAAATTTCTTTCATTTACGGTAATTATTTATTTGCTTTGCACCGTCAATAAGCATCTAAAAAAGATGAAAATAGTAAACAGCATCCAAGAATTGAAGCGTTATCTTGCCGAAGAAAGGCAGCATAACAGGAAAATAGGCTTTGTTCCCACCATGGGAGCATTACATAACGGACACCTGAGCCTGGTTAAGCGTTGTGTAGAAGAGAACGATGTATGCGTTGTCAGTATCTTCGTTAATCCGACCCAGTTTAATGACAAAAATGACCTTGCCACTTATCCCCGTACACTGGATAATGACTGTGCATTATTGGAACCGGCCGGTTGTAATTATGTATTTGCTCCTACTGAAGCAGAGATGTATCCCGAACCGGATACACGGACTTTTGACTTTGGAACCGTATCGGCAGTGATGGAAGGTGCTCGCCGTCCGGGACACTTTAATGGTGTTGCCCAGATCGTCAGCAAACTCTTTTATGCCGTGGAACCGGATAATGCTTATTTCGGAGAAAAGGATTTCCAGCAGATCGCCGTGATCCGTGCGATGGTAAAACAGTTGAACATTCCGGTAAAAATTAATGCCTGCCCGATTCTCCGGGAGGCTGACGGACTGGCTTTAAGTAGCCGTAATGTCAGATTAACGCCGGAACAACGTCAAAAAGCGCCCCTGATTGCACGTACGTTAAAAGAAAGTACTAACTTTGCAGCCGGAAAAAGCGTACAGGAGGTGATTGAATTTGTTGTGAATACAATCAATGCGGATCCTGTCATGCGTGTTGAATACTACGAAATCGTAGACGGATACACAATGGAATCGATTAAAAACTGGTCGGACGCCGATTATGTAGTGGGTTGTATCACCGTTTATTGCGGTGAAGTTCGGTTGATCGATAATATAAAATATAAATAGCTGATAAATAAGGAGATATATCTGTTCGGAAAAAGTCAGGACTTTTGATTATAAAAGTCCCTTATTTTGAAGACGAAAGTCCCTTATTTTAAATGCAAAAGACCCTACTTTTGTTTGAGGGACATTTAATGATAATCAAATTATATAAAAACGATGTTTATAGAGGTAGTTAAATCAAAGATTCACCGGGTGACGGTAACGGAAGCTAATCTGAATTATATCGGTAGTATTACTATCGATGAAGATTTGCTGGATGCCGCCAACCTGATTCCGAATGAAAAGGTGGCTATTGTGAACAACAATAACGGTGAACGTTTTGAAACGTATATCATTAAAGGCGAGCGAGGCTCAGGCGTGATTTGTCTGAACGGAGCGGCAGCCCGAAAGGCACAGCCTGGAGATATCATCATTATCATGTCATACGCCATGATGGATTTTGAAGAAGCCAAAACATTTAAACCGGCTGTTGTGTTTCCTGATACAGCAACCAATAAACTGATATAGAGCATCGAAGCAGCAATTGAAATGTTTTAGAAATAAAAATAAGAAAGCTCGCCGGATGCCGGCGGGCTTTTTTTGTGACCCTATGTTTTCGTTTTGAAATTATTATAGAGTATGTATACAAACAAACAGATCTGGAATGTAAGTTACCCTATCTTTCTGAGTTTATTGGCGCAGAATATTATAAATGTGACCGATACGGCTTTCCTGGGAAGGGTAGGTGAAGTTGAGTTGGGAGCCTCTGCGATGGGTGGGCTCTATTATATATGTGTGTTTACTATTGCATTTGGTTTCAGCACCGGGTCGCAGATCGTGATGGCACGAAGGAATGGCGAGCAGTTGTACAAGGATGTAGGGCCGGTCATGATACAGGGGGTATTTTTCCTTCTGGCACTGGCTGCGGTGATGTTTACTTTGTCCCGTTTCTTTGCCAAAGATATTATGCGGGTGATGATCTCTTCCGATACGATTCTGATGGCGACGGAAGAGTTTCTCGACTGGCGTGTGTTCGGTTTCTTTTTCTCTTTTGTGAATGTGATGTTCCGTGCCTTGTTTATCGGTATTACCCGGACAAAGGTGCTGACATTGAACGCTATTGTGATGGCATTGACCAATGTGCTGCTCGACTATCTGCTGATATTCGGAAAAGGAGGTTTTCCTGAAATGGGTATCAAGGGGGCAGCTATCGCTTCGGTGGTGGCAGAAGGTATGTCAATCGTTTTCTTTTTAATCTATACCCGTTTGACGGTCGATATAAAGAAGTATGCACTGAATCAATTCCGGTCGTTCGATATTGAATTACTTAAGCGTGTGTTGAATATCTCCATCTTTACGATGTTGCAGTACTTTATATCGCTGAGTACTTACTTTTTGCTTTTTGTAGCAGTAGAACACCTGGGACAACGGCAGTTGGCGATAGCCAATATTGTCCGTAGTGTGTATATCGTATTGTTGATCCCGGTCAATTCTTTATCGACCGCAACCAATTCTTTTGTCAGTAATAGTATCGGTGCCGGTCATAAAGACCTGGTTATCCCGATCATTCGTAAGATATCTTATATCTCTTTGAGCATTATGGCTGGCTGTGTTTTTATTGCTTGTATTTTTCCTTCGGCCATATTGTCGATTTATACGAATGACATTACTTTAATACATGCATCGGTCCCTTCGCTCTATGTTATCTCCGGTGCGTTGCTGATAGCTGCTGTTGCCAATATCGTATTTAATGGGGTGACAGGTACAGGGAATACCCGTTCGGCTTTTGCGATGGAGGTGGTGACGCTTGTTTTTTATACGCTGTTTATCTATGTGGCGGGGATGCGTTTGCATCTTCCGGTGGCGATTTGTTTCCTGACCGAGGTGATTTATTATAGCGGTTTGTTGTTGGCTAGTGTAATTTATTTGAAAAAAGCGGCGTGGCAGAATAAAAAGATTTAGAGGATTACATCCTTTTTCTTACCTTTGCACCCTATTACGTTAGAAATTAGAAAGAAAAAAATAAATACACATACAAATTATGTTTGAAAATTTAAGCGAAAGGTTAGACAGATCGTTTAAGCTGTTGAAAGGTGAAGGCAAGATCACCGAGATCAATGTGGCTGAAACACTGAAAGATGTGCGTAAAGCCCTGCTTGATGCCGACGTAAACTACAAGGTGGCTAAGTCATTTACCGATACGGTAAAAGAAAAAGCGTTGGGACAGAATGTACTTACGTCTGTTAAACCCAGCCAGTTAATGGTAAAGATTGTACACGACGAACTGGCCAGCCTGATGGGTGGAACAGCTATCGATATCAATCTGGCCGGTTCACCAGCCATCATCCTTATGTCTGGTCTGCAAGGTTCGGGTAAGACTACTTTCTCCGGAAAGTTGGCGAATATGCTGAAAACCAAAAGAAATAAGAAGCCGTTGCTGGCTGCCTGTGACGTTTATCGTCCGGCTGCTATCGAACAGTTGCGTGTAGTCGGTGAACAGGTTGGCGTTCCTGTTTATATGGAACTGGAAAATAAGAATCCGGTAGAGATCGCTATGAACGCAATCCGCGAAGCCCGTGCAAAGGGTAACGATGTCGTGATTGTCGATACTGCCGGCCGTCTGGCTATCGATGAGCAGATGATGAAAGAGATCGCTGCCATCAAGAGCGCTATCCAACCGGACGAAACATTGTTTGTTGTAGACTCTATGACTGGACAGGATGCCGTTAATACTGCAAAGGAATTTAACGAACGCCTGAACTTCGACGGGGTTGTTCTGACTAAGCTCGACGGTGATACCCGTGGTGGTGCCGCTCTTTCTATTCGTACAGTTGTCGATAAACCGATCAAGTTTGTCGGAACCGGTGAAAAGATGGATGCACTCGATACATTTCACCCGGAACGTATGGCCGACCGTATCCTCGGTATGGGTGATATCGTTTCTTTGGTAGAACGTGCACAGGAACAATACGACGAAGAAGAAGCCAAGCGCTTACAGAAGAAGATTGCCAAAAACCAGTTCGATTTCAACGACTTTATTGCTCAGATCCAACAGATCAAGAAGATGGGTAACCTGAAAGAACTCGCTTCCATGATCCCCGGTGTCGGCAAAGCCTTGAAAGATATCGATATCGATGACAATGCCTTCAAGAGTATTGAAGCGATCATTTATTCAATGACTCCGGACGAACGTGTCAATCCGGCTATCCTGAACGGTTCTCGCCGCCAGCGTATTGCCAAAGGTAGCGGTACGACGGTGCAGGAAGTAAACAAACTGATCAAACAGTTCGACGAAACCCGTAAGATGATGCGTATGCTTACTGCCGCTAAACCGGGAAGTAAGAAATTTCCTTCATTAAAGAGATAAATATTAAAGACATATATTATGGAAGACAATCATTATCAATTACTGGACGGAAAAGCGGTCTCTGCTCAGATGAAGAAAGAGATGGCTGAAGAAGTCGCCCAGATCAAAGCGGCAGGAGGTAAGATCCCTCATCTGGCAGCCATTCTGGTGGGTCATGACGGGGGTAGCGAAACCTATGTGGCCAGTAAAGTGAAAACCTGTGAAGAGATTGGTTTTAAATCCACATTGATCCGTTATGAAGATGATGTGACCGAAGAAGAATTACTTCGTCGTGTGGATGAACTGAACAATGACCCGGATGTTGACGGTTTTATTGTACAGCTTCCGCTTCCGAAGCATATCTCAGAGCAAAAGATTATTGAAGCGATCGATTATCGTAAAGACGTTGACGGATTCCATCCGATCAATGTGGGACGCATGTCGATCGGTCTTCCTTGTTTTGTCTCCGCTACTCCGGCCGGTATCCTTGAGTTGCTGAAACGCTATGAAATAGAAACCAGCGGTAAGCATTGTGTTGTGTTGGGACGCAGCAATATCGTCGGCAAGCCGATGGCTATGTTGATGATACAGAAAAGTTATCCGGGTAACTGTACGGTAACGGTTTGCCACAGTCGTTCAAACAACCTGAAAGAAATGTGTCTGAGTGCCGATATCATTATTGTCGCTTTGGGTGTTCCTGAATTCCTGAAGGCCGATATGGTGAAAGAAGGAGCTGTGATCGTTGACGTGGGTACTACCCGCATGCCGAGCAGTGTAACTAAGAGCGGATATAAGCTGACAGGCGATGTGAAGTTTGATGAAGTAGCACCGAAATGCTCTTATATTACTCCGGTTCCGGGAGGTGTCGGTCCTATGACAATCATTTCTTTGATGCGTAATACGCTGTTAGCCGGGAAGAAAGCAATTTACAAGTAAAATATTTGTATTTTTTCTTTGAAAAACGCTTGCAGAATAATAAAAAACATCTATCTTTGCACCGTCTTAAAGAGAAATACTCAAAGAGACTGAAATGGTGAGCGTAGCTCAGTTGGTTAGAGCATCGGATTGTGGTTCCGAGGGTCGTGGGTTCGAATCCCATCGTTCACCCCAGATAGAATAAAAAGCCATCCTGTTAAAGGGTGGCTTTTTTGTGTTTATCCTATAAATACTCCTAAATACTCCGCCAGAGATTTTCTTCCCTCTTAATAGTAAAAGGCTTGGCTAGTGTGAGTGTTTTTATACAAATATATGCTATGAAAACTTGTGTGTCAATATTGTAGGCATAAATGTCAGAATTGTGAATTGATACAAATAAAGGAATTCTACTTTTGTTGCATAATATTTGAATTACTTAAATTTAGAGATTATGGGAAACACAATAGTAAAATGGACTTTATCTGTGTTTGTAGGAATAGCTTTGGTAACCGGTAATGTAAAAGCACAGACAATTATTCTGACAAGTGATCAACAATTGAATGATTTAACAGATCCTGATAAAAAGATAGATAATTCATTAGGATATGATTCTCGGGTGGAAAGTCTTCGTGATGTTTGTAAACGTGGAAAAAGTTATGGTTCAAAAGAACTGATAGTCGCATTTGATGAATTTTTCCGCCAATATCGTACTGATAAAAATACGGAACGCAATCTGACTCCTGATATGGATGAATATGTTGATAAGATAAGAATTATCAGTGATTTTGTTTCTAAGCAGGATATGGGACTGTGTCTGAGTTTACTTAGTCCGCTTGAATTAGGTTTGGCTTATAAGAATCAGACAGGGAATAGTGGGCGCTGGCTTGCTTATAAAGTCGGGTTACGGAATCCTAGGACAGGGCAATTCAGTCTGCAGATGTGGCAACAATTGTTTTGGACAAATAATAAAGGACAGACTCCGGTTAAACTTAAAGGTGTAAAGGCTTATGCTTTTAAAGAAAAGGTTGTATCAACCTCTATGCGGTCAGTAAACCCGGAAGATATTGTTTTATTGAAAAATGTAAAATATGAGGTGATTGATTCTATCGGAGTTACGGAGCAAGGAACGATTCCGATGAAGCGCCTGCGTATCTATGGTGATGGTACACAATGTGTAGGTTCTGACCGGGTCATGGTTATGTTGGAATATGAAACTCAGGAAATGGACTATTTTGATCCGGATGCTCCGGGTTTTCTAAATAATTTATTGAAAAAGTACCATGATAAAAAAGTAAATTTGACTTCTCTCTATTCTGATGAAATGCATATTCAACAGGATTGGTTTTATTTTGGTCATCACGAAGAAGGGCAGTTTGCAGAACGTTATTTGACTGAGAATATGGCACGTCGCTATGCGGAGAAATATAATCAGAAGTTTGACGATCGTTACATGCTTTATTTTGCTTATGGAGCTCCGATATTTCGTCCAACGACTGATGCTGTTGTTAATATTCAATATGTTTTGGGAGAAACACCGGAGGCAATACATCGTACGTTCTTGCTGCGTGATCGATATTACCGGATGCTGAATGATGATGTTGTTGATTTATTCAGAAATGCAAAAGAGTATGGTGAAAAGCTATTTGGCCATGAATTGAGTACTTCAGCGCATGCTTCGTGGGCTCAAAGTCCGACTATTGATTACTGGAATTGTGAGAAACTTTATAGCAATCGTTATAAATATGAATATACCTCCAATTTTGTTTGGGGCAATACAGTGCATCAGGCATCTGCTGCTTGCTACGATTATTTTAAATGGAGTGAATATTTGCAACCGACCGGTAATGATTTTGCAGAAGGTGGATGGAGTGACCGTAATTATTATGGGGCGGCAATGGCTGCGTCTATTGGTGTGATCAATAAATATCCGAATGCTTATGCTGCAGCCTGGGGTATGCCGGATAAGGCTTTGGAGCGTAAAATGGCAGTGAATTATGCCTATGGAGCCAGTCCGAGTGAGCCGATACGCCTGATGACGGGGAATGTGCACCGTGATACTGAGGTATTGATTCTTTATCCGATGAATTTAGTTGCCGTAGAACCACGTTTTGGCAGTTGGATGACACAATATGGATATGCTAATTATCTGACAGCCGATAAGCTGCTTGAAATGGGTTCCGTACAATCGGACGGACATATTCAGGTTGCAGAAAAGAAGTATGGAACATTGGTCGTTATGTTTGAACCATTGCCGGAAAGGGGATTGCTGGATATGATGGAGTCTTTTATTAAAGCAGGAGGAAAAGTCGTTTGGTTCAGTACTCCACCTCTGGTTGACAAGAGTGGGGTAAATTGTATCGATCAATGGCAAAAACTATTTGGAGCTCAATATTATCATGATTGTTATATGGGAGAAATAGCATCCGGAAAAATAATTGATTTTTCAGAAAGTTTGTCTAATGTTCCGGAGCAGGCGATTCTGACAGATTTTATTGTCGACCGTATTTACCCTGTAACACCGGCTTCCAATGCGGAGATTGTAGCTCATTCTGATAAGAAAGTGATTGGGACAATGGTAAAATATCCGAATGGAGGGATTGCTTGTTATTGTGGTTTCCGTCCGAGGGATGATCAATCGGCAAGTTTGGGTTATGAAACCCGCACATTGTTTGAAATACTGAATGCTTGCGGAGCTTATCCTTCTACCGGGAAATTCGCGGTGAATGATAATCCGTCATATCTTTCAAGGACAGGTGATTATTTAGTCTCTTCTTTTCCGAATTCAACGACGATGGTGGTAGCACATTACCGTACACATGCTGAAAGTTGGTTTGGCGGATTTTCAAGAAATCAGGAAGACGATGTAAAAGTATTACTCGAAAATCCTCTTCCATCAGATCGGATAAACCTAAAACAAGCGAAAATAAATGGGCATGAGGTGTCATTTGACGGACGTTTATCGTTAGGGTTTCGTTTGGACGGTCAGCAGTTGATCGCATTCTCCGGACAGCAATGTAGTGAAATTACTATTGATGGAACCTATTATAAATTTGCTGATAGCCCGGTGGATCTTACATTCTCGCCTGTAGATGATAATATGTCCTCTTACCAAATATATGTGGCTGGTGAAGGTAAAGTAAGTATACCTCTTCCTGAACAGGTGAAAAAAGCAGATGTTCGCTTTAATGGTAAAAAGATCAATTGCTCGGTGATCGGTCGTTATCTTACTATGGCGATTTCACCTGCTTATTCCGGAAAAAAATTAGATGTCGTTTTGAAATAATCGTGTTTTATATTGAAGATAAATAAAAAAATATGTTGTTATGAAGTACTATTGGATATTAGGGATAATGTCTTTGTTGTTACTCGTTCCAGCACAGGGACAGGCGCAGGATAAACTTAATTTGTCTGCACAAATGCCGATAATAGCTTGGTATGGTATTAGAGCAAATGAAGCGACAGTTGAACGTTTTAAGGAGTTGAAAGAGGCTGGGTTTACCATAAACTTTAGTGAGTATTCGACTATGGAAGAGGTGGAAACAGCACTTGATGCAGCAAATAAAGTTGGCATTCAATTGATAATTGCTTGTCCTGAATTGCGTAAAGAACCAGAGAAAACTGTTCGGAGGTTTATGAAACATCCGGCTGTTGCTGGGTATTTTTTAAGGGATGAACCTGTTGTAGCTGATTTTGCTGCATTAGCAGCCTGGGCTAAAAGGATACAAGCTGTAGACAACAGTAAATTTTGTTACCTGAATTTATTTCCAACAGGAGGAGAGGAACATTTAAAATTTTTAGGTGTTCAGAATTACCGGGAGTATGTTTCCCGTTTTAATAAAGAAGTTCCTTTACCTTTTCTATCTTTCGACCATTATCCGGTTCTTGGTGATAATGTCTTAAAAGCGGAATGGTATGAAAATCTGGAAGAGTTTTCCGATGAGGCTGCGAAAGTCGGTAAAGATTTCTGGGCGTTTGCTCTTGCGACCAAGCATGGACCGTATCCTATTCCGACACAAGCTTCTTTACGGCTACAATTATATAGTGACCTGGTTTATGGAGCTCAGGGATTGCAATATTTTACTTATTGGACGCCGGCTGGTGACTCTTTCTATGATTATCAACATGGACCGATTGGTCTGGATGGTAAACGGACGGAAATTTATGATTTAGTAAAAGAGATGAATGCAGAGATCAAATCAATTGCCGGAATTTTCTTAGGTGCAAAAATTTTATCTGTTAGACATACAGGAAGTGTGATACCAAGAGGAACGAAACGATTGACTAATCTTCCGGAAAAAGTGAAGGTGCTGGATACACATGGATATGGAGCTATTGTTTCGTTGATTGAAAATGGCGATAAAAAATATCTTACTATTGTAAACAGAAGCCTGAAAGATACGATGGAACTTACTTTTTATGCAGATCCGTCCGTAAAACGTGTATTAAAAGATGGTAGTCTTGTTCAGGCTGACACATATACAGCAACCCTGATGATATCTCCGGGAGATATATCGATTTATTTGTTAGAAAAATAGAAAACAGAAAATATATTTATCAAAATTGAAACTTGAAAAATCATTTTTTTAATATTTAATAAAAAAAGAATTTGTTCCTTTGATATTATTAAGATCTATATCACGTATAAATAAATGAGACAGATGGACAGAGACCTAAAAAAGCAGGTTATAACCTGTATGATTGACAAATCTTTTTGTCAATCATATTATTCTATAATGAAATCTTGTGTCTGGTTAGTGTTATTAAAAGATTCCATTTTGGTTATCCAGTGTAAATCATCCCTGGTAGTAAGTAGGGAAACTGGATAAATAACTATTCTTTCCCGTCCTGGGAATTTTCATTCAACTTCTTGTATTTAAAAAAATCATTCATACGAAGCCAATAATCTGTTTTTGATTCGTGGCAGGATCTTTTTTGTCGTAACTGAAGTACTGCCTAAATAATAAATACTTGCAATTAGTGAATAGAAGTTGTGAATTTTTTGTCATAAAACAAAATGTATATGATTGAAAAAATTAACAAAATATACTAAACTGTCTCGGAAGTGAGTTTTCTCTGTTTTGTTGGGATAGGAGAAACTTATGAATCTCTCAAATACATATATAATGATGTATATGCTTTGTTATCAAACTGCTTATAATTAACAATAAGCTAATCTTTTATGAAAAATGTCAGATTAACAAAATTAGGAGGTAAATCCGCCTTACTGATTACCTCATTGTTGTTAACCCCGCTCTATGGTCATTCCGAAAAATCTTATGTTATACCGGAAGGTCAGGAAAAGACAGGAGTTCTTCAGCAAACATTCCAATTAACAGGATTTGTCTTAGATAAAGACGGTTTCCCGCTTATTGGTGTAAACATCATGGAAAATGCTACCAATGGTGCAATTACCGATGCGGATGGTAGATTTTCCATTAAAGTAACTTCACAGTCCGTATTGCGTGTTTCCTATATTGGATATGTAACGCAAACGATAAAAGTTGGGAATCAGAAAGAACTGTCCATTACATTACTGGAAGATACAGAAACACTAGAAGAGGTGGTAGTAGTTGGATATGGTTCTCAAAAGAAAGTGTCTGTAACCGGAGCTGTAGCTGCGATACAGACAAAAGAGTTAAAACAAAGTTCTGCTGCAAATTTGTCGACAGCCCTGGCCGGACGTTTACCGGGTTTGACTGCTTTACAGACATCCGGACAACCCGGAGGTGATGATGTTACATTCTATTTGCGTGGTGCAAGTACGACAAATGGAGCAACTCCTCTGATTTTAATAGACGGCGTGCCACGCGACAATATTTCTACACTGGATCCGAATGAGATTGCTTCCGTATCCATTTTAAAAGATGCTTCTGCTACTGCTGTATTCGGTGTTCGTGGGGCTAATGGAGTTATCATGATTACTACACGCCGTGGCGAAGTTGGAAAAACAGAATTAAGTATTTCTGCAGATTATAGTTTGCAGCAATTTACCGCACAAGCGGATCGTATTCACTCCTGGGAGTTTGCCGAGTTACGTAATCAGGCATTTCGTAATGATGGGTATTCTGAAGCTGATTTACCTTATACGGACTATATGATTGATATGTATAGGAGTGGCAAAGATCCCGTATTTTATCCGGATAGAGATGTTTATAGTGAATTTTTTAAGAAATGGTCTCCTCAAACTCGTGTTAATGTAAATATGAGTGGAGGTACTGAAAAATTAAGCTATTTTATGAATGCGGCTTATTTGGGACAAGGAGGACAGTTCCGTACTGAATCAGAGAAAGATTTAGGATATGATCCAAGTTATAAGTCGGATCGTTATAATTTTCGTGCAAACTTAGATTATAAGGTTGCCTCCAATTTGAAACTCTCTCTGAATCTGGCATCTTATTTGGAAAAAGTAAATACTCCGCAAACAAAAACTCTTTTTGGAGGTAGCGTTCCCGCTATGATTGAAAATATGAGGGCTTATATCTGGGGAACACCTCCAACAGATCCGGGGCCATTGACCGCAGATGGCTATACATTGATAGATGGAACATCTGTTCCGGCTGGTGAGGTCATAAATCAGTCCGGTCAGGATCGTAATACTTACGGGGAAATAAATCGTAGAGGATATCAGCAGGAAACAAATACCAATTTAAATTCCTCTTTAATAGTAGATTGGGGACTGGATTTTATAACGAAAGGACTGAGTACCAAATTTATGATCTCTTTTGATTCAAAAGCCGTGACAACCTTGCAGGGAGTTCGTTCGTATGATGCTTATGGTGTATCGGTCGCTAGAACAGCAGAGGAACAATCTTATTATACAAAAGTAAGAACAAATGAAAATAATGCTATTTCTCTTTCGAAGTCTATGTCGACCAACTATTATATGAATATGCAATATTCGTTGAATTATGTCCGGAAATTTGGGGTACATGATGTAACGGGGATGGCTTTGGTTCAGCGTGATAATTGGCAGGAATATGCAGCGGATCTGCCTTATAATATGTTAGGAGTTTCAGCGCGTGCTACTTATGGATATGATTCTCGTTATTTGGCAGAAGTAAATATTGGGTATAATGGTTCCGAGCAATTTGCCAAGGGACATCGTTTTGGCTTTTTCCCGGCTTTCTCTGCAGGCTGGGTAGTAAGTAATGAAAGTTTCCTGAAAGATAATAAGGTTGTTTCTAACTTGAAGTTACGGGCATCTTATGGTAAAGTCGGTAATGATAAATTGGGTAGTACACGTTTCCTGTATATAAGTAACATTACGAGTGGTGGTGGAGTGATACCTTCTTTAGGACGTGGACAAGCCATATCACAAGGGAAATTAGGAAATACCAATTTGAGCTGGGAAATTGCTTATAAACAAAATTATGGTATTGATATTCAGTTGTTTAATGAGCTTTCTTTTACGTTTGACTATTTTAAAGAAAAACGTGAAGGTGTATTGATTTCCCGTGGTACGGTTCCGGAAATTCAGGGAGTAGCTCTTGGCAATTTACCAAAAGTCAATATGGGACGTATTGATAATCATGGATATGAATTAGAAGCAACTTACAATAAGCGATTAAATGATGATTGGTCATTTACGGTAAAGGGAAATTTTGCGTATAATAAGAATACCCAACGTTTTATGGATGAAGCACAGAAGACTGCTGATTATGCATATCGCTACAGGAGTACAGGATACAGTATCGGACAGTGTTTCGGATATAAAATAGACTATAGTAACGGTAATGGATATATCAATACACAGGAAGAGCTGGACAAAGCTTTGGCTACTTATCAGGTAGGAGGAACTCCTCGTATGGGGGATTTTCTTTATATCGATATAAATGAAGACGGTGTAATTGATGAAAAGGATCAGGCCCCGATCAAGTATAGTGATATACCTCGTATTACATATGGTTTTTCAGGTTCTGTAAATTGGAAAAATTTTGATTTTTCATTCTTATTTTCCGGTATGGCCAAGGCATCCCGTGTATATACTGGTTGGGGAGCTACAGAATTTGGTTTGGTTGGTTTCTATAGTGATTATCATTTGCAGGCCTGGACTCCTGAACGTTATGCAAATGGTGAAGAAATTAAATACCCGGCTTTGGCGTCCTCTCCCGGAACTAGCCAGAAGGCAAATGATTTCTTTATTATGGATCGCTCTTTCTTACGTTTGAAGAATATAGAACTAGGGTATACATTACCTAAAAAGCTTTTGAAGAAAGTCGGAATTAATAGTACACGAATTTATGTAAACGGGAATAACCTATTGACATGGAAAGCCATGAAAACAGATGCAATCGACCCGGAACAAAGTGCAGAGCTAAATTATCCGATTACTAAGATGATGAATTTTGGTATTAATGTGACATTTTAATCATTGAAAGGAGAGTTATATGAAACTAACATATTTCTTAATATCTTCAGTCGTTCTGCTGGGAACATTGAATTCTTGTTCTGATGTCCTGGATGTAGCTCCTGACGGAACGCTCACTATGGAGGAAGTATATGCAGACCCGGATAAAGTAGGGGCTTTATTGAATGCTTGTTATAACAATATTCCTCAAAAGGGGTATGCCTACTGGTTTTTCGATCCTTTATTGACGGCTTGTACTGATGAAGGGTGGTCTTCGGAAGAGGTGCAAGGTACAAGTATTCAGGCAATGTATAATGCGAATGAATCGGCTTCATCTCATCCGATAAGAGATATGCACGACGGACATGGTGCTGCCAATAGTGCTTATTGGACCAGATACTGGCAACAAATACGTCTGTGCAACCAGTTTTTGGAAAATATAGGAACGGCGGCTGTTAACAGTGAAACCGAACGTGCTCGTTTTACTGCCGAGGCACATGTTATGCGCGCATTTTTTTATTCCGAGTTGGTTAAATGGTTTGGGAAAGTTCCCATCGTGGATAAAACGGTGGCGTTTGATGCTGATTTTTCTACATTAAGACGCGAAACGGTATATGATGTGGTTAAATTTATTGTAGAAGATTGTGATGCCGGTCTCAATTCTGCAGAACTTCCCTGGCGTATCACAACAGAAGATGAAGCTATGCGGGCAACCAAAGCATTGGCTTGGGCTATTAAATCTAAAATGATGTTGTTTGCGGCCAGTCCTTTGTTTAATGAGGGAGAAGATCATTGGGAAGAAGCTTATCAGATGAATAAGCAAGCAGTGGAGGAATTGAAAGAGAATGGGTATGAATTATTTTCCACATGTACAAATCCTTCTACATTTGGAACATATGGTGCCGCGGCTTTCCATCAACTGGTTTGTCAGAATGCAGACTATTCAGCAGGACCACGTGATAAAGAAACGATTTGGCAACATCGCGCCGGTGGTGTTTTTGTGTGGCATGTCGGTTATATAGGAAGTAGTATGGATGGTACTTACAAATGTGGGACATGCCCTACTCAGGAGCTGGTCGATGCTTTTGAAACAGCAGATGGTCAACCGATACTCGATTTGTCTAAACCTTATTTGGACGACAAACATTTGCAACCGAACTATAATCCTGCAAATAAACTGTATGATCCTAAAAATCCATATAAAAATCGGGATCCTCGTTTGACTGCAACTGTTTTATGTAATGGTGATTCTTTAATATGGAACAATGGAGAAGTTTTTACAGTAGAAACTTATGTTGATGGTCGACATGGGATTAGTCTGGATCCGTCGGACAGAGCTCACAGTCGTACAGGTTATTATCATCGGAAATTAGTTACTCCGCAGGCTTCCAATACGAATCCGATAAATAATTCAAACTGGAAGTTCTTCCGATTAGGAGAAATTATCCTGAATTATGCAGAAGCGGCAGCAGAATCGGGACATATAGCAGAGGCTAAAGCTGCTGTAGATGAGATAAGGGCCCGTGTGAATATGCCAGCTTTACCTGCAGGTTTATCAAAAGATGAAATGATTTTGCGTGTCCGCAATGAACGGCGTGTTGAATTAGCCTGGGAAGAGGTACGATATTTTGATTTGCGTCGTTGGCAGAAGCCGGATGGAAATTTGAATGCTACATGCCGCTGGTTGACAGGAATGAGAATTACAAAAAATAATGATGGCTCATTTAATTACCAACGGTATAACATCTCGTCAAATCCACGTGGTGGATATCAGAATAGAGATTTATTATTGCCATTACCGTTGGACGAGGTGTCCCGTTTAGAGTCAACAACAGGAGTTTCCTGGCAAAATCAGGGATGGTAATATGCTGTATAACTTGAAAAGAATCTAATTATGAGCTACATAAAAAATAAAATATCCATATTGGCAGTTTGTGCTTGCTTGAGTTCTCCGGGAATATTAAGTTGGGCACAGAATGCAGATCCTTCTATTCAATTGAAAGGGTTTGTCATTGATGAGTTTGGAAAGCCGGTTTCCGGAGCTCTTTTAAAGTCGGAAAATGGGAAATGCGAGTATCTGACAAGAGTTGATGGTACGTATGAAATTGATATAAAGGATGGTAGTCGATATATTACGGTTTCATATATCGGTTATGATGATAAAAAGGTTTCAGTTGTAAATCTGGAAGATCAGGAATCTATTCAGTTGTCATATGATGCTGAGAAAATGGATGAGATGATCGATTTAGGATATATGTCGTTACCCCGGAAGGCGGTAACCGGAGCTGTTTCTAGAGCTTTGGGGTCCGATTTGGATAAATCTCCTGAATCGAACTTAACAAAAACTTTTGCAGGTCGGTTTACCGGACTGACGACCATAGAAACAAATTCTGAATTATCCCGAGGAGCGTTGAGTTCTTCATCGACTGGGGTAACACAACTGATCCGGGGACTTTCGACTATCAACGGACGGGAACCTTTAGTGATTGTGGATGGTATCATTTGTCCTAATACGAATTATACGTATATTACTCCTAAAGAAATAGAATCAATAACTATACTGAAGGATGCTGCGACAACTGCTATTTATGGTATTCAGGGTGCAAATGGTGTAATTTCGATTAAGACCAAGCAGGGACACATCGGAAAAACAAAAGTAGAGGTGAATTTCGACCAGTCATTTCAGCAAATGACGAAAGAACCTCTGTTTATTAATTCTTCTGATTACACAACAATGAGAAATCAGGCTGGATATAATGATGGTTTGGGGGCTTATTCTCAGTTCTCTAAAACAGAGATCGAACAATTTCAGGCTGGAGGCAATGAATTATATCCGAATAATAATTGGTATAAAATGTTTATACGGCCTTTGACTTTAATGTCCAGAGTTGGTGTTAATGTAAAAGGAGGAACCGATAGGGTTCGTTATTTTTCAAATGTGAATTATATGCACCAGCAGTTGCCGTTTAAAACAGCTAATGAAAGTGATTCCAAATATGATCCGACTCCTAAAAATAACTGGTTTAATTTCCGGTCGAATATTGATGTGAAAATAAATGATTATTTAAGTGGCTTCATGCGGTTGTCCGGAAATATTAAAACAGAAAAGACTGCGGGTTATGGAAATGAGACTATTTATAATCATATATTTAATTTGCCGCCGACTATGTATGGTCCGTTGACCCCGGCTGGAGAAGGTCTTAGCAATGGCAATCAGGTCGTAACACATGATAATGAAAAAACTCCTGTATATGGGATGTTGAACCGTTCGGGTTATATTCAGGCTCTTGTCGCTAATATCAACGCACAGGCCGGGTTGACTTTGGACATGGGTTTCCTAACTAAAGGTCTCTCCGTAAGTGGGACAATGGCTTATCAAACGAATTCGGTGAATCAGACGACTACAACTCAGAATTTTGAACGTTATGTTCGTTCAAAGGATTTGTCAAAGTTGGATTTTTCATTATTGGGTTCAGATAGTAATACCCCTCTTTCTTACGGAAAAAGTTCCACTTTCTATTATAATTTGAATCTTTTTGCGAATGTGGATTATAAACGTACGTTCGGTGATCATAGTGTTAGTGCTATGGGATATGTTTTTTATTTGCAACAGGAGAAAGAAGTCTCTTCCGGATCCGGTATGTTACCGTATAAGCGTGAAAGTTTGGGACTTACTGCAACCTATGGTTACAAAGACCGTTATTTTGTAAAAGCAGATCTGGGATATTCGGGTTCTGAGCAGTTCCATCCGGATAACCGGTATATCGTGACTCCGGCTATTTCCGGTGCCTGGATCGTTTCTGATGAAGCTTTTATGGAGAACTTGAATTGGTTAAGTAATTTGAAATTAAGAGCTTCGTATGGTATTACGGCAAATGACCAACTGGGGGGAGAACGATTTTTATATCTGGATTATATCGATGTAAACGGAAATGAAGGGTTAAAAGGTAATCCGGATTTGATGGCAGAGAAGATGAAAAAGCAGAATTATGGTTTTGACCTGGGGATGTTCAATGAATTAACCGTTTCGTTTGATTGGTATAAATCTTTATGTGATAATATGCTGGTCAGTAGTGCTGGTCTGGTTCCTGAATATCAGGGAACTGTACTTTCCAACTATCCGAAGACAAATACGGGAAAAATGGAAAATCATGGCTTTGAAATAGAGGCGATGTATGATAAAAAGATAAACGAAGACTGGTCTTTTTACGTGGGTGGCGCTTTCAGTTATAATAAGAATAAGGTTATTAATATTAATGAATCTCCTTATTCAAATGAATATGCTTATCCGTATCGTACAGAAGGATTTAGTTATGGTCAACAGTGGGGATATCTGATTGATTATAGCAATGGCAATGGTATGTTTAATTTTCAGGAAGAATTAGAAAATAGCGGTTTAAAGTATGCATTTGGAACTCCTCGTGTCGGTGATTTTATTTATCAGGATTTAAACGGTGATAAAATAATAGATGAAAAGGATAAGGCTCCAATCTTGAATACTTCAATTCCGCAGCAGTACTATCGCTTCTCCGGAGGTTTTAAATATAAGGGTTTTGAGGTAAATCTATTATTTCAGGGTGTAGGTAAATTTTCCAGAACGATCAGTGGTGTAGGTGCATATGAATCTGAATATCAGGGTGTATTTACTGATCTTCATTTAAAAGCATGGACTCCTGAGCGTTGGAATAATGGAGAAGAGATTACTTACCCGGCTTTATCATTGAAAGCATCTACTAATCATCAGCCGAACAGTTTCTTTATTATGGATGCATCTTACTTGCGTTTAAAAAACGCAGAGATCGCTTATACATTGCCTTTGAATACATCAAAGAAAGTTTTTGCAGAAAAAATCCGTTTTTCTTTAAGCGGACAGAATTTGTTTACGATCGATAATATGCGCTCTAAACATATAGATCCGGAAGTGGCCAACATGGGTACTTTCCAACCGTATAGAGTGTATAATATTGGGGTGAGCTTAACATTTTAAATATAGATATTATGAAGAATCTGATTAATATATTGATAGTTGCTGCTTTCGCGTTGTGTTGTTCTTCCTGTGCGGACTTGGATATAGCTTCCGATGGTCGTGTGTCGTTGAATGATATTTTCAATCGGTACGAACGTACATCTGCTTATTACTCCAATTGCCTGGGATATATGCCTCAGGTTGGATTTACGTATGAAAATACCAATACACCCTTGGCTTCTTTTTGTGATGAAGCTCATGATGCGAATGACAATCAGGATGGTCCTGTATCCAAATGGTATAAAGGGTATATAACTTCTGAATATAATCCGTTAACAGCCAGTTATATGGATCCCTGGTCGCATTATTTTGAGGGTATTCGCCGTTGTAATACATTTTTACTTTGTATCGATGATCCGGAAATGGCCACTTATGCTTTTAATGAAGTGGAAAAGAACGGTTGGATTGCAGAGGTCCGTGTTGCACGTGCATTTTATTATTTACAACTGATAAAACGTTATGGGGGAGTTCCTTTAATTGAGACTCCTTACGAGACAAATCATGATTTCTCAACAGACAAACGTTCCTCTTTTGAAGAATGTGCGGATTTTATTATTGCAGAATGTGATAAAGCTTTGGCTACAGCAGAATCTGAGGGACAATCAGTTGGTTTCCGTTGGCAAATTAATGATAATGAAAGAGGGAAACTGACACGGGCTTTTGCTTGTGCTGTAAAATCTCAGACAGCTTTGTATGCAGCAAGTCCTTTGTGGAATGATAACGGTGCTGGTAAATATACCTGGGAAAAAGCAACAGAAATAACAAAAGAAACTTTAGATCTTTGTTTGAAACATGGTTTTGAGTTGTATAGCCAGACTCCGGATCCTACAATCGCCCAAAATGCATATGCATATTATTTTATTACCCGGTCGGACCCAAGCCGTTCGTGGGATAAGGAAACTATTTATGAAACGACTTCCTGGCGTACAAATGTTTGGAAATTTGCAGGTACTCCTATCACAAGTGGTATGGAGAAGGCTGGTGCCGGACCTTCGCAGGAATTGATAGATAGTTATGAGATGATTGATGGTACTCAACCTATTTTAGGTTATTCGGATGCTGAACATTTACAACCTATTCTGAATACGGCTTCCTCTTATGATCCGAAAAATCCGTATGCAAATCGTGATCCTCGTTTTTATGCATCGATCTATCATAACGAATCAATCCGTTATTTGGATCAACCGACTGGAGATGTTGTAGAAACATATGTGGGTGGAAATTGTGGTATATCTGATAATGTGACAGATATTCGTTATACCCGTACTGGATATTACATGCGTAAATTCAATAATTTCAAATCCGGAATTGGGCAGGATGCAGATGGGCTTATGCGTATTTTCCGTTTGGGGGAATTGTATTTGAATTTTGCAGAGGCGGCTTATCAGGCTGTAGGCCCGGATGTTCAGGTCGCTTCAAAAGTAGGGGCAGAAGCATTGTCTGCTAGAGATGCGGTTAATAAGATTAGAACTCGTGCCGGTATGCCGGTTTTATCTGCCGGTATGTCGAAAGAAGCTTTTGAAAAACGTTATAGAAATGAACGGCGTGTGGAATTGGCATTCGAGGAACATCGTTTCTTTGATGTTCGTCGTTGGAAAATTTTAAGTGAGACAGACAATTTTGTGACAGGAATGAAAATTGTAAAAGAAGATGATGGAACTTTCACTTATAATCGAATCAAACTTGCATCCCGCGGAACAAATACTGAAAAATATTTGCTTTACCCGATTAAACAAACAGAAGTAGCTAAGATGCTGAAACATACGGGTACTAACTGGCAGAATCCGGGATGGTAATTGAGAATATAATTAAAAAAAGCATACAATGAAGAAATATATTCTATTCATAATGTTCATCTCGCTTTTTATATATGGATGCGACGATGATGACAATAATAAGGGAAATATAGATCCTGTCACCAATGTGGAGTGTACACCTTTTATTGGTTCTGTGACATTGAATTGGACGAATTCGACAGAGGCCGATTATTATTATACATTGATTTCTTATCAAAATTCTCAGGGAGAAAATGTGAATAAAAAGGTTAGTAAATATAGTGCTGATACAAGTAATAACGTATCGGTAGTTGTTGGAGGATTTACGGATACGGAAGAACATGAGTTTGTTTTAACCTCTTATGGCTATAGTGGAGCGTCCTCTTCGTCCGTAACGGTGAAAGGCATTCCTCTAGGCATAGAGAAGGCAAAAGATTATGTGATTGAAACTGTTGGAATAGAGTCTGCCAGTGGAGGTGCTAAAATTACCTGGACGAATGAGACATTCGTTGGTGTCGACTTAATAGTTTCATATTTAGATAAAAAGAATGTGGAGCAGGTAGTTACGATTAATGCAACTCAAACAGGGGCATATACTGTTACCGGTTTTATTGCTGAAACAAAATTGACGGTTTGTGCAGTGAATCAGTTAGATGGCAGTAAGTCTGTTGAAAGAGAGTTTATGATCACTCCGACCATAGATCCGGATGATATCGTTTATCCGGATGTGGAATATGTCACTTTCCAGGCAAATATGAATGATATGACATTAGTTGCTTCTAATCCGGAAAATTCGAATGAATATACAATTGTTACGACCGGAGGGGATCCTTATATTTATTCAAACGGTTTGTCTGCGGCAAAAGAAGGTTCTACTATGGTGTTCCGATATAAGTCTACTAAGAGTATTAAACTTCAGATATTCTGGTGTACTTCTTCTTCCGGACCGTCTGAAGCCAATTCGACGACGATAGAGTTTCCGGCAGCAGAGGAATGGACAACATTTGAACAAGATTATACAGCAGGAATGGCTACTGTCGGCTGGGGTAGTTCTGGTGATTATATGCGTTGTGATTTCGGCACTAATGCAGATGTGACAATAAACATCAGAAATATACGATTTAAATGATTTTTCGATAAATCTGAATAGTAGAAGAGGGTGTATACAGATAATTTCCGAAAAAAAACTTTGTAGCACCCTCATTTATATCTATGAAAAGTAATTTAAATATATCTTTAGATGTTATTTTCATCAGATATAATAAATCAAGGAATATATGAAGTCAAAGAGTGTTTGTTTTTTGTTGTTTTTTATTTCTCTTTTTGGGTTTATGGGATGTACTGAAGGCTATTCCGGAGGTAAAGTGAAAGTGGTGGATTTAAAGTGTCGCGGTTTGGTCAACCCGGAAGGGGTTGATGAAGCTGTTCTTAGTTGGCGCATTGAGTCAGAAAAGAATAATGTTACTCAATCTGCCTGGGAAATAGAGATTGCTTCTTCCCGAAAAGACTTAGAGAAGGGAAATAATATTTGGAGTTCAGGAAAGAGGGAATCGGAGCAACAAGTGAATGTTCGTCCGGATGTCGCTATACTGGAAAAAGGATCGCTTTATTGGTGGCGTTTACGTATTTGGGATGGAAAAGGGCAAGTGACAAGCTGGAGTGAACCAGCATCTTTTTCCCTGGGACTAAATACGTCTGATTGGAAAGCGAAATGGATAACTTCTGTTTGGAAGCAAGATAGTCCGATGCCTTATTTTCGTAAGGAATTTAATACAGAGAAGACAGGAACGCAACTACAGAGAGCTGTTGTTTATTTTTGTGGTTTGGGATGTGGTGATCTTTATTTGAATGGTCGACTTGTTGATAAAAAGAGGATTCTCGATCCTGCTCAAACGAATTATGAGCAGTATGCTTTGTATTCAACATTTGATATCACATCCGGATTGGTAAAAGGCGAAAACTGTTTAGGCGTGATGCTCGGTGAAGGCTGGTACGGACAAGACAAAGTCTGGGGGGCCTGGGCGAAGTATGGCGATCCTCTTTTCAGATTGCAAATGGAAATAACTTATGAAGATGGTTCTAAGGAAACGATCGTTTCGGATGAATCCTGGCAATGGATTCCCGGACCGGTATTAAAAGGTAATATTTATGCAGGTGAAGTTTATGATGCAACAAAGGAAATCAAAGACTGGTCAAAGGCTGGAATTTTAGCGGATAATTGGAATGAGGCTGTGCTGGCTGAAAGTAATATTCCGGTAGATTTATATCCTCAGCTTATAGAACCTATCCGTTTAAAAAATGAGATCAAAGCTGTGAAGAAATGGAAAGATCCTTGCGGTAACTGGGTATTTGATTTTGGAGTGAATATTGCCGGTGTGCCACAAATAAAGGTAAAGCAACCCAAAGGGACGCATTTGAAAATGCGGATGGGAGAACTTCTTCGTGAGGACGGTTCGGTAGAATATAATACGACTGGCGTATTTGCAACAGGTGTCGTACAAACGGACGAATACATCTGTGCCGGAAATGGGCAGGAGGTTTGGAATCCCCGTTTTACATACCATGGTTATCGTTATTTAGAACTTTCCGGTATGGTGACGGAACCCGAATTGGATTGGATAAAAACGATACTTGTACAAACCGATGTTAACAAGAGAGGAGAATTTGAGTGTTCGGATCAACAGATCAATAAGTTGCATGAGCTGGCGATCAGGACAATGCTAAGTAATACGCATGGTCTACCGACAGATTGCCCCCATAGAGAACGATGTGGCTGGTTAGGAGATGCACATGCCGTAGCTCCTTTCGAGAATTATAATTTTGACCTGAATAATTTCTGGATGAAATATATGAAGGACATAAGTTCCACCTCTTCCGTTTTTGAAAAAAATACACTTCATCAAAAGCTTTTCAATACGATCTTCTATTTTGCAGATAAAGCACCGGGAATCCCATATATGATCGCTCCGGGAAAACGTCTTTGCGGGGTTGCTTCTCCGGATTGGGGGACAGCTGTTGTTCAATTACCCTGGTATACTTATTTGTACTTTGGAAATGAGGAACCTTTACGTACATATTATCATGAAATGAAACAATGGGTGGAGCATGTGGAACATTTGTCGGTTAACGATACGCTTCCAACCAGACATATTGTGCCTTATGGTTTGGGGGATTGGTGTCCGCCGGAAGGAAACAATACGATTGATTGTCCTGTCCCATTAAGTTCTACCGCCTTTCATTATTTAGATGCATCCATTATGGCTAAAACAGCGGCTATATTAGGTAATGATGACGATGCTGAATATTTTAACGATTTGAAAAACAAGATAGCTGCAGCTTTTGTTGCTGAATTTTATGACAAAGAAAATAAAACGTTCGGAAGTCAGACTGCTGATGCGATGGCTCTTGATTTTGGATTGGTTCCTGTAGGAGATGAGAGAGCTGTTTCTGATGCAATAGCCAGAAATATGAAGGAGAAGTATCATAATTTCATGCATACCGGGATCTTTGGTTTGGGACGTATCGGACAAGCCTTATCGCGTTTTGGCAATGGTAAAGCTGCATGGGATATGTTCACTAAAACAGGCGAAAATAGTTTTGCTTATATGTGGACGGATGCAGATGCAACCTCTCTTTGGGAAGTTCTTCCGATAAACAAGAAGAGTAAGGAGGTATGCTTAACCGGATCTTCACTGAATCATCCCATGCAAGGAGGTTATGATACCTGGTTTTATGAAGATATAGCTGGGATACGCCCGGATATATCAGGACCGGGATTTAAAGTAATACGCTTTGAACCGACAATGACCTCCTTTTTAGATTGGGCGAAGGCATCGATAGATACGTCTTATGGGAAAACAGAAAGCGAGTGGTTTCAGGAAAATGATCGGTTGATCTGGAAAATAACATTACCTCCCAATACTTCAGGTATTGTTGCTTTACCCGATAATAAAAAGGTAGATGTCAATAAACGAGTTTTTGATAAAGACGATTATCCGCTTATTGAAAACAAGGGAGATGTCTCTTTTTACAGATTTCCGTCAGGAATATACCAGATAGAAATTTATCAGGAAAAGTAACCCGTATTGCTTTTCCTGATAATAATCTTTTGTTACCGAATGAATGCGGGATTCGTTTTTGAATCTTGGATCGGTTTTGTTGTGTCTTATTTTTATAAACTTTGAATTTATAGATTATGAAACTTGTTAATGAACTTTGTATAAACCTGCTTGGTATTTTAGGATTACTAACGACTTTATCCGGATGTGGAAATCAAAAGGATACTATTCAATCGAATATTGATATTGCTGATTCTTACAGGGATATTTATTCTGATACATGGGTGGCGACCGATGCTTTGGGACGGACTATGCCGAGCCAGGAAGAGGTTGGTAATGTTAAGGATGACAAACGTCGTGTAGTCGGTATTTTTTATATTACATGGCATTCGGATAATTTGGCTAATCTGAAATCTCCTTATCGTGCAGATGTCAGTAAAGTATTGGAAGAAGCACCGGAAGCTCGTTTGGATGCTAATCATCCGGCATGGACGGAGGGATCCTACCATTGGGGAGAACCGGAGGTCGGCTATTTTCTGAGCCGGGATGAATATGTGATCCGTAAAGATATGTCTATGTTGGCTGATGCTGGTGTGGATGTCTTAGTTATGGATGTAACAAATGCCGTTCGTTACTGGGACGAATGGGAGACTTTATTTACCACCATGCAAAAAATGAAGGCAGAAGGGAATAAAGTTCCTCAATTTTGTTTCTGGGCTTTTAACGGACCGGTAATTTCGGTTGTGCAGGATTTGTATGATAAAGTGTATAAAGAAAATAAATATAAAGATTTATGGTTTTATTGGGGAGATAAACCTTTATTATTATATAATGGAAAACCGGCAATGGATGCCAATGGCGGCGGTGTAAAGAATCCGAATCCTCATTATGATCCGAAAGCTTTGACCGATTCTTCGCATCCCCATTATAATGATCCGGACTATACGAATGAGTTCTATACAGATTATACCCGGGAAGTAAAGGATTTCTTTACGCTTAGAACCATGTGGTGGGGATATTATGAATGGGCTGGCGAACGTTTTGTCGGAACAGAAGGAAACTGGAGTTTCGGTTATGATTTGGGAGACGAACGGGTTTGTAAAATGCATCCGTCTGATTTGGTTGCTACTTTTCAGGGGAAAAATGAACAGGCAGCCGTTACTCCCGCCCAGCATCCAACTTCCATTGTTGGAAAATCCTGGACTCGTGATCATAAAGAACCTCGATTAAATGACCATGATATGCCTGCACCAACTTATGTCCCGTGGTTGGGAAAGACAGTGGATGATCCTACTGCGTATGGAATCTATTTTCAGGATCGTTGGGAAGAAGCTTTAAAAAACGATCCTCAGTTTCTGTATTTGAATGACTGGAATGAATGGACTGCCGGAAAATACAGCTCAGGAAAAGCGCCGGGATCGGAATTACCGGGACCGACGGAATTTCTGGGACGTAAAAATCCATTTTATTTTGTAGACCAGTATAATGCAGAATTTAACCGTACGATTCAACCGATGAAGGGAGGCTATACCGATAACTACTATATGCAGATGGCACAGAATATCCGTCGTTATAAAGGAGTCCGTCCGATACCTGAGAATAAAGGCTATCAAACGATGCCTGTAAATGGAAAGTTTGATAAATGGAATAAAGTTAAAGTCGAGTATCGTGACACTAAAGGCGATATAACTCATCGCGATTATAAAGGATATGGTGGAAACCATTATGTAAATAACTCCGGAAGGAATGATATTGTCTTATCCAAAGTGGCAGTAGATAAAGAAAATATTTATTTCTATGTGGAGACAATGAATAATATGACTCCTTCAACGGATCCGAACTGGATGTTGTTGTTGATTGATGCGGATAATAATTCTTCGACAGGTTGGTATGGCTATGATTATTTGATAAACAAAACGGTGGTAGATGGGAAATCGACCGAGTTGAAACGGTATGACGAAAAGAGTGGGGAATGGGTGACTGTCGGTGTTCTTCCTTATTGTATAAAAGATAAGTGTCTGGAATTGGCCGTGAATCGTGATGTTCTGGGATTGGTCGGTGATACTTTTGTCTTTGATTTTAAATGGGTTGATAACCCGTCGGAATTGAAAGACCCGATTTCTTTGTGTGTGAATGGTGATGCTGCACCGAACCGTAGATTTAATTATCGTTGTATTTGGAAAAAATAATAATATAAAGAATGAAGTATAGCCTTTCCACACATGTTTTATCATCGTGGGAAGGTTATATGGTTTTACTGTTACAGGAATAAAACGGATAATTTGGTGTCGCAAACAGTGCTCCGAAGTACGAAGGTGAAAGGAAAATAAAAAAACGGGACTGCTATCTTTCCCAAGATACAATCCCGCTCCAAATCTAGAATAAATAATAGAGAAGGTTTACGGTTTCAATAAGAATAATGCAAACTCAAAAAAAAATTATCATCTTCTGTTTGGGAATCAGTGAAAAACTCTACTTTATTTTCCCGTGCCAGCCAGCCGACAGCGGCATACAAGTCCATATCCGAAAGACCGGTAGCCCTTTTCAATTCAGAAAAACTCCAGCGTTGCCGTATACGAACTCCATCCATTGTCCTCCAAATTATGCCGGCATTTGTACCTATAACAGCTTGATTCATCATTTTCTGTTCTTAGATAGATGTTACTTTTCTCTTCCACCACCCAGTGCATGATAAAGGTTTACCACACTCTGTATCTCAGAAAAACGGTTAGCCGTTTGCGACAGTTGCGCACTCAGTAAAGACTGGCGGGCGGTCAGGACTTCCAGATAAGTAGAAGTACCGTGCTCCATCAGTAGAGAGGTGCTTTTCAACGCCTTTTCCAGCGAAACGATCTGTTTGTCGAACAAGATCGTTTTCTCCCGGCTTGTCTGATAAGCAACCAACGCATCGTTCACTTCGCTTCCGGCATTCAGCAAAGTCTGCTGAAAAGCCAGGCTGGCTTCTTCCTGCTGTGCCTGCGCGATGCGGTATTGGGCAATGACCTGTCCACGGTTGAACAAAGGCTGTGTCAGCGAACCGACTGCCGAAGCCAGGAACTTACCCGGATTGACAATCATCGCCCCGGCCGAGTTGGTCCAACCCGCACTCCCGCTCAGCACTACGGAAGGATAAAAAGAGGCACGGGCCTGATTGGTTCCATAGAACGCTGCTTCCAGTGAACGCTCTGCCGAACGGACGTCAGGACGGTTGGATAACATCTGAACAGGAACACCTACCGACAAGTCCTCCGGAAACTGTTGCTCATCCAATGTGCCCCGTTCAAAATAACGGGGCGTCTCGGCTAACAGCAAAGCCAGACTGTTCTCCACCTGATTGATCTGCTCTTTCAGATCGAGGGCGGATGCCTGTACCTGATAATAAGTAGCTTCCATCTGTGATACGGCCGCCTCATCAGCCATGCCCGCATTCTTCAAGGCACGGGTAGAAGAAACCGTTTCACGCCATGCCTCCTCCGTCTCACGCGTGATGGCAAGCTGTTCGTCCAGCATCAACAGCGTATAATAGGAATTGGCGATTCCGGCTACCAGCTGGGTCCGCACGGCCTGCCGGTAATCCTCGCTTTGTGCGTAAACCGCTTTTGCCTGCAGTTTAGCGTTGTGCATACGCCCGAATATATCGAGTTCCCAACTGGCAGTGACAGGCAGCGAATAAGTCTGTGTCGCCTTGCGGGCATCAAAACTGCTCACGGTCCCTTGCGGAGACAAGGCAAAGGAAGGCAGGAACGCCAGACGGGCGGACATCAAAGCCGCTTCAGCCTCCTTCACACGGAGTTGTGCCGACTGATAGTCAGTATTGTTTTGCAATCCCTGTTCGATAAGGGCCTGCAACTTCGGATCGGAGAAAAGCTCATGCCAGTCTCTGTCACCTATTCCAGCAGTGTCGGCCGTCTCTATCCCTTCTCCGTACAAATTGTCGGGTACGGCCGTTTCCGGTTTATATTTACTGTATATACCACAACTGCTCAACAGAACAGTAACTGCGGATAACAGGATTATCTTCTTCATATTTTATTATTTTAGTTGTTTATATCAGACGTGCCACGCTCCGCATTACTTCTCTCCTGCTCCAGGGCCACCTGCACATCGGCTTCTTCTTCCATCGGCTTACGGATCTTCTCCTGTAAAAACTCGAAGATAATATAGAACACCGGAACTACGAATAACAACGCCAGCGTTCCGACTGCCATACCACCGACAACACCTGTTCCCAACGAGCTGTTACCGTTGGCACCGGCACCGGAGGAGAACATCAACGGAAGCATACCGAAGATCATCGTAAGCACCGTCATCAGGATTGGACGCAGACGGACCTGGGCGGCAGAATAAGCCGACTCGACGATACCCATTCCTTTACGGCGGCGCTCTATCGCATATTCCGTGATCAGAATGGCCGTCTTCGCCAGCAAACCGATCAACATGATCACCCCTGTCTGCAGGTAAATATTATTCTCCAGTCCGAATATCTTAGCAAACAGGAAACTACCCATCAAACCGAACGGCACGGAGAGGATAACGGCGAACGGCACCAGGAAGCTCTCATATAAACAAGCCAGGATCAGATAAATAAGCAATATACAAACCACATAGATAAACAGTGTTTTTGCACCACCGCTATTCGATTCTTCACGGGCCATACCTCCATATTCATAACCATATCCCGTAGGCAGTGTCTGGGCTGCCACCTCTTCGATGACCTTCTGCACCTCACCGGAAGAATAACCTTCAGCCGGATTCACATTTGCCGTGATAGCGCTGTACAGGTTGAAACGGTTGGATACTTCCGGACCAAGCACCTTATTCAATGTCACAAACTGGCTTATCGGCGCCATTTCCGTTCCGTTGCGAACAAACATATTATTCAGCGACTGTTCGTCCAGACGGTATTCAGGGGAAGCCTGCATCATCACACGGTACACTTTTCCAAACTGATTGTAATTGGAAATATATGCACCACCGCAATAACTGCCCAGGGCATCGAGTATGGTAGCCGGCGAAATACCTGCACGCTTACATTTAGCGGCATCGATATCGACCGACACCTGCGGGAAGTTCATCGCATAAGAGGTATATGCCATCGCAACTTCCGGACGCTGATTCAAGGCTCCCAGGAACTGCATGGTCGAGTTGTAGAAAGCCGTCATGTCGCCACCGGTTTTGTCCTGCAGGTTCAACTCGATGGAGTTACCCATACCATAACCGGGGATCATTGCCGGTTGGAAACTGAATATCTGCGCATCCTTCAATGTATAGAACTGCGCATTCAGACGGGCAACCACGGCATCCGACGAATGTTCTTCCCCTTTTCGTTCGTTCCAGTCTTTTAAACGGATAACGATCGTACCGTAAGAGGTTCCTTGTCCGGACATAAGTCCGTATCCTGCCACCTTTGCATAATGTTCTATTTCAGGAGTATTTTTCAATATATCCTCCAGTTTATCCATAACCTTTGTCGTTTCACCTAACGTACTACCCGGTGAAGTGCTGACATTTACCATGATCACACCCTGGTCTTCCTGCGGAACGAGCCCTGTCTTGGTGCTCGACATCAGAAATGCCAGCAAAACAATAGCTGCTGCGGTCAGCGTCCATACCATCCAGCGGTGATGGATAAAGAACATGACACCTTTCTTATATTTGCCCAGTACGGCATTGAATGAAGCGTTATAGGCTGCACGAACTCGTCCGTTAAGACTTTTCGCACTCTTATTTCCATCCGAAGGACGCATAAGTATGGCACAAAGAGCCGGACACAACGTCAAGGCCGAAATCATGGAAAGACCAACAGCAGTCGCCATCGTAATGCCGAACTGCGTATAGAAAATACCGGATGTTCCTCCCATGAATGTCACAGGGATAAATACTGCCATAAACACGCAGGTACAGGAAACGATAGCCATCGTTACATCTCCCATCGCATCTTTAGTGGCAAGATAGGAGGATTTATATCCGGCATCGAACTTCGACTGCACCGCCTCCACCACCACGATCGCATCATCCACAACGGTTCCGATCGCAAGCACAAGAGCAAATAAGGTCAGGATGTTGATACTGAATCCGGCAATCATCAGGCAAGCAAATGTTCCGACCAGCGAGACTATAATAGATATGGAAGGAATCAGCGTACTCTTGAAATCCTGCAGGAAGAAATAAACCACGAGGATTACCAGTAAGATGGCAATAACCAACGTTTCCACCACATTATGGATAGATGCGAACAAGAAGTCGTTCGAACTCATCATCGTCACAAACTCCGTTCCCTTCGGAAGATCCTTCTCCATTATATTCATCTGAGCAGTGATCTTCTCATTCACAGCCGTTGCATTGGAACCTGCCACCTGGAATACCATGAACATAACGGCAGGTTTACCGTCCATCTCACTCTTGAAACTATAGGTAAGTGTACCCAGTTCCACGTTAGCCACATCTTTCAGACGGAGCACCGAACCGTCGCTCTGCGAACGGACAACTGTGTTCCTGAATTCATCCACACTCTTCAAACGTCCGCGATACTTCATCGTGAACTGGAAAACATTCATCGAGTTCTCGCCCAACGAACCTGTCGGTGCTTCGATATTTTGTTCACCGAGTACGGCTGTTACATCCGACGGAACCAGCCCGTATTGGGCCATCAATTCCGGTTTCAGCCAGATACGCATACTATAGGTATCGCCCAGCTCCATGACGTCGCCCACGCCTTCTATACGTTTGATTTGAGGGATCACATTAATGTCCAGATAATTGGCAAGGAATGTCTGGTCATAATTACCATCCGTACAGACAAACGAGTTGATCTGCAGAAAACTGGTCTGACGCTTCTGGGTAGTCACACCGATCTTGGTCACTTCGGCGGGCAACAATCCCTGTGCTTTGGATACGCGGTTCTGTACATTGACCGCCGCCATATCCGGGTCCGTTCCCTGCTTGAAATAAACCTGTATGGTAGCCGAACCGGCATTGGTAGCAGTAGACGTAATATACATCATGTCTTCCACCCCGTTGATACTCTCTTCCAACGGCATGATAACGCTGTTCATTACCGCTTCCGCATCGGCTCCTGTATAGTTGGCCGTTACATAGACTGTAGGCGGTGCAATATCAGGATACTGCTCCACCGGCAGCGTAAAAAGCGAAATAAGCCCCACAGCGAGGATCAGCACGGAAATGGATATAGCCATCACCGGCCGTTTTATAAATATATTACCTTTCATAGCTTTACTTTTATTTTACTTGTGTTCCTTCACGTACCAACCCGGCACCTTCAGATACAATTTCATCACCGGCCTTCAAACCGGTCAGCACAACGTACTCGCGTCCGTCATTTATTCCGGCTACGGTAATTAACGTAGAAGTTGCTTTTCCGTCTACAACTTTATATACAAGGGTCTTATCCTGCATCTGAACGGTCGCCCCCTGCGGGATAACGATGCAGTCTTTATAGGTGCTCGGCATGATCACACTACCGGATGCCCCGCTGTGAAGCAGGCGCGACTCATTCGGGAAGACCGCACGAGCCACAACCGTACCGGTCTGCCGGTCGATCACGCCACTAATAGATTCTATTTTACCTTTCTTCCCGTACAACGAGTTATCATTCAACTGAAGATCCACTTCCGGCATATTCGTCAAAGCATCGTCCATCGTCCCGTGCTGCCGGGTCAGAGCCAGAAGCTGGTTCTCGGTCATGGAGAAATAGACATACATATCCGAATTATCAGACACCGTCGTCAACGGCTGCTGGAGGGTCGGTCCGACCAATGCTCCGGCACGGTATGGCAAAGCTCCTACAACACCGTTCGTAGGGCTCTTCACCTCCGTATAAGACAGATTATTACGGGCATTCACAACCTGTGCTTCCGCCTGCACCAATTGTGCCTTGGCTGTGAGAAACGTATTTTCAGCCGTTTTCAGGCTAAACTCCGAGACAACCTTCTGCGCATATAGTTCCTTCGAACTGTCATACGTCAATTCTGCTGTCCCCAATCCGGCTTTTGCCGCTTCCATATTGGCTATAGCCGTTTGCAAAGCTGCCTTATAAGGAACCTGGTCTATGATAAAAAGTACTTGGCCCCGACGCACTTTCTCCCCTTCCGACACGCAGAGCTTCTCAATAGTTCCCGATACTTGCGGATAGATATCGATATCCTGCCGCCCCCGGATAGTCGCCGAGTAGGAAGTTGAAAGTTCTTTATCAGCCAACGCCACTTTCATCACAGAATAAGAAGGTTTCACTTGTACATCCGGTGTTTGCTTACAGGATGTCATCCACATCGTACAACCGACAATCCCTATCAGTCGTATCCAATTCCCATTTACTTTTAACATACTATATTCTTTATAAAAATTGCCTCAAAAGTACGCGATGGGGATAAAAGCGTGATAACACAAAATTCCCGAATACTGTCCCATTTTCTTTATTACACTTTTTTAATAGCCTAAATACCAATCAGTAGACTTTTGGAATAAAAAAGATGAGAAATAGAATATTCCGGTTACTCTTTTAATGCTCATCTTTACACCGATAAAAGCAAACAGTATGGATAATAACGTAATAACAACGATAGACGTTGAGGATTTCAAGGACTTTAGTCACATGATAGATTATGTAGACAAGGATGTTGTGGCTGCCCGCAATCTGGAAGACATTTCTTATAATAATATTACCATCAGATTGAATTTCTTCCTGATTATTTCTTGTGTGGAAGGATCTATTCAGCTAGACATGAACAATAAGACCTATTTACTAAAAAAAGACGACATCATAATCTGCTTGCCGACTACGATACTAAGCCAGACAAAATTCAGTCGCAGCCATAAGCTCAGAATTATGGGCTTTTCCACCAACTTTTTACAGCGTGTCGTAAAAAGAGAAGAAATTTCCAATAACATATTATCTCATATTCATAAAAATCCCCTGCGGCATATTGAAGAAAAAGATAAATCTCCCATTAAATTATATGAAGACCTTATCATAAAGAAAATAAACGATCCATCTATTCATTATAAGAAAGATGTATTACATTATTTATTTTCAGCCATATTCTGTGATATGATGGCCGCTATCTACAAGTATTCAGACACCGAACTGGATAATGAAGAGGAGCCGGAAACGGGCATAAAAAGGGCTTCTTATGTTTTCAAATGTTTCATTATGGAAGTATCGAAAGACAACGGATTCCACCGGTCGGTTTCCTATTATGCCGACCGTCTCTGTTATTCACCCAAATACGTTTCCTTTGTCGTCAAGCAGGTCAGCGGACGGACCGCCCTGGAGTGGATAAACGACTCAGCCATAGAACAAATAAAATACCAATTGAAACATTCCGATAAATCAATCAAAGAAATTGCGGATGATTTCAATTTCTCCAACTTATCTTTCTTTGGAAAATATGTAAAGAAACATTTAGGTGTATCTCCGACCAAATACCGGGATATACCGGAAAATATCGGAGTCTATTAAGAAAGGAAGAAAGAGGCCGCCTGGTTAATGTGCGACCTCTTAAAAATAAAAGCCGGACTGTTCTAAAATCCCTTTCCAAACACCCCTACAGTTTAATTATGAATAATAAATGCTTAATGATTTATACTCAATAACGGCATATTCTATATTAGTACTTATCATTGCAGCAAAGATAAAGGATAAACTTTCCGGCATAACAACGAATATTTCCTTATAACTGTTCCATTTTCTTCTATTTGAGATTTTTAATAGAAGGCGTCCGATCCGGTTCCGAAGCCGGATAGCTCTTTTTCAATGTAGAATAGAAATTTATCCGTACCTTTGAAAAGACAATCACGACAACCCCAAAAACTATTTTATCGGATAAATATTATAACATCATGGCAGACAACTATCTTGAAAAAAAATATGAAGAATTTCAGGCTAAAAAAACTTCTTCGGCAAAAAGTAGCTATGGCAAAAAGAAAACAAGTCCTATTCATAAAATGCGAAGAGTTTTCGTAACCGAAGGAGCCGACGGGATCGGTAAAGCCATCGTCAAGGCATTCCGTATGGCAGGCAACCGGGTCGCTTTCTGCGACCGGAATGAGATTTCAGGAAGAGAGACTGCTGAAAAAACAGGTACGACTTTTTATCCTGTTGACATCAGCGACAAAGAGGCTCTTGAAAGTTGCATGCAACATCTCTTTGACGAGTGGGGAGATCTGGATATTATTATCAATAATGCAGGTATCAGCGACTTTTCCCCGATCACGGAAACAAGTGTGGAAGATTTTGACCAAATCTTATCCGTAAGCCTGCGACCGGTGTTTATCACATCGCGGCTGCTAGCTATCCACCGCCAATCATTGGATACTCCCAATCTTTACGGCAGGGTGATCAACATATCATCCGCTCGTAATCCGATGAACGAACCGGGCAGTGAAGGATATGCAGCATCCAAAGGAGGCGTTCGTTCGCTAACCCACACACTCGCCTTGTCATTGGCCCCATGGCATATCACAGTCAATTCCATCGCACCGGGTTGGATACAAACACACGACTACGAACAACTTCGTCCGGAAGATCATGCCCAACAGCCTTCCGGCAGAGTTGGAAAGCCGGAAGATATTGCCCGTATATGCCTGACTCTCTGCCAGGAAGAAAACGACTTCATCAATGGGGAGAACATAACGATCGACGGAGGCATGACAAAAATCCGATAAGTTTGTTCTTAAAGATAAGTCATAATCTGAGAATCCTTTATATATTTGTTTTTCACAAATAAACAACGTTCACGTATATAAAGATTCAAGATCATGAAAACAAAAACATTTATAGCACTGTCACTGGTCATTTGCTCAGTTGTCCTTTGTAGTTGCGGTAGCTATATGACCGGCAAAAGTGCTGTCATGAAAATAGAGAAAGGGATGACAAAAAAAGAAATTGTCAGCTTGTTGGGTGATCCTGATTTTCGCCGGTTCGATGAACAGTATGAAGAGTGGGAATACAAAAAAGTCAATCCGCTAACAGCAGAAACAACGATCATAATCGTCGATTTCATTCATGAAAGAGTCAGTAACATGAACTCCTTCAACGGAGACAGCCACCCCAATCCTCCCGTTGCGGTCTATCCTCCGGGCGATATCGATTACGGAAAGCCGACACCTCCTCATCCGAATGGACACGGGAAACCTTCCAGAGCAGTAAGCGACGGGGAATTTCAACAGCTATACAACAAAGTAAAACAGAAACCGTTTAAAGACGATCAACTGGAGCTTCTTGAAATGGGGGTTAGCAATAAATATTTCACCTGTAAACAGTGCATACGCCTTATGTCTATCTATACGTTCGACGACGATAAACTGGAAGTACTGGAAATAGTAGCTCCACGCATTGTCGATTCCGAAAACTATGAAGACATTATCAAATCGTTAAGTTTCATCTCCAGTGAAGAGAAAGCTGAAAAAATACTACGCCGGGCAAGAAAATGAGTAAGTTCCATCGTTTCTCTTCTCCTGCCGCCCATATCCGGCTGCCGGAAAAGTTCACTTATCCGTTCCATTACACGCCTCATCCTTTATGTGTGATGGCTGCGGAAGAAGTGCAGCAATACCTGCAAAGTAAAGAAGAGTGGAAAAACGACCTGCAACAGGGAAAAATGTTCGGAGTCCTGATCGTACGAACACCAACGGGTGAAATTGGTTATCTCGCCGCCTTTTCCGGTATCCTGGCCGGAAAAAACCTGCATGATTATTTCGTTCCTCCCATTTATGACCTGCAACAACCACAAGGCTTTTTCAGTATCGAGGAAGACCGTATATCCGCTATAAATGCCCGCATCAAACGGCTTCAGGCTGACGAAAATTATCTGACCACCAGACAAAGACTGGCGGACACCGTTGCCCTGGCGGCAAAAACAATAGACATGGTAAAAGAAGAATTTAAGGAAGCTCAGCTAAGACGTGAAGAAAAGCGGCTCGGCAATCCGGACGAAAACGAACTATCAGCCATGATACGTGAAAGCCAGTACCAGAAAGCAGAATTAAAACGGTTGAAACAACAGTGGAATGATCGTACCGCTGCCATACAGGCTGAGGTAAAGAAATTTGAATCTGAAATCGAACGGCTGAAAACAGAACGTAAAACCCGTTCGGCTGCTTTGCAGCAACAACTTTTCGAACAGTTCAGGATAGTCAATGGTAAAGGTGAAATAAGAGACCTATGCGATATCTTTAAAGATACGGCACAGAAAGTTCCTCCAGCCGGAGCTGGAGAATGTGCTGCTCCCAAGCTTTTGCAATATGCCTACCTGCACCAACTGAAACCTGTTGCAATGGCTGAATTTTGGTGGGGAAATTCACCGAAGATGGAAATACGCCATCACGGATATTTCTATCCTGCCTGCAAAGGGAAATGTGAACCGATATTGAAACATATGCTACAGGGACTGAATGTGGAGGATAACCCGTTACTGACAGACTTACACCGCCATACGGAACTTGAAATATTGTTTGAAGACGACTGGCTGTTGGCTATCAATAAACCGGCAGGAATGTTATCCGTTCCCGGTAAAACCGATGCCGATTCAGTTTATCAACGATTAAAGACACAGTATCCCGATGCTACCGGCCCCTTGATCGTACACAGGTTGGATATGGCTACTTCCGGAATCTTATTGATTGCAAAAACGAAAGAAGTACACCAGAACCTGCAGGCACAATTCAAAAACCGGACAGTAAAGAAACGTTATACGGCACTGCTGGACGGAGTGATCACTGCTGACAAGGGCATTATAGATTTGCCGCTTTGTCTCGATCCGTCAGACCGTCCCCGCCAGATCGTAAACGAAAAATACGGAAAACCGGCAATGACAAGATATCAGGTCCTTTCCCGTAGTAATAATCAAACACGCATTGCTTTTTATCCTCTTACCGGCCGGACACATCAATTGCGCGTGCATGCCTCTCATCCGCAAGGTCTCAACACCCCTATTATCGGTGATGAATTATATGGGAAAGGAGCCGAGCGCCTCTACTTGCATGCAGAATTTCTGGAATTCCGGCATCCAGTCTCTGGAGAAATCATCCGGATTGAAAAGAAAGCTGATTTTTAGTCGGTAAGCAGCCATTCAACACATTACCGATATGCTCTCTATTGACTAAAATCGGACTTCCGTTCTGTGGATTAATTTCGTACTTTTACGAAAAAATTATGTTCAAAGCAAATATGATTGCCCCTTGCGGCCTGGATTGCAATTTGTGCAATGAATCTTTGAAAAGAGAAAATCCGTGCCCCGGATGTAACGGCAGTAATGAATATAAACCTGAGTTTTGTTCCATCTGCTGCAAAATAATCAATTGTGAATTCAGGGGGAGTCTACAAGGTGATTATTGTGACAAATGTCCACAATATCCTTGCGAACACTTACATGAAAGAGAATACCGGTATATGAATCAATATCCTCTTTCTGAATCGCCCATGAACAATTTAAAGATGATCAGAGAAAAAGGAATGGATTACTTTTTAGAAAAACAGAAAGAATATTGGACCTGTCCGGAATGTGGAGGTATTATTTCCGTCCATACAGGTTTATGCAGTAATTGCTCAAAAAACTATCAACATAATATGAATATGGCTTCCGCAAAAGATTACGACGAATTACTCCTGCTATGGGAGGCTTCTGTTAGGAGCACACATCATTTCCTTACGGAGGATGATATACAGTATTACAAACCTTTAATACGCAACGAATACTTCCAGGCTGTAGAACTCCATCTCATAAGAGACGGACAAACCCAACAAATCGTTGCTTTTATGGGGTTAAGTGACGATTTGATCGAAATGCTTTTCGTTCACCCGGCACAACAAGGCAAAGGGTATGGAAAGAAACTGATAGAATACGCCATACAGAAAAAGAATATCCGTAAAGTAGATGTAAACGAACAGAACGAGCAGGCTCTACGTTTTTACCGAAACAGAGGATTTGAAGTGATCGCCCGGGATGCCACGGACGGGCAAGGCAAACCTTATCCGATCCTGCATATGCAATTAAAGCCTGTCCGGTTAAGAAAGGCTGAGATTAAAGATCTCCCGGAACTCCGATGTGTATTCGAAGAAAGTGTCAGAACCTCCTGCCGCAAAAACTATTCGCCCGAACAAATAGATGCCTGGATAAACCGCGCATCACCCGAACGCTGGCAGGAGTTATTCAGCAGTGATCTTCAATTCATCATTGCAGAAGAAACCGAATCTTTCCGGATCACAGGATTTACGTCATTCAACCAGCAGGGATATTTGCACAGTATGTTCCTTTTACCCCAATTTCAGGGACAAGGGATCGCTACGATCTTACTGGACCATGCAGAAGATTTCGCACATCGGAATCATCTCCCATCTCTTTTTGCGGAAGTCAGTCTCACTGCGCGTCCCTTCTTTGAGAAGCACGGATTCATCGTTGAAGAAGAACAGGCGGTTAAAATAAAGGACATCGAAATGACTAATTTCAAAATGCGTAAGTTCTTTATCCACGATTTATAAGAATAAAAAAGAGGTAGATCATTTCTGATTTACCTCTTCTGTAGTCGGGATGAGAAGACTCGAACTTCCGACCTCCACGTCCCGAACGTGGCGCGCTAGCCAACTGTGCTACATCCCGTTTTTGATTACGGCTGCAAAGGTACAACTATTTTTGAACCTACAAATACTTTTGCCGTTTTTTTTCAAAAAAAGTTACTTTCATCCCTTCAAATTCTTTAAATGCATTTTTTTCGACATTTTTTTCAAGAAACATTTGGAGTGTATCATATTTTCCCTACCTTTGCACCCGTCAAACAAAACAAACGGTACCATAGCTCAGTTGGTAGAGCAAAGGACTGAAAATCCTTGTGTCCCCGGTTCGATTCCTGGTGGTACCACTGAAAATCAAGCAGTTATCTAAAAGATGACTGCTTTTTTTTATTTAAAAGAGTAAATACTACAGGAAAAATAAAACTGGAACTTTATCTATAATACATCTGTATTCCGGATCAATGCCCTAATTTAGAAGCAGGATTTGCCATTGCCGCCCGATAACTTTGGAAAGTAACTGTCAACGCCGTCAACGCCACAATGATTACTAAAGCCACCAAGAATACCCATAAATAAATCGGTGTCTTATATGCAAAGCTTTGCAACCACACATTCACTCCATAATAAGCGACCGGGATCGAAATAACAAAACAAACAAATGCAATCCGGAGAAAAGACGAGTTCAGCATCCAAAGGATCTGCCGGACTGTTGAACCCAGTACTTTCCGCACGGCTATTTCCTTTTCCCGTCCCTGTAATTCAAAAATTACCAATCCGAATACTCCTACCAAAGATAAAAAGACAGCCAAAAAACAAAGGATAGTCACCAGAGTTCCTTGCCGTTGGCTTTTACTGTAAAGTTCATCCAACGCTGTATCAAAAAAATGAATATCGACCGGATAGCCCGGAATCAGTTCATCCGTGACTTTCCGGATATGTTCAATTGTCGGCCGGGGATTTCCTCCCGCAATCTTAACATAGGAATATCTTTCCGGTACCGAACGGCGATAATGATCTTTAGCCGAAGTCCAAAGCCCCATCGGACGTAGCTCTTTATACAGGGATTCATAATGTACATCTTCAAAAATACCGACAATCCGTACCGGAACATCATTATCTATAATACTCGTTCCTACCATTTCCGATATGTCACCCAGTTCTTCGGTTGTAAAACGCGATGCTATCTCCCTCGCAGCTGTTTCACTTAGGATACAAACCGCCTGTGTATTATCAGGAGCCTCATCCGACGGACGGAAATGCCTACCGGCAATCATCTTGATATCCATTAACTCCGGAAAATCTGTCGATACCCCCAGCCAACTCATGTAGTAATGCTGACCTCTGTAATTATATCCGATAAAAGACCGGGATTCATCCGAAACAAATTTAAACTCGCTAAAAGAAACATTACTGATATCAGGACTCTCCAAAAGACGTGATTTGAATAATTCACTTTTTTTCAAAGCCGCCCCCATACTGAGCCTCACTTCCAACACATTCTCCTTATTAAATCCCAGATCCACATTTCCTATATATTTGTTCTGCAGGAAAACGAACAAAGCACCCACAACCAACGTAATCGAAATAACAAACTGGAATCCAATGAGTAACTTCCGTGTAATCTTTGCCCGGTCACTCAGGGTAAAAGACTTGTTCAGTGCCATAACCGGTGGGAAAGAGGTTATATAAAAAGCCGGATACATGCCAGCCAGTATACCACTTCCTACAACAAGAAGGAATGTCCATACAAGAATCTTCCAATTGGAATACAAATCTAACGGATGTCCCAACATACCAGTAATCCACTGAACATTATTCAAAAGGAATACAAAAAGCAGCGCAAAGAAGAAAGCAAGAACAGACACTCCTAAAGATTCCAAAACCAGATATTTCCGGAGTGTAGCATCCGAACTGCCCAGCACTTTCTGAATCGTAATCGATTTGGTGCGGATCGGAGCCAATGCTATCGACAGGTTTATATAATTGACCAACGCAATACCGATAATCAGGATGGCAATAAAGAATAACATATTCGTTCGCAACTTATTGCCGACAGGAGCCGCATCTGCACGAACCTGCTGACCAAAATAAAGATCGAACAAAGGCCGGAGACGAATATCGTCAATCGCAAAATCCTTCAGAAAATCCCTGCTGTCAGCCATATACTTTTCAGTGGTAACAGATGCTGATTCCGGTGATGACATCAACAGATAACAATAATATGGACCGGTATTCCAGTCTTCCATCATTTCCTTTTCCATTATCGGAATATACAAGGCATTTTTCACACGGGTATTTTCAGGAAAATCACGGAAAACGCCACCCACTATATATGCAGGTTCAAAACTTAGCCCATAAACGATTGAACCTTCCGCCCCAGCAAATTCAGAGAAATAAACCGGTTTACCGATCGGATTCTCTCTGTCAAAAAGTTTTCTTGCCATACTTTCCGAGACCATCATTCCCTCCGGACGCTTCAAGCAGTCCGAACTTCCGGCTACTAACTCAAAACCAAAAACTTTTGTATATTCCGGAGTGATTCGTTCCACTTGTTCCATATAGCTCAGGGCATCAGGTCCTTTACTGGCTGATACTCCAAAACGTGTAGAGGAATAAACAAGATTATTTGTAACGGCAGCAGCTTCTATATAGGGAGAAGCTGCAATAAAACGTTCAAGTTGAGGACGTGAAAAATTAGCCTCCCATATCCCGTCATTACGCATATTTTCCAACTGAAATATCTTTTCCCGATTTGTGAGGGAGGCATCAAAACTATATTCATGACTGACATGTATGCATATCACGATGAATAACAGAAAAGCAAAACTAAGTCCTAAAAGGTTAGTGACCGTTGCTAATTTATAACGCTTCAGAACGTAAAGTAAATTTTTGAATGTGCTTTGCATATTTGAGTTATTTTAATTTTAAACCCCTGATTCAGAAATACAGTACAAAGCTATTCCTCTCTACATTCCGATGCTATTTTTTTTGACAAACGGTCACTTTCTATTGGTGAACTGTAATTATTCCATCTCAAACATTTCTGAATCGTCGCTTCTATCCCTGCTCTTGCTCTTATCTTTCTTTTTGTTCATATTACCGAAATTGTAAGTCAGGGTAAAGCCGACACGTCTGCCGCCACGCCAGTTTTCAGAGTCTTGCCAGAAACCGTCACCGGAAGTAATCGTACGGAATTTACGGGAATCCAAAAGGTCACGGGCATTAACACTCAATGTCAGTTTATCGTTCAGGAACGACTTGCGCAAGCCAAGATCAACCGAGTAATTCGGTTTACGATATCCTTGCGCCATCAGACGTTTGGAATTGTAATTGCCTGTCCCCTGCAAAGACACTCCCCACGGCAAACTCAAATTAGCGATCATACGAACATCCCAGGCAAAACTCTCGTCCGTCTCTCCGGTAACCGGTGTCGATGCACCTGCCGGAAGATAAGTAAAACCATCCAATTTGGAATAATAGAGATTGACCGTTGTCGTCAGATCGAGTATCTTAAACAATTTGTCTTTACCGACGATCTCCAGACCGCTTGCCTGCGATTTTGCTACGTTCTCACTGGTGGTATACATCACATTATCTTCTGTATTCAGGAAACGGATACGCTGAATTACATCATCTGTCGAACGATAGTAACCGGAGAGTGACAACGTATGTCCTGATTCCCATGACTTGATATAATTCAATTCAAAAGAGTGGGAATATTCCGGTGTCAGTTCCGGATTACCGAAAGAGATATTGGAAGCATCGGAGATATTCCGGAACGAATTTAACTGTCCTCCCCAGGGACGACGCAAACGACGCGTATAATTCACTTGTAATTCATTATTTTTAGGTAAAGAATAAGAAATGAAAGCACTTGGAAACAGTTTAAAATAATCCTTTTCAAAGCTCTCGGAAGGTTTACCGTTAAACTCCTGGTCAAAATCCAGCGAACGGGTATCCACACGCCAGTATTCTCCACGCAGACCAGCCTGATAGCTAAGATTCTCCCACTTGCCACCATACGTCATATAAAGGGCATGTACATCCTGATTATACAAGAAACGATTGTATAATGTCTGATCCTGCTGGATATTTCCGGCAGTCGTTCCGGTATAGGTATCTACCGGACTGGCATTACGCTGGAAAGTTCCTTTATAACCGGCTTCGATACGTGACATATCGGATATCTTATTGCTGTAATCTGCCTGTACTTCCCAGGTTTTATCTTTTATGTCATTCTCCTGGGTCTGATAGATAGGATCTGCAGACAGGGAGGGATCAGTATATTTAGTCGATTGTTGGAAAATGTCCATTCCGTCGCGTTTCCATTGATTATTACTGACTGTCAGGTCGATATTACTTTTGTCCGAGAACTTATGGACATAATTCAATTCCAGGTTATACATCTTCATATCCGAGTTGCCATTCGTTGTGCGGTCGCTGGTATAAAGTGTATTCCTTTGGCTGTCGGTAGAAATATAATGGATCGTTTCACTATTATCACCTCCTCCGGTCATACCCGTCACATTAAGCGACAAGTCATCGTTTTTAGTCATATGCCAGGTAGCACCGAAGCGACCAAACCAGTTATTATGCTGCCGCTTAGAATCGTTCGTCTGATCCAGGAAGCTGTGATCTGTCGTATTCTCCCGGCTGGTAATACCGCCCCCTTTAAATTCACGGTTCCGGTAGTTCAGATTTGCATAAGCATCGACCTTGCTACTGCTATAATTGATATTGCCACTTGCCTGATAACCACCATCCGTATCGGCTCCCGCCTTTACACTTCCGTAATAGCCTGGTTTGCGGTCATCTTTTAAAATAATATTGATAATACCCGCCGTTCCTTCGGGGCTGTATTTGGCAGAAGGGTTCGTTATTACTTCTACCTGTTTGATATCTCCGGCAGGCATCATTTCCAGAATATCCGCCTGGTTATCTGAAGTCAATCCTGAAGCTTTGCCATTGATCCAGATCGTTACGCTGGAATTTCCCCGCAATGAAACAGATCCTTCATTATCAACTTCCACGGAAGGGATATTGGATAAAAGATCACTGACAGAACCGCCTTCGGAAGCAATATCCTGCGTCGCATCGAACACCTTCCGGTCGATCTCAAAACGCATCTGAGGCCTTTTGGCCACAATCTCCACTTCATTTAACTGGTTAGCATCTTCTTCCAGTGTCAGTTCTCCCAAATTGAGTACCTGGCTATTGGTACCGATTGAAATAGTTTTGGAGACTTCCCCATAGCCGATATAAGAAAAGGTAACGACATACTCCCCTTTCTTCAATCCGCCAATGCTGTAATTTCCATCACTTCCGGTAACAGAACCTTGCAGAATTTTATCCGAACCTTTTGCCTTCACCTGAACAGTTACGAACTCCAACGGTCCGCCCAGTTCCCCATCCATTACAGTACCTTTAATTCCTCCGTCTATTGTTGCTCCATTCATCGCCGGTGTCATGCACATAAGCATACCGGCCAGCAAAAAACTTACCTTTTTTTTCATCATTGTCTAAATCAATCTTTTTCCCATTTTGTCAATTGTTCTGTTTGACTAAAATAAAAAGAAATGGTTTATTCAGAAAAATGATAAAATAAGTAAATATTTGCCATCTTTCGATGGTTTTTTTAAACAAATCCTCACTTATGTCCTGGTTTTGAAGAGAAGAGACAAAGATATAAAATATGTTTCTCAAGGATATTCATTAGCTAACGTCACCGATATAATTGCCAGGGACGAACGGAATTTTTCTCCATCATAAGGAGATTCCTTCCCTTTGATATCGTACATGATAGAAGCTTCGCCCACATAACCTTTTTCCGGGAAGAACAATGCTTCCGCCGTTGTTTCATCATATACCCACCGGCCCTCACCGTTGACGGTATGTTCAAATTTCCGGTCTCCCAAACAAGTATATTCGTCTGTCCAGAACCTGAAACTGGAAGGATCCAGATACTCCTTATCACCTATCACTCCGCTACCGCTATCGATATATCCCAAATCATTATCCAAAGGTCTTATAGTCACCGGTCCGCGTCGATGACCCGTTATATCATCGTTCGCCGTATTAGCTCCGAATAAAGGAGTGATGCGAAGATTCTTAATAACATTCGTATAGTTTGTTTCCGTACCGGTTGCAGCCATAAAACCAATGACTAATTGATCCGGCGTCTCAACCTCATACGTGATCCGCGGAGGGACAGTAGCTATAAGTGGAAAATCATTATTGATAGCTCCCGGCAAACCATTTTCAATATAGGTAAGTTTTTTGGGGAAAGTAAAATTCTCGATCACAGTCGTCGACTCATTCCCGTGTTGTATGGCAACCGTAATTTTAAAACCACCGACAGAAGCATCGGGATTCGTTTCCAGTTTTATAATCGCTTTCCGGTATTCCGGTTCATCAGGATCGGTAAATGTACCTCCTCCGGCTATGTCAAACCCCTGTAATATAGGAGGTATTATATTTCCTGCCTGGAAACCACCTTGCAGATAACCTCCGGTATCCGTAGCCAGAATAAACCCAGCCTGATTCCACAAATCTTCAGAGCTACGACTTCCTCCCGTATGCCTTGTTGCCAACACAGGATATCCCCAATCACCTTCATACAACTGATATCTTAACGAACCGCTAGGATGGCGGGAAACGACTTCCCTATAATCAGGCCCTGCTGCCCCCCGGATTGTCACATTGCTGTATGTATTATACTTGTCCGGCTTAGTACTGGGAGTCTTACGCGGATCATCATCATAAAAGACGCCATTCCGCTGTTCATGCCCTTCCATACGTACCGTTTTAAAATTCTTCTGATCCAAAGCAATCGCCAGATATCCACCAAGAATCCCTTTGATCCGTTGTCCTTCTATATTATTCCCTTCCAATGTTTTATTGGTCCATCTGTAGGTATAACCGAAACCAGCTCCTTCCGCCCCATATTCCAGTTCACCTGTTTTATCGGCATCCATCAGAAACATAGTAATACCATCGGTTATACCTCCGGTTGAACCCGGAGTCGTGTACATCATATATTCAAACTCAATCTTTAAACCATCATTGGTCGTAAAAGGATGGCCAGGAAGATAGAATGCTCCTACTTCACTTTTAAGGGTAGTAAGCTGCAAACCGAGGTTTTTGACAAGATCCGCTTTATTACTCCTGTCTACTCCCGGTTTTGCCGTTGGATTATTAGGTCCGGGTTTTTCAACCGCTTCCATTATTTCATCCAGAAAAGAACGGAAAAAAGGGAAACCTCCTATTCGTGTTTGAGCTGTTCCGGAAGCAGACATCATCGACAGAAGTATTATCAGTATAAGGTAAATATTCTTTTTCATTGTACATTATTTGCAATGGTTAATAATCTCTGATACAACGGATAGGGAAAGCATACGAACGGTCGGCATCATAAAACTCCAAACCTTTCCGATAGAGTAAAGGATAGCTGACGGTAAAATCATCGTATGGAGCTGAAGACCAATAATAACCGTATGCCCCGATATGGACAACATCTCCATCTCCATTCGGATAACGATGTCCTGACACGGGAAGATACACCGTTCCCGAAGGAGGTGTCTTTTTATCTCTGTCCGGGACTATAGAACCTGACGCCCTGGCCCCCAATTGCAGTCCGCTGTTCAGAAGGGACTTTCCATCCCTGTGGTTATCGGCATGTAAATTGTAGTCGGCTGTTACATTCACAAAATCGCCACCGGCTGGCAACTGAGGTTTTGTCGGCGTTTCATCATAAAGCAGACCCAGTTCGTGAGAGGTAGGCAAACGCCATTTACCTTCCCCCCAACCCTCTTTGGATGAGATATAGCGACAGATATCACCAATACCTTCACTCGCATTAAAACCTGCTTCATCCTCATATTCCCTAAAAGTATCCATCTTCTCCCTATCCTTTTCACTTTCGGCTAGAGGAGGTGTGTCGAAACCGAAGTTATCGTGAGCATAAGGAACCTGATCCCATCCGGCAAGACCGCCACCCCAATTCCCTACCGAAGTTTCCGGCGGGTAATAAACAATATGCTTTACCGGATCGTACGGGATACCTGCCGGAGCGAACATGAATAATGATCCCCATTTACAGAACACGCCCTGCGAATTTGCCGGGATCGTATTGTTATCTTCTTCGGTAACGGCAAATGTCAGCTTACCGGAACTGAGGACAATATTACTGCGGGCAAACATATCGGCCATCGCTACTCTCCGGACGATCATCGTATCCCGAAGACGTCCGGCAGTAAATACGATCTTTCCACTTACATAATCGTTTCCATCCCAGGGAGAGTCTACTACCTTCAGATCAAGCTTAAAACCCGAATTTATGTCCGTTCCCTTTTCACTTGCATAGCCATTCGCAAACTTCAGCCAGCCGGTAGTCATAGAATCTATTACTTCCGCTTTCCAGTCACCGTAATAATCGGAGCTAACCCGGTGATTCAATAATTTATCGACACTCCACGGTATATCGACCATCTTACCTTCCGTTCCCATAAAATACTGTCCGTCGTAAACGATATTCTTTATCCCTGTCATATCCACGATCAGGATCGAGGTTTTCAGGTTAGACAGGACAGATGCGGATCTGAGAGCCTGATCGAAAGTCGTATAACCGATCCCTTCAGCTGCCGTAACAGTTACGATATATTTATGATTACGATATAAAGGGACATCATCGCCGGTCTTAACGCCGGAACCACTTCCCGGATCTGTCTTATCAGAAGTAAAATTGACACGGTAATAGTATTCCGTTCCCTGATAAATCCCTTTCAATATCAAACAGACGCCTGCTACAGAGCCTGCTTTGGGTTCTTCATAAGCATATATTTCGCCTGCCAGAAGCGGTCCGGCAGAACCGGCTTCCTGCATATAGGTATATTTCATGGCTGCATCCTGTGTTGCGTCCGGCTTACCGGCTGCACTCGGGATCCGGGGATCCAGGTTTCTTGAATAGGGATATTTCTCATCCGACTCTTTTAATAAAGCTCCGTCCGATTCATTCCATGCCGGAGCGATAAACCCTGCCGTATGATAATTGACCAGATAGATTTCCTGTAGATTGAAAACATCGCTGCCCACCTTATTCTCCACATCGATACGTGCCAACATACGGATCAGCTCAACACCGGTAATACTCATTCCCGGAGTAATGCCACTTACGGAAGTTTCCCCGTACATCGGTATCGGAGTGTATCCCGGCTCCGACACATTCCATTTATAAGAGCCGTCTTTACCGGCAGATGTTTTAAATACCAGCTCCTCCAGAAAATCCTGTTTTTCCGTATCGACCGGATTATCCGGTAACGCCGCTTTCACTTCCCTGGCTGCATTGGCAACGAGTACAACGGAACCGGCATTTTCATCTTTCAACAGATCCAGTTTAAACTCGATCTTGTAGTCATCCCCCGACTCATTCTGAGAGAAATTTTTCACTTCAATATGTTGGATCAATCTGGCAGGCGCCGACTTGTCGAAGATCAGTAAATCGATTGTCTTCACCACGGCTTCGCCCTTATTCCCTTCCATGGAACGCGTTACGGTCGGTATCTCCAATCCGGGAACGGTCATTTCCATAAAGACCAATCCTCCATATACTTCTCCGATCTCCTGCTCATCCACGCAAGCTGTTGCATGGAGCAAGAGGAAAAAGAGAGTTGCACTCATTAATGTCAGCCATTTACTATATCGTTCCATATTACATCGTGTATTATCGGTATGCCGTTCAACGTTTCACCTTGATCAGCTTGATCAGGTTGCCGGCTTTGACCTCTGCCGTCGCGTAGCAACCTTTTTCATTTTCATTCAGCGTTCCGGATACGGAAAATTCTATTTCCTGCACAAGTTCTCCCGCCACTCCGCCAAGGGTAACGGACAACCAGCCGTATAAGCTACTTTGAGTATCTTCCTCCGGTTGTCCCGTTTTGTCGTAATATTTGGTTTCTCCCAGGCATATTCCCGGAGGGAAACCTCTGTCGTCATCGATTCGGTCGTAATTGGTAGTTGCCGTAATACTGGTTTTATTACCATCATCCGGCAAGTAGAGATTATCACGGGTCACGGTCAGAAAATACTGAGGGTCGATGATTACTCCCTGTCCGACTTCCGTCCACGGAACTACTTTCTGTTCAAACTCTACTATCTGCTTCCTGACAACTCCTGATATCCTATAGACATTATTACGCCTGATCTCGGTGATATATTGGGGTGGACCGCCTCCGGTAGAGAAAGATGACAAGGTCGATACGGCATTCCTCATTCCGTCGGAGGTCCCGATTCCCCGGATATCCAGGATCAGTTTATCAGCATCGCCCGGAGCCGAACAGGTTCTTTCCGGTGTATAAAAAGCACAGACAAATTGCAATGTATCGGCCAGTTTCAACGGATCGGAGTCTGTATAACTCCAGGACACCTCTTTATCGGGAGCATCGACCGTCTGCATATATCCGAAATTCCTTGTCACATCAGGAGCCATCAGACAGCCTTCGTCATGCGACTTCAGAAGGTTTACGGCAGTCGATCGGCCAACCTCCGACTGAAACGGCAATTCCGTTCTAAGCCAGAGTTCGACCCGCGCCACGGCACGTTTAACTTCCATTTCCACCCTGGCGGCTTTACTCTCGGTGTCATTTTCCTCCGTAACGGATATATTATAGGAAGCAGCAGTCATGGGAATACCCTTCGTAAGGGTTGCCGTATGATTTTCATTGAATATTTCAGCCATAAGATATGTCACCGTCTCCAAATCTCCGGGAGCAGTCACTGTTTCCAGAAAGCCGGTCAATGTAGCCGGTTCATTCAATATCACGACCAGCATCTTATCCGGATTGCAATGCACCTTCAAAGTAGTCCTGAACTCTTTAGCATCCCGGTCGTCATTCTCCAGTGTCATCATTTTATTGATATCGACGGAAGGAAAGACTGACGCATCATCGAACACGATAAAGCGGGCAGTATGGATATGATCGTCTGCCAGGGCTCCGTCCGTAAGAACTTCCACGGCCATCAGTCCCCGCAATCCGTCGCCACCATCCACCGACTGCTCCACAGAGCAAGCATTCAGAAAAATGGTCGCCATAGATATACTTATCAGATTCAATATCTTTTTCATTCTTTCTTTATCCAAAAAGTCAGACACCAATATCATTGATCCATATTATCCAGTCGTTCACAATCACTTTAACCGCAATGAATCCGCCGGGATCGCCTCCGGGCTCTTCCTTATACAGCACCACGATATGCCATTCGCTCTGACGGTCAAGATATTCCTGCATGGGTAGCAGGCTACCGTCAGGACGCGAAGCCGGTTTCGTATGTTCCAGCAGATACATCAGATCGTAATCCCATAAGACTTTTCCGGTCGACGTGCTACGCACAATAAGCCGGTAATCATAATCCTTCATATAAAGCAACCGGTTGGAGTTGATATGGGCTTCGGATAACTCGTCCGCTCCACCGCCTGCCGTCAGAAGATAAGGGCGGAATGTTACCGTCTCCTTCCTTTTCGGCCTATTATCATGTCCATATACAGCACCTTCGGGAGTCACGATCTCGAAAGTATAAGGTACATTTTCCGTATCGGCTGCAGCTCTCGGACTTTCTTCCACCCTCGCCAGTACCAGATCAAAATGATTGGTTTCCTTGACCAGAGGTATCTGATATATCGACAGATCCGCCTGATAACGAATGTCCTGTGTTACGCCTATCCATACAGGAGGAAATTCATGGGAAACGATCTCCGATCCGCGTACCAGCGATAGTCGTATATCTTCCAGCTGCGTTTGCCCGGGGATCAGTGTATTACCGCTGCCATCAGAGAGCCGGAAACTGTCCGACAGTCCTCCGACAGTCAGTATCTTATAGTTACCGAAGGCGAGGTCATTCCCGAGGAACATTCTTTTACGTCCGATAAGTTCCTCACGGAGAGACTGCTTCGTAAACAGATACCGTCCTTCAGCATCGAAGACAAATATATCGACCGAACCGACCTGTGGCTCGAAAGAGTCGGCATACTCCATATTATACTCATAAATGAATTCGAGATATATACCGCAATCATCCATATTGTCTTTGATCTTCTCACAAGATAGCAGGAATAACGGCATCAAAGCTGTTAAAACCGACCTGACCAAATACCGATATGTTCCTTTCGTATTCATATTCCTGCCTCTATCGTTCTCTATCTTATTTCCATTTTTCACCAAACACCATAGTATCCTAAAACAGAAGCGATTGCAGTTTCCTAAATTTTTTTAATAAGGAAACTTGAGTTTCCTGCGCGGGGAACTAGCGTTTCCTCCTAGGGAAACTGCAATTTCCTGCCGAGGGAACTGGCGTTTCCTACCTGGGAAATCATTCGCTTCTGCAAACCGCATTAAATGCCTATTTCATTTTCCCAGATAACCCATGGGGCAGTCTTCACCGTTATACCCAGATAACCGGCAGACTGGTCGATCGGATCTTCCGGATCAGGATCGCCGGGCCCCGGATTGTTAGGGTCAGGATACCACGGAGTTCCGGCACCATTCACGGAACCAAGCGTCAGTTGATACCAGTTGTTACGGACAACACCGTATTTGCCGAAATCCATTTCCTTCTCCGTCTTATTATCATGCCGGATTTCATAGTAATAGTAATTCAGACCGTTCTGGTACCAGCGGACAACCTCTTCTTTCTTATTCTTGATCAACTCGCCGCCGTTAGGTACATCTTTCAGCATATTTTCCGTAAGATCCATAAAGTCGGAACCGACATCTACTCCCTTTTTGAAATCGCTTATCTTTCCATACATATTATCGCAAACTTTTTTCAGGTTCGAATCATCTTCAGCTTTATCATAAGCATCCTGCAAATCCTTCAGATTATGATAGTCTTTACCTGCGAAATTGAACCAGTCACCGGTTTTAGTAGTATGCTCTTTAGGGTAATAGGTTCCTTTTATCACGATACGGCTTGCATTACCGAACTTTTGTTCGGCTGCTGCCATTGTATTTTCCAGACAATAGGCAATAGCCGGTTCATCTGATTTTGAAGGTTCCATCCAATCATAAGGATCGAGCAAGACCGGAGCATACGTGTCCGGATCGATGCTGGCAAACGCAAGACCGTCTCCCACCACACCTTCGAAGTTCGGGTCGTGGGTGTAAAAGTTACTTTCATAAAACGGAGTACTGCCAGAATGTGCCACCTCCAGTATAGTCTTATCTGCGCAAGGAAAGAAAGTCGTGTTCACTACATCGAGTGTCCAGCTTTCAAAATCGAATTTCGCGCCTTCGGGAAATGTTTTAATCTTATCTTTCAGCCACAGTTCAACCTTAGAGGTCAGGCGTTCAATCCTGACATCGAACCGGTTGTCCGAGAGCTCGGCTCTCAGTTTGGTGTCTTCATCTTTTTCCCCATCTTTCGGTTTGATCATCTTACCAGTGATATCGATAAGCAGGTCGGTTATTTTCGAACCTGCAGGCAATCCCTCATCATTACCGCTATTGATCATAGCAAATCCTTTTTTGATATCTTTTACATTATCTGTCACCTCGTCTTCTGCCACTCCGGCAATTGCCGCATTTATCGAATTGAAAGTAGAGGTTACCCCCATACCGCTGATCACACCAGCCAATTGAGTTCCCGGATTGGCAACAACCAAAAGCTTCGTGGCATCAGCAGATACCTTAACAGCCTCCAGAGTAGATGATGCCGGGGCTATTTCGATGAAATAACCACTCGTTGACGGGATGCCCAGCACTTTTCCGGCATTGTCAAATGTGACCAGGTAAAGTTTTTTGATATCACTTTCATCGGCACCAGGGTTTTCACCGGAAGCACGTGTCGTCGGATGTGTCTCGATCTTGATCGATAGATAAGCGACATCCGCATTCGAGACTTCGGTATTTTTGTAACCATCGTCGTCATTACAATTGGTCAGCAAGACTATCGCCAAGGCTGACATAAACATAAATCTGAGTTTCATTTTATTGTTTTTTTAGTGTTCATATTGATATATTCTTTCAGTTTATCCTGATACTGTTTTTCTTTAACTTTATATTTTTCAATCAAAGCCAGATGCTCTTGTGCATCGGTATTTCCGGACTCTGCTGCCCGCCGGGCATATTGTTCCGCTTTATCCAATTCACCGTTACGGGCATGGAAGGCGGACAGGTATAACCAGGCATCCGGATCGTCTTCCAGCCCGGTGAGATATTCTAATCCTGCTTTCATATCACCAGATAAATAACTAAATACAGCCATAGAGAGACGGTTGATCTTTTCCTCAGGATACATCACAGCCGCTTTTTTAATCACGTCGCTGAACTGCGGGCTTTCCGGTTCATACTGATTCGCCAGCAAATAGAATTCATACAATGAAAGCATATTCGGATGGGTTTGGTAAACCTCTTTTATCGTCTCGACGGAATATTCCGGTACGGTAAAACCGATCCGGTAAGCACAACGGCGAAGCAAAGGAAAAAGACGGGTCAGCATATAACGATAGCTCTTTCCTCCGTCATACTGCATCAGAACCTGTTCACGCCTGTCATTCATTTCTTCTTTACCGATGATACCGAGAGCATATTCTTTTTCCGTAGTTGTCATGACCAGGTCTTCCTCAACCAGTTTCCCCAACCCTTTCCAGTCTTCGCCATATCCTTGTGAAGAAAGAGTGATTCCTTCCAGATCATAATTCCGGCGAAGCCATCCGGTGAGAGAGGCGGCACGACGTTCGGAAAGACGTAAGTTGTTCTGCCATGTTCCCTCAGGAGATGCATAAGCCGATATCTTTATCGTATTTATATCGACACCCTGTACATTCTTTATATCTTCCAGACTGCGTCGTATCTTATCCAGTTCATTCCGGTTATTTCCCATGCCGGGATCGATCTCGGCATTCCCGACCCGATAGATTATCAGGGCTTCACCTGTCTCAGTCCGGGTCTTTATCTCTTCACGAGGAGGAACGGGAATCCTGACCGGAAGCACATAAACCAAACCTCGTTCCGGCTTTTCCATGAACCGGATACTGTCTGCTATTATTTCCGTAGAGATACGATGATATTCACCCCGACAGTTCCGTCGTTCCTGCACCATCACCACATTTGCATCTTTCATCCATCCTTCCAGAGGAACTGTACTGTTATATGTTATTTTCTCATGGATCTCTTTACGCCGCCCTGTACTGAAACAGACATAAACAGGTTCAACTTCTCCTGAAAGCTTCTCCACCCTGTTTACGACTGCCTGCTGGGTTTTACCACGGATAACAACGGGGAGCAACTTCTTTTCATTCTCTCCGGAACGAATGACCGGGAAGAAATACAACTGCTCTCTCGGAGTTACGGATATTCCGATGGTTTCGATGTCAAGTATGGCACGCACGCTGTCTTTTTCTTGCCTTATGTCACGTACAACCACACGAACATCGGATACTTTCTGTTGCGCGTTTACGTCGAAGGGAGAGAGAATACAGGATGCAATCCCCGCTAAGAAAAAGATTCTTAATTTTATGTTGTTACAGGTTACCATAATGTGATTATTTTAATAGAAAGACCAGCGTCAGAGCAAACTTCGTCGGTCCGAAATAATGCTTCGTCCGATGGCGGGTCAATGGCTGACATTTCCCGCACGGATATTTATCATATGAGAGATAAGCGTAACCGACTCCTACAGTGGCTTCGATCGACCAGCGGGGAGCCAGTATCCAGTTATAGCCGTAACTGACGCCCGCTCCGGTCAACCATCCTTCGTACCGGTTGTCCTTTATAGTCTTAAAAGGTCCGATACCCCCGACATTATAGGAAGCATAATGGGCATGCACTCCCCAGAAATGTCCAGTAAAAGGCTGGCATAGCCACCAACGGACTTCCGGTTGCACGGCAAAATGTTTGAATTTCTTCGTATCGCTGAAACTCCATAAATTCAGACTGGCAGGGATATCGATCGTCATTCTGGTTCCGACCTTAAATTCCAGTGAAAGGTTAGGCGATGCCATGGCATCCATCAAAAGGTTGTTCTTTAAAGCAATCTTCTGGGCGCTGGTTACTGCACAGGACAGAACAGCTATCAGTACTAATATTAATTTTTGCGTTTGCATAGGATATTCTTTTTCCTAAGGCAAAAGTACGCGACCGAAATACATTGAGAAAGACAACTTTATCCAATTATCCGGTAGCTTTTCTACATTTCAGAGAAATCGGAAAGCCTTCTCTTTTCCCCGGCTTACTGAATAGTCGAAAGGATAAAATAGTCTTGTACTTTTTAGAGAAAATGTTTTTTCATTTTCTCTAAAAAAGAGAAAACAAAAAGATCAATTATCAAAGTTTGCAACAAACGTCATTAATCCATTTCTTTCAGTTCTTCTTTACAGTTTTTTTCTTACATTTCGCCAGGCTAGATTTCGTTTTGATATAAACAGACATCCACAAAAATCTGATAATTATGAAAAAGAGAAATTTACATGATGTATTCATAGAGGTTTTATACAGAAAAGAGGCTAAAAAGGTTAATCTCATAAACCAGATATCGGATATCCTAAAGCTAGAAAAAGAATCTGTCTATCGGAGAATGTCAGGAAAAGTAAACTTTTCTGTCAGGGAAATAGGTATACTGGCAAGGGCCTTCAATATCTCGCTGGATAGTTTGCTGTATAAAGAGGTGGAACTTCAATGGCTTCCGTTCGTTTTTGAATCTCCTTCCAAACTTCAGTCGATGGACTCCTTGTATGATATGATAGAATTCAATCTGAAACAGACGGAAGAGATTAACCGGCACGAACCGGGAGAAGCCGGAAATGTGTATAACATATTACCCCCGGAGTTTTACATTCATCATCCTCTTATAACCAAGTTCATGTTTTTCAAGTGGGGAAACTATTTTGTACAATCCGAAGAGTTCAGTAACTTTTCTCAATGGAGAGTCCCTTATCGGTTGAACCAAATCATAGAGAAGTATAATGATGTCTATAAATTCCGAAAAGTATTCTATATCTGGGATCATTCGCTGATCTGGACACTGACCAAAGAAATATATAATTTCTACCGGATGCATATCATTACAACACAGGAGAAAAATGACATCAAAAGTGAACTGAAAGAAATCTTATCCAAAATCGAAAAATCACTGAACGGGACTTATATTCCTTTCATGCCTACTCCACCGGAAATAGCCTTTTATGTATCGTCCATGAATATGGGATTCACAAGTTGCTATTATGTTTCGGGAGATAAACACCTGGCATTGTTCCAGACCAACTTCAGTTTTTCCATGATCGACAATTCGGTAGAAAGTTTTGAAAAAATAAAAGAATGGATCCAGTCGCTCTGCAAAATATCCACATTACTTTCCGGTTGCGGACGTATTGAAAGACGGTTATTCTTCGAAAAACAGTATGCTATTATCGATGATATTTTAGGCTAAATTGCTCATTTATACCACATATCATTTATTACCAATTGGTAAGTTTATCCGGAATCTAAAGTCCTACCTTTGCGCCCGTCATTATTAAAAACAAATTGATATGCAGAGGGATAGCCTTGATTTTAGAAGAATGGACGTAGGAAAGTTATTTACCAGACTACTCTTTCCTACGATTTTAGGAATGGCCGCATCGGCACTGTTCACTGTAGTCGATGGTATATTCGTGGGGAACGGGATAGGAAGTGACGCCATGGCGGCTGTCAATATCTCAGCACCTATTTTCATGTTCATCGCCGGACTCGGTCTGATGTTCGGTATGGGAGGTGGGATACTCACTTCCATCAACTTGTCACAGGGTAAATACAGAGTAGCCAACATCAACCTGACCCAGTCAGTCATAGCATTGATCGTTGTCAGTTTAATTATAACATTGCTACTGACCTTGTTTCCCGGGCAGATAGCAACTCTTTTCGGTTCTGACGAATATTTGAAGGATATGGTCGTAGAGTACCTCTTCTGGTTCTCCATCAGCCTTCCATTTACCGTACTTGTTGTTGCTCTGCCGTTTTTCACACGGCTTGCCAACCCGAAAATATCCATGTGGGCGATGCTTGCGGCAACAATTGTGAATATCGTGTTGGACTATCTGTTCATTTTTGTATTTAAATGGGGATTGTTCGGTGCGGCGATAGCAACCGATATCGGTGAGTTTGTAGGGGCGGCAATCATGCTTATCTATCTGTTCGGACGTTCACGTTTGGTAACTGTGAAATTCGTCTGGCTGAAAATGAGTGTCAAAAGTTTATTACTGACACTCCGGAATGTAGGATATATGATCAAACTGGGTTTCTCTGTGTTCATCAGCGAAATCACATTATCGGTCATGATCATCGCAGGTAATTATGTCTTTATGGATCACCTCGGAGCAAACGGCGTAGCGGCTTACAGTGTTATCTGCTACTTGTTCCCGATCATTTTCATGGTGTTCAATGCGACGGTACAATCGGCACAGCCCATTATCAGCTATAACTACGGATGCGGACAGATGAAACGGTCGGACAACGCGCTGCGTTTATCCATGACGTTCACGTTGATATTCGCATTAGTCATCACTGCTTTGTTCGCTTGTTTTTCCCGTAGCATCGTTTCGCTTTTCATTCCTGATACGGCGAGCGATGCATGGAAATATGCGGTAACCGGTCTTCCGTTATTCGCAACGGATTACCTGTTTTTCGGCATCAACATCATCATGATCGGGTATTATACGAGTATCGAACGGCTGAGACGGGCCATTTCCCTGACTATCCTGCGAGGGATATTGCCGGTGGTATTCTTTTTCACATTACCTTTGTTGATGGAGGTCAAAGGGATCTGGCTAGCGGTAGCAGCCGGTGATATCGCTACGACACTGGTAATCGTTTGTTTATTAATCATGGATAAAGTACGTGACAATGGAAACATTTATAGAAGGAATCTGCAAACAGTGTGAACTGAAAGAAACGGAAATAACTCTGCTCCGGCAGACTCTCCGTACGTTACATTTTCCGAAAGGGAGTACGGTTATCGGAGAAGGAAAGACGGACGATTCGATCTACTTTATACAGAAAGGTGTATGGAGGGCTTACATCGAACGCGACGGAGAGCAGCAAACGCTTTGGTTCTCCATCCCCGGAGAAACGGTGTTTTCTTCCTGGGGATATTTTCGAGGACATCCTTCCCGCTATACGATCAGCTCGTCCAGTGACAGTATAGCCATCGAGATGAGAAACAGTACCATACAAAAACTGTCTGATTCATCTCCGGCTTTCCTGAAATGGATGCAGGAGCTTTTGGTGAATATACTCATCAATGAAGACGATCTGCTTATCGACCTGTCGAGTCCCAAAGCCGAGAACCGGTATCTGACTTTTATAAAAAAGATGCCGGAGTTGTTCAATAGTGTCCCTTTGAAAGAAATTGCCGGATATATAGGTGTCACTCCGCAATCTCTTAGCCGGATCAGGGCCGGACTGAATAAAAAAAGTTGAGATACGAAAAACAAAGTTTCCCTGATTACAAAATGCAGATTATCTATTAACTCTACAAATTATTATTGAGAGCTTGTTTAAATTTTAAATATCGAGTTAAAAAGGATATTTCTTATTATTATCTACAATAGTAAGACCATATCTGCCACTATTTACTACTTTACAAGTACTAAATATAACTATCCTACACTTATAGGTTACAACAATTCGCTCTATGTCTACCACCTGTTACCTGACATGATTTGTTTGTTTTTCTATTAAAAAAGAAGCAGTCTAAATTTGTTAGACAGCCTCTGATGATCATTGATAACATATGCTAATCGTCGGTAATCACTATCTATTTGCCGATGCAGAACTTCCCGAAAATATTCCCCAATATCTCATCATTACTGATCTGCCCTGTAATTTCTCCCAGATAATGCATGCACTCTCTGATATCCTGGCTCAGAAAATCCCCTGAGATATTCATTTCCAATCCATTGATTACACGGGCGATAGCTTCGTGGGCTTTTGTTAAGGCTTCATAATGGCGGACGTTGGTGACGATCACATCGTTTTGAGATACTTCGGGTAAGGCGGCGGCCTGAATCAAATGCTGTTTCAATACTTCTGTATTGGACTGCTGTTTAGCTGAAATATATAACCTGTCAACAGGGATTTTACCAAGTAATTCTTGTTTGATTTCCAGTTCGGCTGGTGAAAGCAAGTCTGACTTGTTAAATACAAGAATCACTTTTTTACCCTCTGTCTGCGGGATGATCGTTTGTGCTAATTCCTCGATCTGCTTTGCAGGGCTGGTCAGGTCGATTACCCAAAGTACGATGGATGCCTGGCGGAGTTTCTGGAAAGTACGTTCGATACCCAGGCTTTCGATCGTATCGCTGGTTTCACGGATACCTGCCGTGTCAATAAAACGGAATGTGATGCCTGATAGATTGATCGTGTCTTCTATTACGTCGCGGGTTGTTCCGTGGATGTCGGAAACGATGGCACGCTCTTCTCCGACCAATAGGTTGAGTAAAGTGGACTTACCGGCATTCGTTTCGCCGATGATGGCTACAGGAATACCGTTTTTAATGGCATTGCCTACACTGAATGAATCGGCTAATTTGTGTATCAGCTGTTCTATGTTTGTAGCCAGTTGCTTCAGATTGGTACGGTCGGCAAACTCGACATCTTCTTCGCTGAAATCTAGTTCCAATTCGATCAATGAAGTGAAATCGAGCAGTTGACTGCGTAGTTTGGTCAATTCATTACTGAAACCGCCACGCATCTGGTTTATAGCCAGTTTGTGCATGCCGGCTGATGTGGATGCGATCAGGTCGGCAACAGCCTCTGCCTGGCTCAGGTCCATCTTTCCGTTCAGAAAAGCGCGTTGCGTATATTCTCCGGGAAGGGCAGAACGGCATCCCTTTTCAATCAGTAACTGAAGGATCTGTTGCTGGATGTAAACCGAACCGTGGCAAGTGATCTCGACGGTGTCTTCTCCTGTAAACGAATGAGGGGCGCGGAAGAGGGCGACAAGTACATCGTCGATCAACTCTTCCCCGCGGCGGATACTACCGTAGCGTAAGGTATAAGCCTTCTGGCTCTGAAGATTCTTCCCTTCGGTCTTGGGAGCGAAGATTGTGTCACAAATTGTTATGGCGTCAGTGCCGGATACACGGATGACAGCTACGCCTCCGGCTCCGGGGGCTGTCGATACGGCACAGATAGTATCCTGATTGATCATAAATAAATGTGTACTTATACGGTTATTAGTTCATATTCCTGGGTTCCCAGTCCGATCTTTTCGGCATGCTCCAGACCTGCCTGCCAGTTGGTATCCGGATGGATCAGATGGAATTTATCTTCCCCTTCCAGAAGTTCGTGCGGATGAGCTTCGGCCAGTTTGTTACCTCCGATCAGCGGAGCGTTGATTACCATATCGGCACATGCCTTGTCCAAAGCGACCGGGTCGAAAGACGCTGCAATGCCAAGGTCCGGAACAATAGCTGCATCATTATGATTCCAGCAATCGCATTCCGGTGAGACATTCATAATAAAACTGATATGGAAATTAGGCTTGTCGAGTAATACGGCCTTTGAATATTCCGCGATTTTATAGTTGAGGCGTTCGGATGTATCGCCTTCACCCATAACGGCTGCATCGTACTGGCAAAGAGCCACACATTGTCCGCAACCAACGCATTTATCATAGTCGATAGTGGCTATTTTGTCTGTATCCAGGTGAATCGCGTCATGTGCGCAATGTTTCACGCAGATATTACAGCTTTTACAATTATCACGGTCGACTACCGGCTGTGAAGCCGAATGCAGTTCCAGTTTCCCTCCGACACTGGCACAACCCATGCCCAGGTTTTTCAATGCGCCGCCGAAGCCTGTCTGCTCATGACCTTTGAAATGATTCATCGTCAGTATAATATCGGCATCTGCAATGGCTGAACCGATCTTCGGTGCTTTGCAGTATTCTCCGTTTATGTCGATTTCCCGGTAATCGGTACCTTTCAGACCGTCGGCAATGATCACTTCACATTTGGCGGAAATAGGGTTGAAGCCATTTTCCATCGCACTTTCCAGATGGTCTACAGCATTGGAACGACGTCCGGAATACAAAGTGTTACAATCAGTAAGAAAAGGCTTTGCTCCCAAAGAACGAAGCAACGTAGCCATACGGGCTGCATAATTAGGACGGATATAAGCCAGGTTTCCCGGCTCTCCGAAATGAATTTTAATCGCTGTGAATTGATTCTTAAAATCAATGTTTGCAATGCCTGCACGTTTAACAAGACGTTCCATTTTATCCAGTAAATTGCTGGAAGGTGTTGTGCGCAGGTTTGTAAAGTAAACTTTCGATTTGTCCATTCTCTTATTGGTTTTTGTCATGCAAATTTACGTGATTATTGTCATAAAGTATTACATTTGTATCAAATAGTTTAGTTTATGGACATATACCGGGTAAACCATCAGCAATTGCTGAAAGGGATAAGATGCAATTTTCAGCGATATCTTTATAAACAGATACAGTGGGATGATCGTCTGATTGGAATTTTTGGTTCGCAAGGTGTCGGGAAAACAACCTTATTACTGCAACGGATCAAGTTGGCTTTTGATGATTCCGACAAAGCTTTATATCTGGATCTGGATAGTATTCTTTTTCAACGGGAAAAGATGGTCAACGTGGCTATGCAGTTCTATAAAGAGGGAGGTACGCATCTGTTTCTGGATAGCGTGCACCGTTATTCCGACTGGATGAGTGAGACCAGAAAATTACTGGATCGTTGTCCGGATCTGCATATCGTTTTCGCTACATCTTCCTTACTTCCGGTCTCGAAAGTAATGAGAGGGTTTAAGAACCAAGTGTCTTGCCATATATTGGGTACGATGTCATTCAGGGAATATCTTTCATACGAGTGCGTATTGGATTTGCCTCCGATCTCGTTGGACGATTTGCTGGAGAACCATGCGGAGGTCGCGAGGAACGTGAATGACCAGATTGTTGTAGCTCCTATTTTCCGTAACTATCTGGAACATGGCGAATATCCGTTTTATTGGGATGATCCTGATGCTTATCCGTACCGTTTACAGGACCGGGTGAGGGATACGATTGAAATAGATTTGCCTGCCATTTACCCTGTCGGCTACCAGGTATTGAATGAGATCAAGAGGTTAATGATGCTGGTTTCGGGGCAGATTCCCAATGTGTCCGATATCGCGGATCTGGCAACACAGTTGAAGTTGGAGGCAACGGATGTAAAACGGTATTTGGATTATCTGAAAGATGCGGTTTGTTTGAGATTCTACCAGTCGAATAAGAGTGCAAACCATCGTTATCAGAAAACTTATTTAGGTAATACGAATTTATTGATGGCCTTTGAAGAGGACGTGAATGACCGTGTTGTGCTGGGAGAGACTTTCTTTGTCGACCAGCTATCGAATTTTGCAACGGTGGAATTGCTCGGGAACAATGACTTTCTGGTAAATGACAAATATACATTTATGGTGGGTGATCCTTTGATGGATTATGAGCGGATCAAAGAGGTGGAAAATGCCTATGCCGCTATTTACGGCCAACCGAAAAGTCAGAACAATAAACTTCCGATCTGGTTACTGGGACTTTGTTATTGATAGACTTCTTATACAAATATAGATATGATAGATAGATTGAAAAATCGCAGGACTATCCGCAAATATACAGAGCAGGATATTCCCGGGCAATTGTTGAATGAATTACTGGAAGTGGCAGCCCGTGCGTCTAACACCGGTAATATGCAGTTGTACAGTGTAGTTGTTACCCGCGACAAGGCAAATAAAGAGAAACTGTCTCCGGCTCACTTCAACCAGCCGATGATCAGGACTGCTCCGGTTGTGCTGACTTTCTGTGCAGATGCCAATCGTTTTGTCAAGTGGGCTGAACAGCGTAAGGCTGAGGCTGGATTTGATAATCTGCAGACTTTTATTGCTTCGACTATCGATGCGATGTTATTTGCCCAGGCTTTTTGTGATGCCGCAGAAGAAAAGGGGCTGGGGATCTGTTATCTGGGAACTACGGCTTATAATGCCGATAAAATCATCGAGGCTTTGTCACTGCCCCGTTTAGTTGTCCCTATTGTTACGGTGACGGTCGGTTATCCGGCTCTGCCGCTACCGGAACAGGTGGAACGCCTACCTCTGGCCGCAGTGGTTCATCAGGAGACTTATGTGGATTATACTCCGGAATCGATCGATGAATTGTATGGTGAAAAGGAAGCGCTTGAAGTCAATAAGCAATTTGTAAAAGAGAATAACAAAGAGACGCTGGCACAGGTATTCACAGATGTCCGCTATACGAAGAAGAATAATGAATATTTCTCTGAAGTACTGTTGAAAGTACTGAAAGACCAGGGATTTATGAGGTAATTTATCCTTTATATAGATGAAGAAAGCCTCTTGCTGACGAACGGTTCGAAAAGCAAGAGGCTTTCTTTTTTACAAAATGGTCAGAGAGATCAAACGGCAGTGTTAGTCTGTTTTCAAACTTTTCACCGGATTTTCATTCGCTACCCAATAATTTTGAAATGTTACGGTAATGACTGTAATCACCGATACTATAGCGAATGCGATGAGAAACACCCACCAGTACATCGGTGTTTTATAGGCAAAGTTATCCAGCCAGCGGACAACTACATGATAAGCAATAGGAACAGCCAGGATAAAACAGAGGCAAAGGATGTGCAGATAAGTTTTGTTAAACATGATTATTATCTGCAATGTGTTGGAGCCTAGCACCTTTCTTACTCCTATCTCTTTACGGCGATATTCGCTGTCGAAAACAACTAAACCGAATACGCCGACAATGGATATAAAGATTGCCAGCATACTGAAAAGAGTTATTAAAGTGGTTGTCTTTTGTTCTTTCTCGTAAAGTCGGTTTAATACTTCGTTGAAAAAACGAATATTAAAAGGATAGGCCGGATCGAAGGATTGAGCGGTTTTTTTTATATGTTCCATAGATTCCTTCAGGTTTGCACCGCTTTTTACTTTGATATAAGCATATAGGGGTGTTATACCCCAATTATCTGTCCCCCAGATATAAAAAGCCATCGGCGCTATTTCCGAGCGAAGAGAGGCAAACTTGATGTCGGGAATAAACCCTACGATTTCTCCGTTCTCCACTTTTTCACCAATCTCCAACTCGTATTGTCCGCGGGCTTTTTCATTGAATATATAAACTCCGTTTACCGTGTTCTTGTCTTCTTCCCTGAAGTCACGTCCTTCCGGAACATCAATACCCATCACTTTTAGAAATGACACATCGACTGGCAAGCATTGAAATCCGATATCCTTATTTTTGTATTTACGCATCCAGCTCATGTATTGGTCGGAACTGGATAATAACACTTCTGCATAGGTTACGTTTTCTATACCTGAGAATGTTTTTAATTGGTTTGTAAAGGCTTCACGGCTTTTCTGTACCGTATTATTCAGATCCATCACGATTAATTCGTCTTTTTCATACCCTAACGGAGTATTCATCATATAATGGTTTTGCAGATACATGAACAAAGCCGTGATAATTAAAGCAAACGATGTGATAAACTGTACACTGACAAGTGCATTGCGTAGCTTCCTCCCTTTGGGCGACAGTCCGAAACTCCCTTTCAACACGAGTGCAGGAGGGAACGAGGTAACATAAAACGATGGATATACCCCGGCAAGAGTACCTGTACAAACGGCTATCAGAGCGGTAACTCCCAATAAAGGGAAGTGTGCGCTCAATGATAAGTCGGCATCCAATAATGTAGTTACGGATGTGAACGACAAAATATGTATCCAAATCAAAGACAACAAATAAGAAACAATGCTAACGGAAACAGCCTCTGTCAATAACGATAGGCGTAATGTGCTTTCTTCGGCACCTAGTACTTTCCGCGTGTTGATATTTTTGATACGCGCAGGTGTTAAGGCCATGGTGAAGTTGGTGAAATTTATTGCGGCAATAACGATAATGATGATTGCTATGGCAAATAAAACCGCCAGTGTATTCTTGCTCGCTTTAGGTGTAGTATCGTATGTCGTGTCTGTTGTAAAGTGAATCTTTCTGAGAGGTGTTAACCGTAATCCGACGGAACTGATCCAGGTATAATCGTCGCCCAGCGTGGATGTGTCGAAATTCTTTTTAAAGTTTTCTACCAGATCCTCACTGTTTTCCGGGGCATCCACCCTTATGTATAACTCATAGTTGTTATTGTTCCATTCATGCGCATTTTCATCTTTGGGAATAGGAAAATAAATATTGTTCGTCACCACTGTATTGGATGGGAAATCTTTGTATACTCCGCCAATAGTATAATTAATGTCGTTAGCTTGTATTTGCCTGTTTAGAGCGGATTCGTTTCCGAACAGTTTATTCGCTATACTTTGCGGTATTAATACATGCTCCGGTTGTGACAACGCATTTGTAGTTCCTTCAACCATCTCGAACTCGAAAACGTCGGTGTACTCGGGATAAACTCTGATCATCGGTTCCAGATAACTGACCTTTTCTCCATTCTTGTCGATGGTAAAATAGATTTCCTTTTGCCAGGGAGAAACCAATGCACCTGCTTTAATATGTGGGGATGATTGAAAAAAGATATCCGCCAGCGGACGGTTCGTAGGAATGGTTACTCCGTCGCCAAACGTTCTTTCCACACGGTAGATGCAATCGGCTTTTCTGTGAGACTTGTCGAAACTCCAGTCATAATCCAACTGCATCAAAATGATCATAAAAGCGGTAAAGGCTATCGATAACCCTAATATATTAAGTATAGTCGCCATCTTGAAACGGCGTAATACACTGAAAAAGTTCTTTATTAAAGTTTTCATGGCTCTGTTGACTTTTGCTTATTAAATGAAATGATTGAATATTAATTACGGTGCAAATGTATTTAAGTCTTTGACATAAAAAAAGCAGGAGCATTTATGATATATGCTTTGGCGCAAATGGTAACATAAATGTCACTCTCCGTTACATTTTGTAGTCTGATATTTATATACATTTGTAGAAAATATGATATTCTACTTTATGCCTGATATACGGAAATGGATTTTGCCGATTCTTTTGACTGTTATCTGCCAGCAGTCGATACATTGGGTGATCGGCTTCTCATTGAACAAGCTGGAGATGATCCCGGTTCAACACTTGAAGGAACTGATCGTTGCTATTCCTATATTATATTATGGAAACTGGCGGATGCATGCCTATATAGAGAAAGAAATATATTATGATAAGTTTTATAACGGTCTTTTGAAAGAGTATCTTTTGTGGACATTCTATTTCGTGTTAGGCATAATCGTTTATGTTTTCTATACGCATCGGCTGTTAGATGTACCGGATTATTTCATGAATTACCTGGTTTCCGTGATAGCTTGTCTTCCTATCCTGTTGTTTTATTATACACTTATACGGGCCGAATATAATAAGAGGAAATTCGAGTCTCTGATCCTGGAACTGAAAAAAGTAAATACAGCAAAGGCTGAAGCTGAACTGAAAGAACGCTTATATGAGTCCAAACTTGACTTTTTTACAGATATCGCCCATGAGTTCAGTACACCTCTGACACTTATTTCTGGACCCTGTAAACTGCTCCTGGAACAGAAGAATGTAAGTCCTCAGGTAATAAAATACGTTCATGTCATTAACCGGAATGCAAAGCGTATGAATTCGTTGATCAGTGATTTGATGGATTTTAAGCAGATGGAATCAGGCTATAAACAGGCAGAGGTAACTAGCCTGAATGTTTCAGAAATTGCAGACCGGGTGATCGAGGCCTTTAAGGTTAACACATCAGGCTCGGAAATAAGTGTGATAAGGCAGTATGAACCTAATCTCTTTTGGAATTCCGATGAGAGATTTCTGACTACGATTCTGATTAACCTGGTATCAAATGCCGTAAAATATAGTAATGAGGAACCGGTAACAGTCGATATTTCTACAAAAAACGGAAATCTCAGGATCTTAGTAATAAACAAAGGGAAAGGCATCAGCGAAGAGGACATCGGGCATATCTTTAACCGGTTTACGATTCTGGATAACTATGGGAAGCAAAAAGGGTGGAGGCGGAATGGATTGGGATTAGCCATTACAGCCAGTATGGTGAAACTTCTCTCGGGAAAGATTAATGCCCGGAGCATTCCCGGTGAAACAACGACTTTTACAGTTGATTTGCCTCCGTTGCAAATTACTAAAACAGAAAAAGATAATGGGATAGGTACGATCAGTAACTTTCTTATTCCCGAATTTGTTTTACCTTCGATAAAATACAAATATATAGAGGACCGGCCTACTGTCACTGTAATCGATGATGATCCGGAAATGCTTTGGTATATATGTGATCTCCTGTCTTCTGATTTTAATGTATTACCGATAAACAGCTCTTCTAAGGCGATTGATCTCCTGTCTAAAAATCATACTGATATCATATTATGTGATATAATGATGGAAGAAATTGACGGAATTACGCTGGCTGCCTTGTTGAAATCGGATAAAAGTACCTCTCATATCCCTTTGATCATAATTTCTGCCGTACATGATATTGAGACACAGACAGAAGCGATTCAAGCGGGAGCTGAGTTCTATATAACAAAGCCTTTTGACAGCGAATATCTTAAAACGACAATAAGAAGCCATCTGAACCGTAAAGAAGATTTGAAAGATTACTTTGCTTCTCCGTTAAGCGTTTATGAGTTGGATATGGGTAAATTGCAACATACGGAAGACCGAAAGTTTTTAAAGAAAATACATGCAATCATCAATAAAAACATACAAAACGAGAATCTGTCTCCTGATTTTATCGCTAGTGAATTAGGGATGAGCGTGCGTAGCCTGTATCGTAAATTAAAAGAGGTGACTGATAAAGGTCTGCAGGAAATTATATATGACGGAAGACTTGCAGTAGCAGAAAACTTACTGTTGAAATCCAAATTTACCATTCAGGAGATTGTCTTCAAATCAGGCTTTTCTAACCGCACGAGCTTTTACCGGGCTTTTCTGAAAAAGAATGGCTGTACTCCGAAAGAGTTCATCGAGGTGAATAATAAAAGGTGATCACCTGGCTTATAGTTGCTCGCTACTCAATATCAGAACTTCATAATGCATGAAAAGTCCGCTTTCTATCACACCGGTAATAGATTTGATGGCATTTTCCAGGTTATCCGGGATATTGTCGAAGCGGACATCGAGTATCAGGTTTCCATTTTCTGTGATGACCGGACCGTCTTTGCCTTGTGCCATCCGGAGTTTTATTTCTACAGGGCTTAATGACCGTAATGCTTGGTCTACATGGACCAGTGCATCCGGAAATATCTCAACCGGAACCGGGAAGCGGGAGCCTAGTTTCGAGACCATCTTAGAAGAGTCTGCTATAATAAATGTTCGCGGACTGGAACTGATCAGCAGCTTCTCTTTGAACATGGCACCGCCACGTCCCTTTATCATATTATGGCTGAAATCTATTTCGTCTGCCCCGTCAAAAGTCCAGTTGGGTTTATGTTCAAGGAGACTTGTTTGAGGTATGCCGAGTTTGGCGCAAGCCATCTTTATCTCCTGGGAAGTCGGAATTGCCCGGATATGGAGTTGTTCGTTCCGGATACGTTCGGCAATCTTTAACAGGGCCAGATAAGCAGTCGAACCTGAGCCTACACCGATAATATCATTGTCAGTTACCATAGAGGCAATCTTTTCGGCGACCTTTTCTTTCTCTTCCCGGTTGGAAATCTCTTTACCCCATTCCAACGAATTAATTATTGTTTTCTCCCGTTCCATGATATTCTTTTTTTATGAAACAATATGATTCGTGATTTAGTTGCTTTCTCTTAATTTTTATTTTAAATATATGATAGAATAGGCTGTTTCTTGATTTATAACGATTGGCTTATACTTAAACGTTTTATTTGTTATATTTGCTATATTGAAAAGACAGGGAATCGTTTTTTATGCTATTTGTTTGATTTTTTGCCTTGAAAGGTCATAAACTTTGAGATATCAATAATTTAAATACTACGAAAATGAGAAAATTAGGTGTTTTATCTTATGTTTTGTTTATGCTGACGTGTGCTGTCCATGCACAGAACTATTCTTTCAACGGATTAGATATGAATATGGGAAATTTATCCAGATTATCAAATGCGAAGACTCGTTCCATAAGCCCTGAGAATTATACAGGAGCAAAGGGTAATGGAGCTACCGCCGATCCTTTGAAAGATAAAGATGTTATTAATAAAGCGAATGCCTGGGCTGCTTCTAAGGATTTAGGTAAAGGATGGAAAGTAAATCCTTTTATTATAGTAAAACCAGGAGAAACGATAACTATAGCTGAGATTGAAGGTTCAGGAGCCATTCAGCAGATTTGGATGACCCCGACAGGAAACTGGCGCTTTTCCATTATCAGGATGTATTGGGATGATGAGACGGAACCTTCTGTAGAGTGTCCGGTAGGTGATTTTTTCTGTAGCGCTTATAATGAATATGCACAACTATCATCTTTAGCTGTATGTGTAAATCCGGGAAGTGCCTTTAATTGTTATTGGAAAATGCCTTTTAGAAAGAAAGCACGGATTACTTTGGAGAATATCAATAATCGTGATGAGATGAGATTGTATTATCAGATAAACTACACTTTGACAGATGTGCCTGAAGATGAAGCTTACTTTCATGCTCAATTTCGTCGTTCAAATCCCACGGAAGGCTCGTTGCATACTTTGTTGGACGGAGTGAAAGGGAAAGGACAATATGTTGGAACTTATCTGGCCTGGCGTGTAAATGATAATTGTTGGTGGGGAGAAGGTGAGATTAAATTTTATATGGATGGAGATGAGAATAATCCGACGATTTGTGGAACGGGAACGGAAGATTATTTTTGCGGATCATATAATTTTGAAAATCCTAAGACGCATCAATATCAGGAATTTACGACTCCTTATGCCGGGATGCACCAGGTAATCCGGCCTGATGGCTTATATCGTGCGGTTACGGCTTTTGGACTTTATCGCTGGCATATTCTGGACCCGATCCGGTTTGATAAAGATTTGAAAGTGACAATACAAGATTTGGGTTGGAGACATGACGGACGCTACAATAACCAAAAATCGGATATTTCTTCCACTTCTTTTTGGTATCAGACAGAGCCGCATGCTAAATTTCCATCTTTACCCAATAAAGATAATCTGGAGATTCCCAAATGGTAGAAACTTATGAAATATGAGAAAAGCGTCAATTAAAGATATTTAAAGAGAGAGCAGGCATTTCTAATTAAATAATGTGGCAATTGCCACATTATTTATATTCTGTCCAGTACAGTTTCTATCAGTCCGGTTAAAGAACCTTTATAGTTTGTGTTCATATTCTTGTCTACGCGGCCTGCAATGATACAGCAGACTGTCATAGCGCGGTGTCCCATCAGGGCGGCGAGACCGGCCAGAGATGAACTTTCCATTTCAAAATTGGTAATTTGCCGTCCGTTGTAATCGAATGCTTCGATCTTTTCATTCAATTTCGGATCAGCAAGAGGCAGACGCAATTCGCGTCCCTGCGGACCGTAAAAGCCGTTTGCTGCAATCGTGACGCCACGGATAATATCGTTCCCTGTAATCTGTTCTATCAGAGAATGATCGGCTGAAACGACATAAGGTGAAAGACCGGAAAGTTTCCAGTCTAGTTGTTCTTTCAACGCTGCTTCAAAAGCTGTATCCCTGACACGTTCGGTATCTGCATAGAAATAAATAACCCCATCAAAACCGATGGATTTCTCCGCAGCAACATAAGTACCGACAGGAACGAATGGCTGAAGACCTCCCGACGTTCCTACACGTACCAACGTCAATTGTTTGAATGCCGGTTTTACAGTCCGGGTTGCAAAGTCGATGTTTACCAGTGCATCCAGTTCATTCAGAACAATATCTATATTGTCCGTACCGATACCATGGGAAACAACGGTAAGACGTTTCCCTTTATAAGTCCCTGTGATAGTATGAAACTCCCGGCTGGAAACTTCGCACTCCTGCGTGTCGAAGTAAGAAGCAACGGTTGAAACCCTGTCAGGATCACCGACCAGGATCACTTTGTCTGCCAGCTGTTCCGGCTTAAGATGCAGATGGAAAGCGCTTCCATCTGCATTTATAATTAATTCGGATTCGGGAATAACTCTCATCTTTTTAGTCTTTAAGCGGTTTTGAAGGTGCATTAACGGGCTTTGCTATGGCTTCGCGCATAGAAGTGTCCGCATCGATGTTCTTCATTTTATAATAATCCATGATACCCAGATTCCCTGAACGGAAAGCTTCTGCCATTGCTTTCGGAACTTCCGCTTCCGCTTCGATCACCTTCGCACGGGCTTCCTGGGCTTTTGCTTTCATTTCCTGTTCCAGGGCAACTGCCATTGCACGGCGTTCTTCGGCCTTAGCCTGGGCGATATTCTTATCAGCCTGTGCCTGGTCCATCTGAAGGAATGCACCGATATTCTTACCTATGTCGATATCCGCAATATCAATGGACAGGATTTCAAAAGCTGTACCCGCATCTAATCCTTTACGGAGCACCAGCTTAGAGATCGAATCAGGATTCTCCAATACTGTTTTATGGCTTTCGGAAGAACCGATAGACGATACGATACCTTCACCGACACGGGCCAGGATCGTTTCTTCACCGGCGCCACCCACTAACTGTTTGATATTGGCGCGAACGGTAACACGGGCTTTGGCTATCAACTGGATACCGTCTTTCGCAACGGCGGTCACCGGAGGCGTGTCGATCACTTTCGGATTAACCGACATCTGAACGGCTTCGAATACGTCACGACCGGCAAGGTCGATAGCAGTAGCCATCTGGAATGGCAGATCTATATTAGCCTTAGAGGCTGAAACCAGTGCATGAACCACTTTCTCGACATGTCCGCCAGCCAGGTAATGCGCTTCCAGTTCATCACGGGTCAGAGTTTTCAAACCGGCTTTATGCGCTTCAATCATGGCACGGGCGATAACATAAGGAGGAACATTACGGATACGCATCAGAAATAGCTGTATCAACGAAATGTTTACACCCGAAACCTTGGCCGAGATCCATAGCAGGAACGGCACATAGTAAAAGAAAATTGCCAGCAGCAATACCGCTGCACCCAGTAGGATAAAAGGCAAATAGTTCAATTCTTCCATATAAATTAAATTAAGCGTGAATATCTGTTTGTTCTTTTCTCTTTACCAATACGTTGTAGCCGTCTACGCGCAGCACTTCGATCGGTGTATTTTCATCTATCAACTCGTCCATCGACTTGGCTTCGACCGTAATACCTTTGATACGTGCTTTACCGATAGGGGCAAGGCGGGAGAGGGTGATGCCTTCATCGCCCGGTTCGATACCCAGGTCACGGCTCGACGTCAGTTTGGAGTCGACATCTGTTTTCAGGGCAACCTTGTTGAACGACCTGGCGCGTAATAACCACACAAAAGCTGCGGCAAAGGCGGTTAACGACAGGAACAAGGTGATATGTCCCGCCATTTCACCAACAGTATAGGCGTAAATTACACCTGCTGCAGCGAAAAGGAATCCTCCGACACCGGCAATCGTTATCCCCGGCAGAAGAAATATTTCCAGCAGGATAAGCACGATGGCTACCAGCATTAAGAAGACAATAATGGTTATTTCCCAGATCATAATAGTTGTGTGTTCTATCTGTTGCTTTTTAAATAATTAATTTCGATGTTACGAGCTTTCTTTTCCAATTCTTCCGGCTGGTCGAGCAAGCTGTTCAATTGTTCTTCCGCTTCCAGAATGGAGGGTTTCAGCTGTTCCTTTTTAGCACTATTCCCGGAAGAATAGGAGGCTCTGAGGTCTGCCAGCTTTTCATTCAGTTCTTTTATTTGTTTGTTCAGTGCAACAACTTTGCCGTAGTAACTTTTGGCTTCCGGACTCTTGATCTCATCCAGTTTGTAGTAAACTAGGCTGTTGTTTATCACGAACTCGAAATCTTTCTCGATCTTCACTTCACCGTAAGGGATCTCCTTATGGGCCAGTTCTACCAGGTTACTGTAATCGCTTCCCGGTTTCCATGAATCCTGTATGGAAGTGATGGCGGCACGGGCGCGCTTCATCTCGATGTCTTCACTTTCTACACGGCTGTGTTCGTTGTTCGGGATGAACAGGTAGACACAAACTTTGTCTTCCGGTTGGAAGCGGTCTGAAACGAACCATCCCAATTCTTTTGTCTCGTCATACACCATCATGTAGTCGTTGAACGGTGAGTTGAAAGGCATACTCAACTGTTCCGGAGCCAGGTAAGTGTCCGAATTGATGTTATAACGGGTTACGAACAAGTCATATCCTCCCAACGATCCGTTCCCTTTGGATGCATAATAGATCGTAACGCCATCCGACAGGACAAAGGGATAATTGTCGTCTTCATTACTGTTGATATTCATCGGTAACTGTTTTTCGTCTCCCCATTTGTCCATCAGTTTGGATTGAGTGAAGAGGCAATAGCGGTCGTTATCCGTGGCATGGGCATAATAAATCTTGTCACCTTTCTGATTCATATAAACAGAGGAAGCGACAGGTTCGTTTGTCTGGAAGAAGTCTTTAAAAGAAACCAGTGTTCCGCTTTCTTCGCTTAATGTATAGGCTGCCAGGAAATCCTCTTTGTCGACAACGATGCTGTCTATGATCTGCACATTTTCCGTTTTTTCCATCATCCGGTGAGCGTTCTCTGCCAGGTTGAGTTTGGTTTCAAAAGCCTGCGTATCCTGTTTCTTCTTTGTCAGCAGGTCGATGTATTCTTCCAGCATTTCGGCAGCTTCATCAAAGCGGTAGGTTTGATAATAAACGTCTGCCAGGTAGCGGTAAGCATCCTGTACTTTGCGTTTCACTGCAACTTTCAAATGTTTTTCCGCACCGGCGATATCTCCGGTCTCATAGCAGCAAACACCGTACCAAAGGTTATAGGAAGAGTTGCTGGGAGCTTGCTTCACCAGTTTCTCAAAGGCAGGTTTAGCCTCGGCGTATTGACCTTCATTGTATAGTTTTTTTGCCTGGTCCAGGCTCTGTGCCTGCAGGCTGCAGCAAAGTAATGTAATTCCAATTGTGTAAAACAGTTTCTTAGATAACCGGCTCATGTCTCTTATTATAATATAATTATACTGATTCAAAGATAATAATATTTTTAGTTAAGCATACAATTCATTGGATAAATATCTATTTTTGTGCCCGATTTAAGAATAGATATGGCAAAATTGACAGCAGAAGAGCTCCTGTTCCGAAAAGTAGAAGAGAAGGTGAAAAAGGCTATTTATGAATATGGCCTGATTGCTGACGGCGACCGTATCCTGATCGGATTGTCGGGTGGAAAGGACTCTTTAGCCCTTGTCGATCTGCTGGGACGGCGTTCCAAAATATATCATCCCCGCTTCGAAGTGGTTGTCGCACATATTGTAATGACCAACATCCCTTACAGTTCGGATTTGGAATATCTGAAAAGCTGTGCCGACGAACATGGATTGCCTTTTATCATCCATGAAACAAGTTTCGACGCTTCTACCGATACGCGTAAATCGCCTTGTTTCCTTTGTTCCTGGACACGTCGGAAGGCTTTGTTCGATATTGCGAAAAAACAGGACTGCAACAAGATCGCTTTGGGACACCATCAGGATGATATTCTTGAAACATTGCTGATGAATATGACACATCAGGGGGCGATCGGGACGATGCCTCCGCGTTTGAAGATGGATAAATTCGCCATGGAGATCATCCGTCCGATGTGCCTGGTCGAAGAGAAAGAGCTGATCCGTATAGCGGGGTGGAGGGGATATCGCAAACAGATCAAAAACTGCCCGTATGAATCGGGGTCCAGCCGTTCGGATATGAAAGAGGTCCTGGCACGTCTGGAGGCTATCAACCCGGAGGCACGTTACAGTATTTGGAACAGTATGAGCAATATTCAAAAAGAGTATCTTCCACAAAAAATAGATAAGTAGAATTTTGTTATCACCCTATTGCGTATTCTTTCTGAAAATCATCAATATTTGAAATTATCTCATATCTTTGCGACTATTAATAAGGTCTTGAATTCCAAATGAAAAAGGAAAGAATTTATATATTTCCGTTATTGTTTTTGATGCTATTTATGCAGCTATATGGGAAGGATAGCCATAAATCGGATAGTTTGATAAATATCCTGCATGAAGATCGTGATCCGGCAAGCGTGTTAAAGGCTCTGAAAGAACTGGCGGCAATGAATCGTGATAAAGCAGTAGAAGTTCAATATCTTACAGCGATGTTGGATAAGGCGTCGTCGGTCGATTCTATCTCTATGGTTTACGATGCTTTATCGAATTTATCCCGTTATTATTATAATATTCCGGATATGGATAGTCTGCAGTTGTGGGCGCATTATATCGATTCTCTGATTTTGAAAAGAAAGGATAATCCTGATGTATATTATGATGTTCATAGTTTTGTAAGCAAGCAGTTTTTATATCAGGGGGATGGAGAGTTATCGGTCGATGAAGCTGTCAGAATGCAGAACAAGGCAAAAGCGAGCAGGCAGGTATATGGACAAATCTGTAGTTCCGAAACATTAGGAATCATTTACCAGACAAGCCAGCAGGATAGTCTGGCTTTCTCTTTCTTCCAAGAAGCTTTGCGCTTATTGGAAGAATCGAATGGGGATTTGCAGTACCGTATTTATATTCTCTCCAATATGATAAGAACCGCACTATCCTCCAGTCGATTGGAGGAGGCACGGGACGCTTTGGAAAAATATGAGATCAGTTTGGATCTGCAGGATGAGATAAATAGAAAAAATCAGATAGTCAATCGTTCTAACTGGCATCGTTGGATGTCATATGCTTTTAATGTGGATCTGTTTTTAAAGAAGGGGGAGATGCAAAAGGCCAGACAAAGCTTAGAACAGATGGTGGAGTATGGAAGTCAGATAGAGCGTGCAGGAAAGTTCAATATTGCCGTTTTATCCTATTTTAATGAACTGGCTTATTTCCATTGTGAGAACGGTGCATATTCCTTAGCTTTGGCTGCGGTCGATTCTATTCTTTCCCAACATGACGATCCCAATGTGGTCCGTCAGAAAATAGATATTTTATCTCATTTAGGCAGGCATGAAGAAGCGGTCGCTTTATATAAAAAATATCTTCAGGGTGTTGATGAAAGGAATGACAAAGCTTTTATCAGACAGGTGGAACAACTCCGTACCTTGCATAATGTGAACGATAAAGATATTCAGGATAAGGAACTTCAAATCAGTCATCTGAAAGTGAGGCAGAATCAGCGGTTGTTCGTTATTTCCTGCTGTGTGTTAATACTTTTGGTGATACTTATTATCATTTTACTCCAATTCTTAAGACGTTCCCGCCGGTTGAAGAACGAATTGCTGGATGAGAAGCAATTATTGATAGAATCCCAGAACGATTTATTTAAAGCGAAAGTAAAAGCTGAAAATGCCAGTCATATGAAAAGTGCTTTTATGGCTAATATAAGCCATGAGATACGCACGCCGTTAAATGCGATAGTCGGTTTTTCCTCTTTGGTTATCGACCCGGATTGTGATGAAGACGAAAGGAGAGGATATTCATCGATCATCCAGAATAATTCCGATTTGTTATTGAATCTGATAAATGATGTGTTGGATCTTTCACATATGGAGTCCGGTAATTTGGTCGTGTCTTTGAAGCCTTGCAGGTTATACTCCATTTGTAAAGACGCCATAGATAGTGTGTTGCACAGGGTCGAGCAGGGGGTAAGTCTTACTTTGTCGATGCAGGATGAGTCATTTGTTTTGAATACAGACCCTGTTCGCTTCCAGCAAATGTTACTGAATCTTTTAACGAATGCGGCCAAGTTTACCCATCAGGGGAAAATTGATTTGGCAGTCTATATAGATGAAGAACAACGACAGGTGCGGGTTGAAGTGACCGATACCGGTTGCGGCATTCCACCGGATAAGCAGGAGAAAGTTTTCGGACGCTTTGAAAAATTGGATGATTATGTTCAGGGAGCCGGTTTGGGGCTTGCTATTTGTAAAATGATTGCCGAGCAGCTGGGTGGCTCTGTTTACATTGATTCGGCTTATACTGATGGAGCGCGTTTTGTTTTCATTCATCCGTTCGATGTCCCCGGAATCAATAAAGTATAGATTATGAGAAGTACCTGTACATATATATTATTCTTATTGATGTTTTTTTCTCAAACCGCATTTGCTGTGATAGAGAAGGAAGGATCGGAGGACGATTTGCGCTTACAAAATGCTCGCTCGGTAGCTGGTTCTGCAAAAACGCTGACAGAGCTTGAAAACTATATCAATAAATACTACGACCAGCCTGAGGTCATTGTTTATATCGAGGCTTTGTTATCCGAAAGCTTTCAGGCAGACTCCCTGACGTTTAGTTTTAAGGCGCTCTCGGAGTTGATGATCTATTGTCATAATCATGGAATGACGGATCGTTATAATTATTGGGTAGACCATATAGACTCATTGGTTGAAGAGAAAAAAATAAATCCGGATATCTCTTATGATGCCCATCTGAATAAGGCGAATATGATGTTGGAGAGCGGCCAGTATGAGCAGGTTATTGCCGACGCAATATCTTTATATGATAAAGCTCACAAAAATGACCATGTTTATGGGATGATCTGTAGTTCGGATATTCTTGGATTGATTTATTTGTACAGCCGCCGGGATAGTGCAGCCCTTGTCGCTTTCCGGGATGTATTGTCCGGATTGGAAAAATTGGGTGAATATCCGGGCTATCAGTTGAGAGTTTTATCTTATCTGATCGATTTGAATTTACGTTTAGGGAATATAGATGACGCAAAAGAATATTTGACCAAATATGAGCAGGTTCTGAGTTGGAGGGATGAAGAAAATAAGAAAAAGAATATCGTTTACGAAATAAACTGGTATGAGTGGTTAATGTCTTCTTTTCAGGTGAATCTATACTTACATCAGGATAAACTGGAGGAGGCAGAAAAAGAATTGGCTATAGCTTCTTCTTTTTATAAAGAAGGAATGTTTCCTCATGAAGATTACTCAGTCTACTATTTCCTATATACAAAAGCTTTTTATTATAAGAAATTGAAAAAATATGATGAAGCACTTGCTTTAATAGATTTCATTTTAGCTGATAACCCCGAATTTGAAGTAATGAAACTTAAAGTAAATATTTTATCTGAAACGGGAAGATTTGAAGAAGCGTTGGACGTATATAATCAGATATACCAAATCACAGAGAAAGATAATAATGAGTCGCTGATACGGCAGATCAATAACTTAAGGCTTGCGTATGACATCAATGAACAGAATGTCCGTGAGAAAGAACTGCAGCTAAACAAAATACAGGTAGAAGAGAAGCAGCGTCTTTCAGCCTGTGTGATTCTTATTTCTTTGGTCCTTCTGATTCTGTTCATCGTTTTATTTTTGTATTACCGTCGTATTCAGAAGTTGAAGGATGCTTTGATCGTGGAACGCAATTCATTGATTATATCGAGAGAGAATCTGAATCAGGAGAAAAAGAATGCAGAGATAGCCAATCAATTGAAAAATGCGTTCATAGCAAATATCAGCCATGAGATACGTACTCCGTTGAACGCAATTGTCGGATTTTCCTGCTTGTTGTCAGATCCTGTAACGGAAGAAGAAGAAAAGGTCGGATTTGTCAATCTTATCAGTAAAAACACAAACCTTTTGCTCAACCTCGTAAATGATGTGCTGGATCTTTCGCGTCTGGAAGCCGGAACGGCCAAGCTGGCTATCGAACCTTGTGAGTTGGTAGGATGCTGCAGGGAGGCTTTGAGTAATATCCGTTATTATTTGTCTTCAGATATAAAGTTAACATTCGATACTTCTGTAGGTTCTTTTATGATAATGACCGCATCTCAACAACTAAGCCAGCTGATATCACGCTTATTGGATAACGCTGTCAAGTTTACGAAAGAAGGCGAGATCAACTTGTCCTTATTTGTAGATGAAGAGGCCCGTATCGTTCGTTTCACTGTTACCGATACAGGGCCGGGGATTCCTTTGGATAAACAGGAAAAGATATTTGAACGTTTTGAAAAGCTGGATGAATTTTCACAGGGATCTGGCTTAGGGCTTACCATTTGCAGAATAATAGCGGAACACCTGGGAGGTGAGGTCAATATAGATCCGGAATATACGAATGGTGCACGTTTTGTTTTTACTCACCCTTATATAAATTAGAAAATGCAAGGATTTTATACTATTCTTTTATTGATCGTATCCAACATCTTTATGACATGTGCGTGGTACGGACATTTGAAAATGAAACAACAGTTCAGTTGGTTTGAGCACCTACCCTTGATTGGTGTGATCTTATTCAGTTGGTTTCTGGCCTTTTTCGAGTATTGCTTTCAGGTACCGGCTAACCGTATGGGGTTCAGGGAGAATGGAGGACCGTTCAATTTGATTCAACTGAAAGTAATTCAGGAGGTTATTACGCTTGTTGTATTTGTCGCTTTCAGTACGGTTGCTTTTAAAGGAGAGTCTTTTAAATGGAATCATGCGCTGGCTTGCTTGTTTCTGGTAGCGGCCGTATATTTGGTATTTAAGAAGTAAATAAGCAATAGCAAAGGATGAACCCACCTTTGGAATTTATTCGTTGGATGAATATATTTCTGAAGGTGGGTTCGTTGTATGGATAAGATTATTTTCTGACTATCACTTTTGTTGTAACAGCCTTTTCATTGTTCGACAGACGAACCAGATATAAACCTTCGGATACAGAGATTTGTACTTTATCTGTAATCCGGTCATGATATATCATTCTTCCCGTCATATCGGTAACTACTATTTCAATAGCTGTTGCCGGTTCGATCATGATACAACCGTCACGACCCAAAATGCGGCTTGAAGCTAATAGTTTCCCGATACCTGTCGGTACGCTGACTATCACTTCACAAGTTGTATAATGTTCGTCGTCGGAAGCAGTTGCTGTGATTGTGGCCTTGCCGGTTTTCAGTGCTTTAACTGTTCCGTTTTTTACAGAGGCAATTGTTTCATCACTGCTTGACCAGGTAACAGACTGTTCGGCAGAAGCCGGTTCAACCGATGCTTCCAGTATAAATTCTTCCCCTACTATCAATGATTTGGAGGAAGGAGCGAGTGAGATACCGGTAATTTCAATTATCTCGGGTTCTTCTCCGCCACCTTCTCCGGAACCGTTTTTAGTGAAAGTAACGACTACCGTAACATTACCCTCTGCCGGAACCGTCCATTCATTTCCGCTAACTGATGTCTTATTAATGGAAACAGATGCCGTATAGTCCGTATCCGGTGATGTTTCGACTATCATCTTATCACCTTCTGTAATTTGTGTTCCACTCTTTACTTCCGTGCCATTTACCTTTACAATAAAGGTTCCGTTTGTCGTTTCCGTAAAAATGATCTTGCGTATTTCTACTTTAGTGGAGGCATGGAATGGGATAGCCTGTGTCAAATTCATGGAGGCAGCCACTGTGTAGTTACTGCTGGCCGGGGTAAATGTGACTGCATATGGTATTGATGTTGTAGCTCCTTCATTATTACCTTCCGCTGTTTGTTCAGGGTCTGACCACATGAATATGCCTTCCACGGGCGCATTACCGGTCAACTCCGATAGTCCGATATTTTGTCCTTTTAGGATAGGAGTGGCTCCTGTTACAGCAATATCTTTGGCCAGTTCCTGAGGGATGATCGTATACGAACCTATTCTATCGTTAAAGGCGGCAAACTGTTCCTGTTCGCTACACTGTGCCCAAACCTCATAAGTTCCTGCATCCGTCGGATTTTCTACAATTACGCCGTCTTTTTTCACAAGGATATTCCAGAGGATAGCGCTATTCTCTAATTTAATGACAGGCTGAATAGGATTACCTGTGTATGATAAGTCTTTACTCTCTACCGTCGGTTTGTTTTCGGGTATAACTTTAGTCGGGAAAGTTACATTAATCGAATTATTCCCATTTATCAACGTAATGGACTTTTCCTGATCAGAAGTGACAGATGTGTTATTGATACTCCAATCGACAATATCGGTATATCCTGCATCAGGTTCACCTTTCACAGTAAGTTTCTGTCCGGCATATACAGTACTAGCCGATGTAAGTCTTTCTGCACCGTTCCATAAAGAGATACCACCATTGTGGGCAGTGACAGTCAACGAGGCTCCGGTACTTTTAAGATACGCAGATCGCAGTCCTGATGTACCGAGAGAAACCACAGTTAAGCCCTCTGTATTTTGTGGTAGATTAAAGACGGCCTTTTTATAGTTTTTGTCAGTAGGGGTAACAGTTACATTATAGAATGTTGATTTTTCCACCTGCTTTGCGCTACAAGTTCCTGCAGTAGAAGCCCATTTTTTTGTTTGACTACCATAAACAGGAGCCGAAACACCTTTTAAATCTGCTGCTTCAATCGTTAACGATGCATCTGTTATTTTTACGGCTTTATAAACATCATCCGCATCTCTACAGATCGTTACTTTGTATTCTTTCTCTCTGTTATCTGCCGCATTAACAGGTAATGAACCGGAAGAAATACCATCGTATGATACACTGAATCCGTCTAATCCGGCAGGGATTGACTGCACGACAAACTGTTTTTCAGTACCGTCATAAATTGCAGTTTGTTTCAGATTAATAAAATTGATAGTTGCCTTTTCAATCATTGAAACGACTATTTTGGTGGCTTCCGTTACGATAAACTCAGCACCGTTCGCGATCTGTTTGCCATTTACGACTAACGGACCTACTTTATAGTCGGTATCGGTAACTGTGGCTTGGGCTGTTAACAGGGTACCGTAAGGAATATTGTTCAAATCATCTCCGCTAATTTCCGAATCGGATTCTTTATTTCTAATAACGAGTGTTCCTTTATTTCCGACTTCAGATGTTACTTTATATGTTTTCTTGGTAAAGCTGGCACTAAATGTGGTATTCTTTTTCACTTCACAGATATTACCGGATATAGAAGAACCGGAAGTGGAAATATTACCGTATAACAGATACCCTTTATCAGGTATAGCAATGACAGTAAGTTTAGTACCGGCCTTTACCGAAGCACCGGCATTCACGGTATTGCCATTTGCATCCATCATTGCCAATTTGCCATTCCTGATATCATTGCCGAATCCTACTGTATATTCGGAAGCAGGAAGTGCCTTGAATGTTGCTGTTATCACTAGATCGCCATTCACCGTTGCGACATTGTTGCTTACCGGATTATTTCCGGCTGTCAAAGTTACCAGTTTATAACCGTTATTACCTTCTCCGCCTGTAGTTGCCGGAGTTGCAATAATTTTAAGGGTAGTTCCTTCGGCTACATTTGTTCCGTCGCTAACCTCTGTGTCACCATTCATCACTTTCAGACTTCCACCTGTAGGTGATGTAATTGTCACTTTATGCATGATCTGTTCAAAGGTTGCTGTTAATTCCTGATCTTTGGTTGCTTTGACGGTCTTCGGGGCAGAAGCGCTTATTTTATAATGAGCATCCGGAGTATAATCGAGTATAAGTGTGGTGCCATCCACATACCGGTTACCGGCATTGGCATTACGGATCGTTAGCTTTCCGTTATCACATATACCGGCTGTTACTGTCCAGTATCGGGTAACTTCAACCGGGATACTAACCGTTACCTTTCCGTAACGTGTCAGGTCGGATGGTGTAAATACGACGTTATAGTTTGTGACAGATGTTACTGCTATCGTGTCAGGGTGTTCCCAGGCAAAGGTTCCGGGTATTGCTTTTTCTTCGAAAACAGCTGAGCCGCCTTTCAGGATAGAGGATGAAATTGTTTTTCCGGCATCCACTCCTGATGCCGTCAACTTACTCAGATCGATCGTAGGTATTTTTGTAATATATTCGACAATTGCTTCTCCTGTTCCTTTTACCAGGAGAGCAACCGGCTTGCTGCTTATGGGCAACAATTCCGTCGCTTCTTTAGTTACGACAACCCAGGCGTCTGAACATTCGACATAGGCAAATGCTGGTAATTCGCCGGTTATCAATTGGGCCAAATCATTCACTTTCAGATTGCTTATAGAGAGAATACTTTTCTTGTCCGTAGCGGTCAACGCATCTGTTATACCTTTACCGTCATCTTCATTATATAAAGAAGCATATACATATTTATCTCCTTTTATCCTTACATAGGATTCACCTCCGGCACATTGTTTAAAACTGTTCTGTGCGGAAATCGCTGTATCTTCCGTAAAATCGATCAAAGTCGCTGTAGTCCCTTTATCACCCAACTGGCTCTTATCTGAGAAGTTCTCACGAATAATGATCGGCGTGGAAGTGGCTGTCTCGGTTTTTTTAGTAATTCCATCGAATGTATTTCCGGTAATGGTATACGAAGCTTCGACTTCCCCCTGTCCTTGTGGATAGAGTACAATTCCATTCGTTACATAGTTTTCTCCGATACCTGAGGCCTGTGTAAACTCATTCCCTGTCAAAGTTACCTTGTTGGCAAAGACGCTGATGGCATTCTTTTCATTATATTTATAACCGGTAGAGTTACATTCGAACTTCAGATCTTTTACCGTAACGTTTTCTGTTTCTATTGCCAAATGCCCCTTAATGGTGGATTTGTTGGTAGAAGTAAGCGTGATAGCTTTGTTAATAACCAAAGGTTTTTCGAGTGTGATATCTTTTGAAACAGAAATCACTTCACCATCCGTTGCTCCGGCAATAGCTTGCTCAAATGTTTCACCGGAAGTAATCGGTGCCCCGTAGCAAATTAATCCTGAGGCGATAGAATAGTCCGTCCCATTGATAGTCAGTTTGTCGTACTCTTTTGCTTTCCCTTTACGGTTGGAGTAAACCGGAAGTTCACCCTCTTTACTTTTTAAATCCGAGTTTATGGTGATTGTGTTGTTTGCCAATGTGGAGTTAGTGTCGTTACCGTTATAACCTAATGAAACAATGGCGCCTCCCAATGTATTCTCTCCATACGAAGAAGACAGAGTTCCACCTTCGACTGTTATGGTATTTCCGTAAGAACGCAAATCCAAAGCAGACAACATTTTTACACCGTTTGCATGTACATCGTTTCTTTTATCGGTGGCAGTCAGGTTCGAATTTTTAATGCTGAGAGTTACTCCATTATATTTTTCCTGCAAAACCACGGCACCATAGACTTCATCAGAAATGGTAGCGGCATTTAATGTTGCATTACTTATCTCTATTATAGTGTTCGTCTTGGCTAATGACCCATCGCTGGTACTTAAACCGCCTGCACTTGTCATCAATGCTGCCCATCCTTCGATTGTTCCGCCATCGATCGTTACTTTTTGATCTGTATTACGAACGCCGATGCCATAATAATAAGCATCAATATTCGTATTAGTCATTGATAGTTCTGCGCCAACGGATTCCATCCTGACACCTACGGCGGCAGTTTGTCCTTTTAATGTACCTCCTGCTATTTTACAGTCGGTAAGCTCTACTTTACCTGTACCCTGACCAATAATACCGATAATGCCATGTTTAGAACTATTATTGTTTCCTTCCAATGTCAGGTCGCTGGCTATAAGGGTGGCTGTTGTGCCAGTCTCCGGACTAACTACCATATGTCCTTTGATAAAGGTTTTATCTTTACCGGCACCTTTAATTGTTAGAGATTTCGCTAGTGTGAATGCCGAAGGAAGGACAAAAGTGCCTTCCGGGAAAATCACTTCATCTACATCTGCTATAGAAACATGGCTTAAAAACTCATTGATATTCGCTGCCGCATTGATAATATGGTGATCTTTGTCCAAAGCATAAATGCATTCCTTGTCTTTTTCCAATGCTTGAGTATTTCCTTTCGAAATCACGCCATTCCAGTTATAGGAGAAACTATTCCCGTTTCCTAAAATAATTTGATTCTCGGTATTTGAATTATATTCAATCAAATAGGGAGTATTTTCACTGGTCGTTCTGATGCGTGAATGATTTATTGTAACCTTATTTTTGTCAGCCAGCCAATCCCCGTCTTTTACAGAATTAAATAAAATAGGCCACATATAAGTTGTAATTCCAGTCCCATATTCATTAGTTATTATTGAGTTGGTAACCGATAGATTGCACTCCTGGCTGCCTTCAAATACGATCGCTCCAAAATTATCCGATGAACCGTTATAAAAAGTCCGCCCCGATATGATCGAGTTGTTTTTGATTTGAATATCATGTTTATTATTGAATATATACAGTCCTGCATATCCTTTTATTTCAGAATTATCAATCGTGCAACTCATCTCATCTTCGGCAAATGTGATTCCATAACCATGTTGAACGGAGATCACGCTATTTACAATCTCCATCGATGCACCTTTACTGTAAAAAGCTAAAGGACGGTTATATGAGCTTTTACCGCTTTCTTCATTTCCTATGATATTTGAATCTCTCATTTTAAAGATAACAGGTCCTTGCGATCCGTCATTAAAGCACCTTTGAAATTTATTGTTCAAATAAAAATCAGAGCTATTGACGGAAAGAGTACAATCCGTCACTTCGGGATAGGCATAGATACAGCTGTTGCTGGTTGCTCCTCCATTAGCTGTTCCCTGCTTATTATTGATAAAACAACAATCCGAAATGGTCAGTTTAATGCCGGAAACAGGTAGTTCTACCAGTGCGGTACGATTGCCATGTTCTGATTTGTTGTCATCTTCGGCTCTTACCATCAACAGATTCTCTATGTGAGTCGTCCCTAAAGTGGTAATTCGTATTTTTCCTGTAAATGAAGCATTAGAAGATGCAGCCGATTCTTTAGTCGGCTTATTGCCTTCACCTTTTAAGGTCAACGGCTTACTAATGACTATATCATCCGTATATTGACCGGCTGCAACAGTTATTGTACCACCTTCACTCACCAATGATATAGCTTTTGCTATCGACCGGACGGGAATATCGGTGCTGGTACCGGCATTACCATCGTTTCCGGAGCTTCCATTTACATAAATAGTCGAAGTTTGTGCCCATCCTGCACTTGTAGTCATTATTATGGCTACTAATAGTAGTTGTAATTTTATTTTCATTTTGTCTAGTTTAATATTAATACTGGAGAATTTCACCCTGAAGCAAGAAATGTTGCTTTTCTAGTTGAATTGGTTTTTTCTGAAATTAGCCATAGGCAATGGATTTAAGTGTCCATCAATTCCCGGAGTGGATGGTTATAAAATAAAGAAGACGTGGGAACTGTTGATATATCTATTGTTGAGGCCTTCGACTGCCCTTAGATCTGATATAAACAACAACCCACGCCCTTTATCTTGAAATGTACATATAATACAACAAATGCATATAGGTATATATAACAAGGAAAGGAACGTGAGCGTTTTGTTGTCTACTATCCAGATCTAATGAAAGTGTCGAAGTTTCAACAATAGGATAATATCTTTAAAACGCTTCTCGTTATCGATAAAATGTATTGATCGGCAACGCTTCGCCGGAAATACAAAGGCAAATGTATAGAGAAGGGTTTGGAAAAGCAAATAAAAATGAATGTAAATGGGGGGATTAATTGAAAATAAGGAATTAAGCTTAACAATTGTATCTAATAAAGTGAACCGTAAACAACGGTTTAATCAAGTATGATAATAATTGCATGAACAATGGCTATCTATCTATGAATTATGTATATCTTTGTGTATTACGTAACACATAAAACACTTAATTATGAAAAATTCAGATCCGAAAGTCATGGCAGAGAATGAAAGAAAAGAGTTGCAGGACCGGTATATCCGTTTCGATTGGGCCATCGAGCGCTTGTTGCGCCAGAAGGCCAACTTCGATGTGCTCGAAGGTTTCCTGACCGTCATGCTGCGCGAAGAGGTTCATATCCTCGAAATCCTTGAAAGCGAAGGTAACCAGAAGAGTGCCGATGACAAGTTCAACCGTGTCGACATCAAGGCGAAGAACAGCAAAGGCGAGATCATTATCGTCGAAATTCAGAATACCCGCGAAGTGCATTATCTCGAACGCATCCTTTACGGCGTAGCCAAAGCCATCACCGAGCATATCTCGTTGGGTGAAGGTTATCAGAAAGTGAAGAAAGTCTACTCCATCAGTATCCTCTATTTCGACCTCGGTGTGGGAACGGATTATTTTTACCACGGGCAGAATCATTTCACGGGTGTACATACCGGTGACCGCCTGCGAATCAACATGCGCGACCGTGATGCCGTCATCACCCACTTGCCGGCTGAGATCTTCCCCGAATACATCCTGATCCGTGTAAACGAGTTCGACAAAGTCGCTATGACCCCTCTGGACGAATGGATCGAATATCTGAAAGACGGGACGATCCGTCCGGACACGACAACGCCGGGCCTTCGTGAAGCCCGCGAGAAACTGAAATACTACTCGATGTCTACGAGTGAGCGACATGCATACGATGAACATCTGAATGTAATCATGATTCAGAACGACGTGCTCGACACTGCCAAATGGGAAGGCCGGATCGAAGGGTTGGCTGAAGGAAAAGCAGAAGGTGAGGCCAAGTTACAACAAACAGCAGCTAATATGAAACGTTTGGGCATAAGTACAGCCGACATTGCTGAATGTACAGGATTACCGGTAGAGGAAATAGAGAAGTTATAGAGGCTGCTGGTGTCGGACGAGTATATATGATTTCTTATAATAACTAACACAAAGTTTTCAAAATTCATCTGCCATCATCTGTCACTCTCTCTTTGTAATCTGATTCATATAGGTGAAATTAGTCATTGCATCGTTTAATAGTAACTGCCTGGTACCTTGAAATTAGTATAAAGGTGCTTGTTTACTAAAACCAGGATGTACAGGGTAATCGTCTAAGGTGTAGAGAATCGTCGACTATGGTGTACAGGGTATTCTGCTATCATGTAGAGGGTAGATATAGTGAATAAGGATGATGGTGCTAACTGTTTGTTTGTCAATCGCTAAAGGATGGGTGTTCAGGGATTTGTTATTCTGATAGCAAGGTGACAGATGGTGACAGATGCAGTTGCAGATAAAACGAGTCGTCTGCAACGTTTATTGAATTTATAATCAGTTGGATAATAGAATATGTGACAGATGGCAGATAGATTTTAAAAACTTTGGTTCTGTGTTAATTCAGAATCGCTTCACTTGTGTTTCTATGAAGTTTATAATCTCTGTTTCCTGTTCCGGATGAAACCATTCTATCTCTTCGTCCCGCTTGAACCAGGTCATTTGTTTGCGGGCATAGACGCGGGAGTTGCGTTTGATCTTTTCAACGGCCAGGTCGAGTGACCATTCTCCGTCAAAATACTTGAATAATTCTTTGTAACCGACTGTATTGAGAGAATTCAAATGGCGGAAAGGATAAACCTTGCGGGCTTCCTCCAATAAACCGTCTGCCATCATCTGGTCGACACGGCGGTTGATACGGTCGCATAGCTCTTCACGATCGCGTGTCAAACCTATTTTGATGATCCTGAACGGACGCTCTTTCCGGCTGTTTGTACGGAAAGAAGAGTAAGGTTTTCCTGTCATCCGGCAAATCTCGACCGCATGAATGACCCGTTTGTAGTTCATCCGGTCTACTTCTTCATAATGCACCGGGTCTGCTTCCTGCAATTCCTGCAGAATATTTTCCAACCCTTCACGCTCGAACTGAGCGTAAATGGCTTCGCGTATCTCCGGGGTAACAGTCGGAATGTCATCGATGCCTTTACATACGGCATCGATATACATCATAGACCCGCCGGTCATAACGACTGTCGGTGTTGTCTGGTGAAGTGTATTTAAAAGGGAGATAACGTCTTCTTCAAAGTTACTGGCACTGTAATAATCGGTCAGGTTTAAAGTCCCGACCATGTAATGCCTGACTCTTGCCATTAGCTCTGCAGTGGGGGCAGCTGTCCCGACAGGAAGGTCTTTATATAGCTGACGGGAGTCGGATGAAATAATAGGAGAACCAAAATGTTCTGCTACACGCAGGCTCAATTCGGTTTTTCCGACTCCTGTCGGCCCGAGTAATATGACAAGGGAATTCATTTATTAAAAACGCTCGTCGTCGTACGGGTTATCTATCGGTCCGTCGGCTAAGCCTTCGAAACCTTCTTTATCCAGTTCGTCGATGTCGTATTCTGAATCGCCGTAAAAATCTTCGCCGATCTCTGTGCTTCCGTTCTTGGTCTCGAACTGGTCGAAGTCGATTGTCTGAGCAGGAGGAAGGCCGATCGATTTGCTGACGATCGCTTTGTCGAGATCCTTGCCCGGTTCGATTTCGCGGAGTTCCATGAAGAAAGCACGTTCAGTCATGTAGTCGAAAACGAACATAAGTTTCTGATGCTCGTCTTCAAGCAATTCTTCCAGGCGAGTTTCTTCCATTATATAGTTATCCACTTCCGAAGTGGTGTCCATTTCAACTAATGTAATTTCTGTATTTTTGCTCCAATCGTCGTCACAAATAAAGAAAGAGCACATTTGATCTTTCGTGTAGCCAACCGAGTCCAGGATGGCATCGTGCAGGTCAAGGAAAGTTGCTTCCGCATCAATCTTGATTTCGCGTTTGAAGTCATCTACTTCATCTGATAGAATGAGGAATCTGAATACCATAGTCTTTTTAGTTTTTTGTTGGTTCAAAAGTAGTAAAAAATATCAATACCCATATATAACAGTCTAAAAAAAGAGGCATATTACGTGAAGTAAATAAATACAAAAGGCCGTCAGTCCTGAAAGAAGCTGACAGCCTTTTGAAATAGTTTGTATTTCTTATCGTTTACTCGTCGATGGAACCTCTGACGATACCACGTTCGGAAGTCTTGATGAAGTTGAGTATCAAGTCTCTTTCCTCGCTGGGTTCGTATTCGGTCTCGATAGCTTTCAACGCTTCCGTATTGTTCAAACCGCGGGTATATAACGTACGGTAGATATCCTGGATCAGGAACACTTGTTGATTGGTAAATCCGCGACGGCGCAATCCTACGATATTGATACCGCAGTAAACGATCGGATCGCGGCCGATCAGTGTGTAAGGAGGAATATCTTTACCGATACGTGAGCCGCCTTGAACCATCACATGTTTCGAAATGCGGGTAAACTGGTGAACCAGGCTACCGCCGCTGACAATAGCAAAATCGTCAATCTCCACTTCGCCGGCTATCTGGGATGCATTCCCGATGATGATATGATCTTTCAGTACACAGTCGTGTGCAATATGGGAATATGCCATGATCAGGCAATCGTTTCCGACAACGGTTTTTCCCTTCGAAGCAGTTCCGCGGTTGATCGTGACACATTCGCGAATCGTCGTATTGTTTCCGACTTCTGCGGTTGTCTGCTCACCTTTGAACTTGAGGTCTTGTGGAACACCGGCAATTACAGCTCCCGGGAAAATGGAACAGTTGTTTCCTATCCGTGCCCCGTCGAGAATGACTGCATGTGAATATATATGACAATTGTCGCCTATTACTACATCCTTTTCAATCACTGCGAAAGGATCTATCGTTACATTCTCACCGATCTTTGCTTCGGGATGAACGACTGCTAAAGGGGATTGATTCATTGCCTTCTTTATTATTATTTGTTTTTAATGATCTGAGCCATAAATTCAGCTTCGCAAACCAGTTTGTCACCTACGAAGATATACCCCTTCATCGTTGAAATACCGCGGCGGATAGGAGCCAGCAGTTCCAGACGTAGGATCAATGTATCTCCGGGAACCACTTTCTGACGGAATTTCACGCCGTCGATCTTCATGAAGTAAGTGGAATAACGTTCCGGTTCGTCTACTGAATTGAGAACAAGCAAACCGCCTGTCTGTGCCATTGCTTCAACCAGCAAAACACCCGGTGTAACAGGTTCCTGCGGGAAGTGTCCGGTAAAGAACGGTTCGTTTGTGGTGATATTTTTTATTCCGACAATGTAGTTACCGCCGATTTCGATGATCTTATCGACCAACAGGAACGGGTAACGGTGCGGGAGTAATTCGCGGATGCGGTTGATATCCATGATCGGTTCGGCGTTCGGATCGTAAACCGGAGCCTGTACCTCGTTTAATTTGATGTCCTTGCGGATCATGCGGGCCAGTTGATTGTTGATCTTATGTCCCGGACGGGTTGCGATGATACGTCCGCGGATAGGCTTGCCGATCAATGCCAGGTCGCCGAGTACGTCGATCAGTTTATGGCGGGCGGGTTCGTTGTCGAACACCAGAGGTTTATTATTGATATATCCCAGGTCGTGTACATCCTTATGAGGGATACCTACTTCGTCGGCCAGTTTGTCAAGTGTTTCCTGCGGCATCTTCTTGTCGTAGATAACGATCGCGTTATCCAGGTCTCCGCCTTTGATCAGGTTGTTCTGGCGGAGCATTTCAACTTCGCGGACAAATACGAATGTACGGGAAGCTGCAATTTCTTCCGGAAATTCGCTCAGGTCGTTCAGTGTAGCGAACTGGTTGGACAATACCGGAGAATCGAAAGAGATCAGTACGTTTACGCTGAACTTTTCATCCGGAAGGATGATGAGTGAAGAGCCGGTTTCTTCGTCTTTAACTTCAATCTTATGCTTTACTATATAGAAGTCTTTCGGAGCGTTTTGTTCAACGATCCCTGCTTGCTGGATTTCTTCGGAGAAGAAGCGTGAGCTGCCGTCCAGGATAGGGAATTCCGGTGCGTTCACTTCAATCAGGCAGTTGTCGATCTCATAGGCATATAAAGCTGCCATAGCATGTTCGACAGTGCTGATCTGAATGCCGTTCTTGGATAGAACGGTACCTCTTTGTGTGCTGGCCACATTTTCTGCCAATGCATCGATAACAGGTTCTCCTTCCAGGTCGACACGTTTAATTTTGTATCCGTGGTTTTCTGGTGCCGGGTTGAACGTGATCTGAATGTCCAGTCCGGTATGCAAGCCTTTGCCTTGCATCGAGAAACTTTTGGCTAGCGTCTTTTGTTTCTGCATATTATATAATTATTTATTGATTTCTTTCTTTAGTTGTTCGATCTCGCGTTGTAACTGTCCCATCGTGCGGTACATATCCGGCAGACGGTTGAATATGGCACTCGAACGCATGAAGTTTTTCGCATCGATAGCAGGAGCACCCAAAACGGTTTTTGCTTCCTTAATGTCGCTGATCACACCTGCCTGGGCACCGAATACTACATGGTCGGCAATATGGATATGTCCTGCCAGACCTACCTGGCCGCCGAACATACAGTGACTGCCGATCTTAACAGAACCGGCTATACCTACCTGGGCCGCCATTACCGTATTTTCTCCAACTTCCACATTATGGGCGATCTGAACCAGGTTGTCCAGTTTCACACCTTTATGAATGATGGTAGAACCCATTACGGCACGGTCGATCGTCGTGTTGGCTCCAACTTCTACGTTGTCTTCCAGTATGACGTTTCCCAGCTGCGGGATCTTCTTGTAATTTTCTCCTTCGGGGGCGAACCCGAATCCGTCCGAACCGATTACAGAACCGGCATGCAGGATACAGTTGCTTCCGATCTTACATCCGTTGTAAATAGTCGTGTGCGGATAAAGAATGCAGTTATCTCCGATAGTTACATTATCCCCGATATATGCGTTGGGATATACCTGACAATTCTTTCCCAGTCTGACATTATCCCCGATATAGGCAAAATTGCCGACAAAGCAACCATCTCCCAGTGTGGCAGAAGCTGCGATAAATGCGGTTGAAGAAACTCCGGTCTTTTTAGGTTTTGACTGTTCTACCAGATTGAGTAACATAGCAAGAGCAGAATAGGCATTTTCTACTTTTACTAAAGTAGCAGTAATCTGTTCAGCCGGAGAAAAGTCGTTATTTACCAGAACAATGCTCGCTTCTGTATTATAGATATAATGTTCGTACTTAGGATTTGCCAGGAACGTCAGTGTTCCGGGTTGTCCTTCTTCTATTTTTGAGAAGTTGCTGACTTTCACTTCCGGGTTGCCATCAACGGTTCCGCCAAGAAAGTCCGCTATTTGTTGGGCTGATAACTCCATTACTTATTTTGTTATATTGTATTTGAATTGAGACTGCTCCACTAAGAACAAAGCAGTTTGCAAAAATGGTGAAAATTATTGGGATAGCCTATGCTTTGCAGGGAATAATTCCTTTATCATGCAGATATCCTGCCATTTCACGTTGTACTGCCTGTGCTGCTTCACGGGCAAATGATGCGAAATTCTCCGATTTGTCTACGTAAATGATCGCACGTGAAGAATTAACAAGCAAACCGCACTGATCGTTCATTCCGTACTGGGCAACTTCCTGCAGACTGCCTCCTTGTGCACCTACACCCGGTACCAAGAGGAAGTGGTTGGGAGCCTGTTTACGGATATCGAGGAACATTTTCCCCTGAGTTGCACCGACAACGTACATCATCTGTTCGTCGGTAGCCCAATCCTGCGACTTCTTCAATACTTTTTCAAACAGACGTTCGCCGTTGGCATCTTCCGTCATCTGGAAATCCTGTGAACCCTTGTTGGAGGTCAATGCCAGCAGGATCACCCATGCTTCCGGATAGATCAGGAACGGTTTCACGCTGTCTTCACCCATGTAAGGGGCCACTGTAACGGCGTCTACCTTAATATGATCGAAGAAAGAGCGAGCGTACATCTCAGATGTGTTACCGATGTCGCCACGTTTTGCGTCGGCGATAATGAACTGGTCCGGATAATTTTCACGCAGGTAAGTGACTGTCTTTTCAAACGCGAGCATTCCTTTAACTCCCAGACTCTCATAGAAAGCCAGGTTCGGTTTGTAAGCCACGCAATAGTCGGCTGTAGCGTCGATGATCGCCTTGTTAAAAGCAAAGATAGGATCTTCTTCAGAAAGTAAATGCTGCGGGATTTTTTTTATATCTGTATCCAATCCAACGCAAAGGAAAGATTGTTTCTTTTTAATGTTTTCGAATAATTGTTGCTTGTTCATCTTGTCTTGTGTCAAATAGTGAAATTGTTATAGTTCGGCCTCTTTCAGACGTTCTGCATTTTCGGCAACAGTCAGTTGGTCGATGCAGGATTGTATGTCGCCATCCATGAAAGCTGATAAATTATAGATAGTGTAGTTGATACGATGATCGGTGATACGTCCTTGCGGATAGTTGTATGTCCGGATCTTCGCGGATCGGTCGCCCGACGAAACCATTGTCTTACGTTTGTTGGCAATGTCGTCCAGGTATTTCTGATGTTCTTTGTCGTAGATAAAAGAACGCAGGCGGGTGAGTGCACGTTCCTTGTTTTTCGGCTGGTCGCGTGTCTCCGTACATTCGATCAGGATCTCTTCGCTCACGCCGGTGTTCGGGTTTTTCCAGACATAACGCAAGCGTACGCCCGATTCGACCTTGTTCACATTCTGGCCGCCGGCACCTCCCGAACGGAAAGTATCCCATTTAATTTCACCTTCATTAATTTCAACATCAAACTCGTCTGCTTCGGGGAGCACAGCCACGGTGGCTGCTGAAGTATGTACACGTCCCTGGGTTTCGGTGCTGGGCACGCGCTGAACGCGGTGTACACCCGATTCATATTTAAGTGTACCGTATGCTTTTTCACCGCTGACGGTAAAGATAATTTCCTTATATCCGCCCGACGAACCTTCGCTGCAACTCGACAGAGCTACTTTCCAACCTTTGGTTTCGCAGTACTTCATGTACATACGATATAAATCGCCGGCAAAAAGGGCGGCCTCATCGCCTCCCGTTCCGCCGCGTATTTCAACGATGGCATTCTTGTCGTCTTCCGGATCGCTGGGGACAAGCAATAGCTTGATCTCTTCTTCCAGTTCCGGGATACGGGCGTTGCAGGCATCCAACTCATCACGGGCAATTTCCCTCATTTCGGGATCCTGTTCCGTTTCCAGCAGTTGGCGTGCTTCTTTTATTCCGTTTAAAGTATTGACATATTCGTTGCGGGTAACCACGATCTTCTCCAGATCGCGGTACTCTTTATTGAGTTTTACAAACCGTTTCATATCGGCAATCACTGCCGGGTCGGTGATCAGTGTCCCGACTTCTTCAAAACGGCTTACTAATCCGTCTAGTCTTCCTAATAAATTATTATCGGCCATTTATCAGATTAATATACGAAGCGACCTTTTTCGCTTTCAATGATCAATTCGTTTTTATCTGCTTCTTCCACGAAGCCTACAACCTGTGCGTCGATATTGAAGCTTTTGGCAATGCCGATCACTTCTTCTGCATGTTCGGGCGATAGGTAAATTTCCATGCGGTGGCCCATGTTGAACACTTTATACATTTCGCTCCAGTCCGTTCCGCTCTGTTCCTGAATAATGCGGAAAAGGGGAGGGACAGGGAACAGGTTGTTCTTTGTTACACGTTTGTTTTCTACAAAATGCATCACTTTGGTCTGTGCCCCGCCGGAACAGTGTACCATACCGTGTATCTGCGGACGCAGTTTATCCAGCAACACTTTGATCACAGGAGCATAGGTGCGGGTAGGAGACAATACCAGTTTTCCGGCGTCGATACCCAGTTCTTCGATCTTGTCGGTCAGTTTCAGTCCGCCTGAATAAACCAATTCGTCAGGAACGGCTGCATCATAGCTTTCCGGATATTTGCTTGCCAGATATTTGGCGAATACGTCGTGACGGGCAGAGGTCAGGCCATTGCTGCCGGTTCCGCCGTTATATTCTTTTTCGTAGGTAGATTGTCCGTAAGAAGCCATGCCGACAATTACGTCTCCACCCTGTATATTACTGTTGTCAACCACATCCGACCGTTTCATGCGGCAGGTAACGGTACTGTCCACAATGATGGTACGAACCAGATCGCCCACATCGGCAGTCTCGCCTCCGGTTGCATAACAGCCTACGCCCATTTCACGCAGTTCGGCCAGCAGTTCGTCCGTTCCGTTAATAATGGCGGAGATGACTTCGCCGGGGATCAGCAGTTTATTGCGTCCGATAGTGGAAGAAACGAGTATATTGTCTACTGCGCCTACACACAGCAAGTCGTCGATGTTCATGATCAGTGCATCCTGAGCTATACCTTTCCACACAGACAGATCTCCGGTTTCTTTCCAGTACATGTAAGCCAGGGATGATTTCGTTCCGGCTCCGTCAGCGTGCATAATGTTGCAATATTCAGGATCACCGCCTAATATATCGGGGATGATCTTACAAAATGCTTTAGGGAATATTCCCTTATCGATGTTCTTTATCGCATTGTGAACATCTTCTTTTGAAGCGGATACACCGCGCAGGTTGTAACGTTGGTCACTCATTGTTTTTACATATTTGGCTGCAAAGATACTATTTTTTTATGTTACTTATCTAAGTTTAAGCACATCTCCTTCTTCAGGAATGTAATCTTTGTCTTTTTTATTCATCTTATACAGGCTCTTAATCTGTATTCCGTATTTCTGTGCAATGCTGTGCATGGACTCTCCGATCTGTACAACATGGTCGTAATTAGGCTTGTCTGCCTTTTTCTTCTTCTTTTCCAGATAGACGATATCGCCTTTCTGCAATGGGAAGTCTTCCGGCACCTCATTGTATTTTTTCAGTTCTCTGACGCTGAAGTCCAGATTGCGTGCGATCTGGTCGAAACTGTCGTTCTCTTTTGCATAGACATACAACAGTCCGAAAGTTCTGTATATCGTGTAGTTGACCGACGGATATTTTTGTTTCTTCTTTTCCTGATGTGTCGTTTTCTGTATTTTCCCGGAATCGTAACGATAAAGTTCGTAATCCTCGATCACTTTGATCAGTTTATTGGCATAGGCACGGTCGGTTGCGTAACCGCATTTCTGCAGGCCTCTCGCCCATCCTTTATAATCGGTGATCTTTAGACGGAACAGCGATTCGTAGCGTGAGCGTTTCAGGAATTTGGAATGGTCTTCATACGAATCTTCCACCCGTTTGTACTTCCGGAAACATTCACCGCGTAAATCATCATCATGATATACGCGTCCGCCACGCCAGTCTGAATGGCATTTGATACCGAAGTGGTTGTTTGAACGGCGTGCCAGATCGCTTTGTCCGGCTCCGGATTCAAGTAATCCCTGTGCGAGTGTGATACTGGCTGGAATCCGGTGTTGCCTTTGTTGTTCCACAGCCAGAGTGCTGTATGTCTTTATATATTTTTCGTAGGAAGGTATTTTCCTCTGGGTTGCTGCTTCCGCAAATGTCGCAATGAAAAATAAAAGGCAAAAAATACGTATCGTTAGTTTCATAAAAGAGCTCTCTAAAGTATTTATTTTCGCAAAGATAATGAAGCTGGATATATTATTCTTCTAAATAATCTATAAAAAGCAGGTTTATATACAGCTAATTTTAGCCAGATAATCATAATGCTCACCTTCCTGTATCTTTTCCGCTTTGAACCCGTTGTTGGCAGCATGCAGGCAGAGCGTTTGAAAATCCAGATATAACCAGTCGAAGCGGTCGCCTTTTATATTCTTATATTGCATACGAAAATCTACTTCACCGTAATAGTCGTCTTCCATATCTATATCGAGATTACCGTCTTCGTCTTCAAAGAGGTAACGCAGGTCGGAGGAATCCATTAACACGTAGCCTCCCGGAGCAAGCAGGCGCTTTAATGCATCGAAGAAAACCGGAAGATTACTGATCTTTCCAACGATTCCCGAACCGTTCATCAGCATCAGGATCGTATCGAAGGAACCGTGGAACTGTTCGCTAAAGAAATTTTCCAGACTAACCTCTTTTACTCCTCTTTGTTGCATCGTTTCAACTGATAATGGAGATATATCGATCGCTTTGACTGTCTTGCCCATTTCCTGTAATGCCAGCGAATGGCAACCGCTTCCGGCTCCGACATCGAGAATGTTACCGCAACTTATCCGGAGGGCTTCCTGTTCGAGTGCGGGCATTTCTGCGAAGTTACGGAACAACTGTTTTACCGGAATCTCATCTTCGTCGAACATGGAAGAGAAAACGCGCAGTTTACTGGCTTTACCGTTAGCGAAATAATCGGCGATAGCCGCACCCATCGGGTCTTTTTGAGGTGTGAGCAGAGGTATTTGCATATACTGATTGGAATTATTCGTATTTTATCGGACAAAGATACAAATTTACTATCTTTGTTTGTCTAATCATTGAGCTTATGAAAGAAATCAAACTGGAAACCCCAATAACAGTATATTCGCTGAACGAAGTCCCGGATGAGGAATTACCTTTAGTGAATGCTGCCCTGAAAGCAACCGGACAATCGTATGCACCTTATTCGAAATTTCATGTCGGTGCGGCTGCGTTGTTGGCCGATGGGACGATTGTGACGGGCAGTAATCAGGAAAATGCGGCTTATCCTTCCGGTCTGTGTGCGGAAAGGGTAACCTTGTTTCATGCCGGACATCAGTATCCGGACGTACCTGTGGTTGCTTTGGCTATCGCAGCGTCTACAGGTGGCAAACAGGTAGAAAGTATTTCTCCCTGCGGTGCTTGTCGCCAGGTTTTGCTGGAGACGGAACAACGTTATAACAGACCGGTGAAGGTATTGCTTTGTGGGACGAAGGAAGTGGTAGTGGCACCGAGTGCGGCATCTCTATTACCTCTTTGCTTCGGTAAGGATAATCTTTGATTTGTTCTTTTTGGATATCAGTTTACCTCCTCGTTTGGGTTATATTTAGTATTGTCTGTAGCAGTTACTATATAACAAACCAAAACGAGGATATAACACTGGACGCCTTGATAATTAAAATTTATCGACCTGTAGCCTGCAAGTATTCTCGCTTTTTCACTTCATACTGGGCATAAGATTCCACATATTTGTCACGGCTTTGCTGGTAAAGGGTCTGTGCTTCCAGCAGATCACTCATTGTACAAATTCCGGCATGATAGTAGTCGCTCTGGAGGCGGAGGTTCTCCGTCGCTTGTCCAATGCTCTCTATAGCTATCTCTACTTGTTTGTAGGCATCAGTCAAATCATTCCATGTATTATTCATGCGAATAATCAAGAGTTGGCTCTGATCGGTAAACTGATTTTCGGCATTACGTATCTGTAACTTCTGCTTTTTCATGGCGTGTGAACCTCCCCACCAACCGGAAAGAGGTACACTGACTGTAGCAAATCCCACCCAGAACGGATGATCCTTGTCCATTAGGTTGTCATACATATAGCCTCCTCCTATAGCGACGGACGGCAGGTTTTTACCCACGGACATTTTGTATTGTAAGTGACTTGCTTTTACATTTTGTTGAAGCAGGCTGTATTCGTGAGTTAGCTGAAGGGAGGTTTCCGGAGTGCGGTATAGTTCGTCAGGATGAGAAGGTAATGTCTCGTCAAAGCTAAAAGCGACGTCAATGCCGTCGGACGTGCATCCGATGTATTGTGCCAGGAGGTTACGTGATACAGAGAGAGCATTCTCTACTGAAATGCGGCTGCTGCGTGTCTCGTTCTTGCGAAGCTGTACTTGCAGAAGTTCATTCCGGTTGGTTACACCTGCACTGACGGATGCCTCCACATCTTTGCGAATACTCTCCAATTGTTCTTCCACCGAGGAAAGAGTCTTTAGCATCTCCTTCAGCATGACAATCTGCCAGAAGTATTGTTCCGTGGTGAGTTGTACTGCATTTGCCGATAGACCACGTTGTAACCGATTGACTTCTATATTTATTTTGGAAAGTTTGTTGGCATTGACTATCTGTCCTCCTGTGAAAAGAGGCATCGAGGCGGAAACACCTCCCACAATACCGTTCTTCAACATGGACATTTCTGTTCCTGGTACCATCTCCATTTGTATCAGCCCTTTGTTCGCCATAAATCCTCCCCCTGTGGCACTAACCGAGGGGAAGTATTTGGTAAATGCTTCTTTGCTGCCATGCTTGGCGGCAGAAAGGTCATTGTCGGCATTTTTGATACGTACGTTGTTTTTGAGTGCTTTATCAATACACTCGTCCAATGTATAGGTATGTTGGGCTGACATACTTGTGTATGCCAGAAGACCCAACCCAATAAATAAAATCTGTCTGATATGAAGTTTCATAAGAATATGTCTTAAAAATACGAATGATTTATAATTCCCTGTTTTTATTCCAGTTCCAATAAAGCAGCCTTACTGCGCTTCTTCGATGTACCACGGAATATGAGCAGGTAAGCGGCCGGTAATACAGTCAGTATGAACAACATCGTGATGAGCGTACCGTAACAGATCACTGTACCCATTGGCATCCATAACCCGGTTTTCCCAAGAATCATCGGGACAACACCCATTGAGGCAGCAGCAGATGTCAGGAAGATGGGTCCCATGCGTCGGCGGGCCGAATGATAAATGGCATCGGTAACCGACAAATGTTCCTTAGTCCGCAGTTCCTCTGCATAGTCTATCATGATAATACCGTTACGTACAATGATACCCATCAGGCCGACAATACCCATCACGCAAGTAATACTGAAATTAACTCCTTGTATCCAAATCCCTACAGCTGTACCGAATATGCATAGTGGTATACTGAAAAAAATCAGGGCTGTAATGCTCACCTTGTGGAAATGGAACAGGAGAATAAAGAAGATGATGGTGGCTGACATGGCTAAACCGATTATAACGGGAGGTAACTTTTCTTCACTGTCTTCCTGGACTCCGCCATAGGAAAGTGTCACACCGGGAGAAAGCTGAACATCTTTCAATTTTTCCTGTACAAGAGCCGTAACTACCATACCATTTTCTCCGCGTTGCAGTTCTCCTTGCACAGTAACCGTATAAACTCCATTCCGACGTACAATCTGTCCATTTTTCCATGTAGGAACCACATCGGCTACCTGACGCAACGGTACATTAGTCAATCCACCGGCTACAGGGATAAGTTCATTTTTCAGGTCGACGAGTGAGGCTCTGTCTGCCTTGTTACTTTTCAACACGATGGGCATTTTATAATCTCCTTCCCAAATATTGGCTACAGGGATACCACTGCTGTAACGCATCGCAAGTGTCGCCTCTACTGTCAGATTGCTGATGCCTAAACGGGTGGACTCATCCTCACGCAACACGACTTTTGAAGAAGCCAGCGGCTCATTCAAATCCGTTTGCACCAATGTCAGTTCCGGCATTTTTTTCAGTAAAGCCTCTATCTTTTCAGCATCTTGTGTCAAATCCTCCAGTTTGTTTCCGGCAAGCCGCACCTCTATGGGATAGACTGCTTCGATGTAGCTTAGTTGCTTGAAGCGGATACGAGCATTGGGAAAATAGTTATTATATTGGGGAGCGTATTCATCAAGTATCTCCACTGTCTCTTTTATACCATTTGTATTCACTATGAACTGGGCAAAGTTTGTCCCTGCTATCTGCGGCGCATAGGTATCCTGAAAACGGGGGGAAGCACATCCTTTGAAAGAGGCCACACTGACCACACGGGGGTCTTTCCGGAGAATATGCTCCAAGCTATCGGCTACCTGGCTTGTCTGCGTCAGGTCGGTACCCGTAGGAAGAGATATTTCAACGGCAAACTGGTTACGGTCGGCATAGGGCAACAGCTGCTCTGGTAACTTTCCCATCAATACAATCCCCGCAAAGACTGCGAGTACACCGATGCTAACGGTTATCTTTGGATGAGCAAAGCACCGATCGAGCACGCGGTTGTAACCGCCCTGCATTAAACGGAGGAAAGAAAAATGCTTCTTTTTGTTCCCTTCTTTTTTCTCTATCGGTTTACGTATAAAGTAGAACTGCAGGAAGGGCACTAGTAAAGTAGCCATTATAAGTGAGATGGTAAGGATAATAGTTATTGCCCATGGAAAGTTTTGCAAAAACTCATTGACCATCCCTGTTGTCGTGATTAGAAACGGGAAGAACGTAATGCTGATGGCTAATGTAGCCGAGAGAATCGACTTAAAGAAGTATAATGTACTGTTAATGGAAGCATGCCAGCGCGATATCCCCCTGCTTAATTGTTCCATATAACTGTCGAGTATGACGATGGAATCATCTACAATCATACCTAATGTTACAATAAGGGCGGCCAATGTCACCGTGTTCAATTCGATACCTAAGGCGTGGAACAGTCCCAGTGAAATAAATATCGTGACGGGAATAGTGGAAGCAGCTACTAATGCCACCCGCAAGGGTAGAAGTAACATCACTACAATAATGACTGCGATCACGGCAATAACCAGTTCGTGTAGGAAATTGTCCACACTGTCACTTACCACCTGGCTTTGGTCAGTTATACGAAAGATACCCACATCTTCCGGCAGTTCCTTTTGGAACTCTTCCAGCACTTTGTTGATGTGTTCTCCCATTTGCACAACGTTCTGCTTTTTTTTCATTTCTACAGAAAGCAGGAGGCATTTGCGTCCGTTGTTGGTGATATAGCTGTCGGTAACAGGATATTCTTTCACCACACGGGCTATATCTTTCAGACGAATGTTGTTACCTTGTGCATCGGAGTAGACAATTTGTTGCTGCACGTCATAAACCGTATTGAGCGACTTGTCTACATAAATTGGATACACGTACTCGTCGGTCTTGACACGTCCGCCCGTGGTAGTGAATCCCTTTCGCATCAATGATAGAGCCAGTGTCTGTTCATTCAGACCGTATTTGGAAAGGCGACCATTGTCTACATAAACGGATATCTGTTCCCGCTGCATCCCGCTCGTACTCATGCGTCCTATCGTAGAAATCTGGCGTAGACGGCCTTTTAGATCGTCCATGTAATTATCGAGTTCGCGGTAGGTTTTATCTTCGCTCTCCATGGTGATAAGCAGGGATGATGTATCGCCAAAATCGTCTATCACCTGCAAAGCTAATACATTGGAAGGAAGCTGTCCTTTGAAATCGGATACACCATGACGGAACTTACTCCAAAATTCATCCTTGTTGTTCACCTCATCGTTGAGTTGTACTTGTATGTACACAATACCATCGCGGCTCTTCGAGAAAGTCCTTTCTTTTCTCACCTCCTTGTAAGTAAATATATATTCTTCCAATGGTTTGGCCACCTGCTCAAGCATCTCTTGAGCCGTATTGCCGGGAACGACTGCCACGACGATGCCTTGCCGGATAGTGGAGTCTGGGAATTCATTCTTGCGCATCTCCGGTAAGCTGTATATGCCAAAGGCAACGAGACAGCACACTAGCAGGATGACGATTTTATGGTAATGCATCGCCCATTCTACCGCATTACGTTTCTTATTTTTGGTATTCATTATTGTATATCCTATTAAAAAAATACTTTTCTATTCTAAAAGACAAGAGCAGTTCCTTCACATATCTTCTGCTGACCTTCGACGATAATCTGGTCTCCGTTTTTCAGTCCGGAAACAACCGTAACACCGTTTGGCGTGAAATCACCGCAATCAATTACACATTTGCTGGCTTTTCCCTCCTTCTCAATCCAGACAAAAGAGCGGTTATTTTCATCAAGCTGTACAATACTGGCAGGAATTATATACTGTTCTGGAACGGAAGTATCCTTCTTTTCCAAAGTGACTTCCGTAACCATACCCGGCATCAATTCAACTCCAGCGTTTTCCACACGTATCTTTACTTCGTAGGAACGTGAGAGCGGGTTGGCAACAATGCCTTTCTCCGTAACCACCCCTGAAAAGCTTCTGTTTCCTAAGGCCGACACTGCTATTTTAGCTTTTTGTGCAAGTGAAATTTCAGCTATCTCGGTTTCAGGTACTGCAATCTTCACTTTTAACAGATTGGCAGTGACTAGTTTGGCAATGGGTATATTCGGAGTCACATTCTGTCCTATTTCAATCGATTTTTCAGCTATCACACCACTGAAAGGGGCATACAGTTTGCAATCCTTCAAGTTCTTTCCTGCAATTTCTTCCATGGAACGGGCCTGTTGTAATTTGCTTTGTACTTCCACCCACTGTATCTCCGGCAGACTCCCTTTGTCGTGTAACTCTTTCATTCTCCGGTAGGCATCTTCGGCTTGCTCCAGAGCGGCTTTTGCTGCATTGTAACTACTTTGCATGGAAACGGGATCTAGCGTAGCTATCAATGCTCCTTTGGTAACATGTTGTCCTAGAGAAATATGGGTTGTCTTTACTGTCCCCATGACAGAGAAGCTGAGAGCAGTTCCATTCTCTTCTTCCACTGTTCCCGAAAAATGCTTATAATATGCGTCCTGACTGGCAGTCACTTGCATAACCTTAACCTTTACAGATTCCTTTTCTATTACTTGTTTTTCATTGTTTTGGCCGGATGCCAAAACAATGACAGAAAACAATGATGCCGTCAAATAAATTTTCTTCATTTTCCTGTAATGTTTATATTTCAAATTTTGAGTGCAAAAGAAGGGCGTTTTTATATTCGAAGACATAGGGCTATGGCTTCAAAAATGGTTTATTTGGGAACAAAATAGTAAAATAGGAAATATGGACTGTTTTTTTCTTCCTTCTGACTACTGCTTTGTACTAAATATCTCATTAATTTGCTACAAAAACAAAAGATAAAACAGAAAGTCATATGAATGCCCCAAAAGCGAATTTAGACACACCTGACATACGGGATATCAAGATATACAACAATGGAAACTTGGCTTTTTTAGACAAACTCAGTGATATCAATATGCCGGAATCAGTCCAAATGGAAATCTATGTAATTGTTCTGTGTCTGCAAGGAAAAGCATCGTTGTATATTAACGGTGATCTCTATGTTGCTTATAAAAATGACATATTTATTTGTTCACCGAATAATTTACTGGAAAATTGCTTGTTGAGTGTTGACTTCAAATGCCATTGCGTTGGCATGTCTCCTAAATATATACAGAAGATTTTACCAATGGCTGATAACACATGGGACATTAAAATATTTTTTGAAAAGAATTCATTATCTACGCTCTTGCCTCAAGAAGTGGCAACTTTCTGTCAGTATTACGATCTTTTGTGTTCTAAGGTTCATCTCCCTTCCGGCACTCAGGAAAAGATAATAGACGCTTTGATGTTGGCTTTTATCTATGATATGCAGAATGTTATAAATAGGGTAATACAAACCATTCCACGCCCTTTCAGTTCAGGAGAATATCTTTTCAAGAATTTTATAGATTTATTGAGTTCTTCCTATCCTAAAAGCAGGAATGTGTCTTTCTATGCTGACAGATTGAATGTCACACCTAAATATCTTTCTTCTGTATGCAAAAAAGTAAGTGAGCAAACGGCTTCTAAACTGATAGACAAGTATGTACTGAAGGATATCGAGTATTTGATGAAACATACTCCAAAAACTATTAAGATTATTTCAATAGAGTTGAATTTTCCGGATATCTCCTTTTTCGGGAAATATGTGAAGAAACATTCAGGAATGGCACCAAAGGAACTGAGAGAAGCTTTCAGACAAGAACAACAATTCTCCGGTAAAAAAACTGAATAACCTATTGTTGCCACAGAAATCCGAAGGAAACAAAAACAGGGCAGGAAGTCGAACTTCCTGCCCTGTTTTTTATCTTGATCCGGTTATCCGATCAGATTCCCAGAGAAGCTTTGATCTGGTTGATCTTTTCTTCGGCAGCTTTTTCTGCTTCCGGCAGATCTTCCAGGCTGTTTACTTTGGAATGAACTTCGCAGTAGAATTTGATCTTCGGCTCTGTACCTGAAGGACGGATAGATACTTTCGTATTGTCTTCAGTGAAATATTGCAGCACGTTGGATGTTGTCGGCATATCCAAAGTGATTGTCTCGTTATCGCTATAGCTGTAACCTTTCAGAGATGCATAGTCATAGAACAAAGATACTTTTGAACCTGCGATTTCCTGTAACGGATTTTCGCGGAAGTTCTTCATCATGGCTTCGATCTCTTCAGCACCGCTTTTGCCTTTCTTCACGACAGAGATACCTTTTTCTTTAGAGAAACCGTATTGTACATAAATATTCTGTAACAACTGATACATGGTGATATTCTGGTCTTTCGCCCATGCAGCGATTTCTGCCAGAATAGCACATGCAGAAACAGCATCTTTATCGCGAACGAAGTCTTCGCAAAGGAATCCGTAGCTTTCTTCACCGCCACCGATATAGTTTTTCTTTCCTTCGTTTTTCTTCATTACGTCGGCAATCCATTTGAAGCCTGTGTAAACGTCGTATAGTTCGACGCCGTTACGTTCGGCGATCGTACGGATCAGCTCTGTGGTAACGATTGTTTTTACGATATATTCCTTACCGTTGATCTTACCCAGTTCTTTCCAACGGGTGATCAGGTAATAAACGAACATCAATGCAGTCTGGTTACCATTCAGTAAAACCCATTCACCGTCGTTGTTCTTTACGGCAGCACCTACGCGGTCAGCATCCGGGTCGGAAGCCAGTACCAGGTCGGCATCTGTTTCTTTTGCTTTTTCAACAGCCATGGCCAATGCAGCCGGTTCTTCCGGATTTGGAGAGATTACCGTAGGAAAATCACCGCTTACCACATCCTGTTCGGGAACATGGATGACATTGGTAAATCCGAATGCTTTCAATGTAGCCGGAATGATCTTTACCCCGGTACCGTGGATCGGAGTATAAACGATCTTCATGTCGTGATGACGTTTGATCGCTTCCGGAGAAAGGGAAATAGTTGTCAAAGCGTCGATGTACAGGTTGTCGATTTCCGAACCGATGATTTCGATCAGCTCTTTATTTCCTTTGAATTTGATATCGCTGGCGTTGCGGATCTTATTTACTTCAGCAATCGTGTTACGGTCGTGCGGAGCGATCATTTGTGCACCGTCGTCCCAATAGGCTTTGTAGCCGTTATATTCTTTCGGGTTATGGGATGCTGTCAGGATGATACCGCTCTGACATCCCAGTTTACGGATAGCGAAAGACATTTCCGGTGTCGGGCGAAGGTCTTCAAACATGTAAACTTTGATACCATTAGCAGAGAAGATGTCAGCCGATATTTCGGCAAACTTACGGCTGTTGTTACGGCAGTCATGTCCGATAACAACTTTGATCTGATCCAGGTTGGCAAATTCTTTTTTCAGATAATTTGACAAACCTTGTGTAGCGGCACCGACTGTATAAATATTCATACGGTTGGTTCCTACACCCATGATACCTCTTAAACCTCCTGTACCAAATTCAAGGTCTTTGTAGAATGATTCGATCAGTTCTGTCGGATCTTCATTGTCCAGTAATTCCTGTACTTTTGCTTTTGTTTCGGCATCATAACTTTTGGTAAGCCAGCTTTGAGCTTTACTTCTTACCATTTCTAACAGTTCGTTGTTTTCCATACCCAAATATCTTGCATTTATATATGTGTTATTTCTTAATTTATGAGAAAACAAAGATACAAATTAATTGTTGTAAACAATGGCTTGCATCCTTATTTTCAAGAAAAAAGACAAGTTATTTCTTACCATGTAAACGGATAAGTATAAGAGGTTTGATTTCCACAGGCATCTGTTACGACCAGTTCCAATGTGTGTTTCCCTCTCGACAGCCGCTCTTTATCGAAGTGATAAGTGATAACGGATTGGCTGTTCATCTCGAATAAGACGAATTGTCCGTCGATTTCTCCCCGGTATGTTTGTACACCGCTCAGATTGTCCGACAACCTGAATGAAATGGCTTGCTTGCTGACCCATGTGGCGGGATTGAGCGGCGTAATAGTCGGAGGTACAATGTCTTGCCCTGGCGTGTAGCTGCCCATTTCGCGTATATCTGCATCGATCCAGCCATTGCGGTAAACACCTCCGGTCCATGACCTGCGTCCGTTTTGCAGGCGGATAATTCCGTATTGTTGTTTGTTTTCCAGTGTATCAGTCTGCAGGCGTAGGGAGAGTTTGGCTGATTTGTGTAAGGCGACCGGTTTATTATGTAATGTATGTACGGCTCCCAATGCTGTGCTGTCTTCTTTTACCGAATAGCGGAAATGCAGGTCGTCATAGAGATTTCCTTTCGGGATTGTCAGGCGGATTCCTTTGGCTCCGAAACGGTTGTCACTCCACCAATGGAAAAGTTCGGTATTATCCGTGTCGATTTCCGGTATAGGCTGCTCTTTCCCTTCAATCCGGAGGGTTAGCTGGGTGGTGTTGCCGAATGCATCTGCCAGACGGTAGGTTAAATGATACGTACGGGGTTCATCGACCGTCAGGATACCGCGGTTAATACTTTCGATGAACCGCAGGCGGTTACCCGGATCGACAAAGCTTTTCATATAGAAAGAGCGATGCTCTTTCCATTCCTCAAAATCTGTGAAACTGTTCAGATATCGGGTTTCATCGAAAGCAAAACGGTCCAGGTTGCTATGATAGATGACCTGGCTGTCTGCTGTCAGCGTGATTTCTTTAACACCGTAGATATTGGAGGTATTATCCATATAGTCGTAACCTTTTACCGCCAGTCCTATCTCTCCCCATGCCTCGATCTTTCCTGTCAATGTTTGTTTGCCGTTCTTGGCGGTGACGGGCTTTAGTTCCAGTTTCCGGCGGCTACCGTTTACTACGCCTTTTCCTTCTACAGGACAGATTATAATACCTTGTATCCGGGGAGGTTTGGTGTCCTGTATCAGCTCTTTATAATACTCGATCGGGTCCATCGGCTCCTCTGTTTCCGTGTCGCGCACTTCGAAATGGAGGTGAGGACCGCCGGAGCTGCCGGTATTTCCACTTAAAGCGACCAGTTCGCCTTCCTTGACCGGCAATTCATCGGGAGTGAGTGCCAGGTTTACATTGAAACTCTCTGATTCATACTGTTTATTTTTAACATAGGCTGCGATCTTCGGGGAGAATTTCTGTAGATGTCCGTAAACAGTCGTTGTACCGTCCGGGTGTGTGATATATAAGCCGTTACCGTATCCCCACGGACTGACTGATATGCGCGAAACATAACCGTCTTGCACGGAATGTATCGGTTTTCCTTCCACTCCTTGTGTTTTGAAATCTATTCCTGAGTGAAAATGATTGCTTCTTAGTTCTCCGAAATTGCCGCTAAGCAAGACCGGATGATCCATCGGTTTGCGAAGTTGCTGCGCTTCGGCTGTAATGCTTGTAATTCCGGCGAAGAAAAGAAATCCAGCCAGTATATGATGTTTCTGCATGTTTGTTTTAATTCAAATCTTTATCAGGCAAAGATAGTAAAAAGTCGGTAATGATCGGTAAATGATCGCTGTAACCGCCTTCATATTTAAAGCCATAATAGGTTCGGAAAGGACGTTTGCCATGCCAGGTCTTATCTTCGGTAAGCAGGAAAGGTGGTATGAATATCCGGTTGCTTCCGGGGGCAACATGCATGGTGGAATTTTTATCAAGCAGATTTCCGGAAACAATGATATGGTCGAGCTGATTCCATTCACCCTGGTATTTGTGTGTTCCCGGATGATTCAGGACGTGGGGATCGGCGAAAAGGTTATAAAGTTTGTTCGCCTCCGTTCTTGTGGTGATTTTTTCGGCAGCCAGTATTTGTGTGATACTGGTATTTTCCGGTGTATCGTTGAAGTCACCCATGATCAGGATTTGAGGATTTGTGCGAATTCTCAGTAAGGAGTCGCAAAGCTCACGTACTGTTCGGGCAGCGTCGAAGCGGTCTGCTTCGCTCTCTTTTTCACCTCCGTAGCGTGACGGGAGATGGCAGACGAATACATCTAAAGTGTCGGAAGTGATGACCTTTCCCCATACATGGAGAATATTACGGGTTTGTTTATGTTTTTTGTGCGTAAAGATAACCGGATGTTCTTTGTGACCGATGTAGCCGAACCGGTCCCGTTGGTAGAGAAGAGCAGAATTTATACCTCTTATATCTGAACCATGTGTCATACAATATCGGTATTGTTGCAGTTTTAATGGTGTCCGGTAGAGCAAATGGGTCAGGACGGAATCATTTTCCACTTCACAGAGAGCGATTAAGGCGGGTGTATCCCATTCACCTGCGGCACTGATCACTTTCGCTACCTGCTGGAGTTTATGATAATACCGTCCGCGTGTCCAGTGATGGTTGCCCGACGGGAGGAAGTCGTTGTCGTTCTTGTCCGGATTGTCTTCTGTGTCGAAGAGGTTCTCTACGTTGTAACTCATGACTCTGAACCCGGATTGGGCATTTGCCGGAAGGGTGAGAAAGGCTAGAACGTAAATGAGTATAGTTAAGGTTCTGGTCATATATACTTGTTTTTATTTTTCATCTTCTTCCAGAGGTACAAACTCGTAAGCTCCGATATCCGGGCCGTTGTTCGTTAACCGGTTGACGCCGTTCCGGTCAATCGGATATTTTTGTGAAATGAATAAGTCTGCTTTACCGACACCCGGAGATGTATCCTTACCGGGGCGGAAGTCATACATGAATTTGTTCGTTTTTCCGCCGGTCATTCTGTATTCCATTTTACTGTCGTCTTTTCCTTTAATAAAAATGACGTCGGTAAAATTTTCACTATCGTTTTGGTCCATCATAACCACGCAATGGTTGAAATGATATTTCAGATTGTTATTTCTTAATAAAGTAGTCTTGGTTCCTGATGAAATTTCAATTTCTTTACCGGCTCCCAGACTACCATCGATGATACAATTATCGAAATTGGCCTGCAATAGATCATACGGACCTATTTTATTATCGACAGCATTGTCTATTAATCGCAAAGTAAAACTCGGTTCTCCTTCCTGAACAGTGGAATGCCTGCTTTTGGCAGATATATAGTTAGCCAGCGTGCAGTGAGTAAAACTATATTTGCCGCCATTTAACAGCACGACGTCTACTGTGGCATTCGTAAACTCGCAGTTCGTAGCTTCTATATTGCTGTTGACAGCCGTCAAAACATTTCCGTCCATATTGGTGACCTGCGAATTATTGATCTTTAATTTGGACTTTTCGGGATCTGAGGCTTCACACGTAATGCCGTTGTTTCCGTTTCGTACTATTACATTATTAAATACATTGTCAAAACTTTCTTTTTTGAAAATGATGCCTCCCCATTGTCCTGGTGTGCGGTCGTATGGAAGTTGGTCGTCCAGAATGAAATCAAGACGGTCGCCACGGAAGATGATCGGTTTCTCTATTGTGCCGTTGGCGATAACTGTGCCGTCGACTATGATTTTGGCCTTGTCGTGCATATAAAAGATTGTTCCTTCTTCTATATTTACGGTTACGCCTTTATCGATCATCAAACTATCGTATATCAGATACGGGCGTTCTGCTGTCAGTTGGGTATCTTCACTCAATGTCTGGCCACCTTTGATCAGTTTAACATCCTGTCCGCATGCTTCCAATAGCACTGTTTGCGTCACACTATTGTAATTGAATCGTATGGAATCCTGAATTAATAACGGTTGATCTTTGCCGGTAGGGTTGACAGTTACTTCTACAAATATATACATACTGTCCTTGGCAGCAATCCTAACATTGTCAAAATTGTCCCCTTTGCGTCCGTCCACGTTGATACGGAATCCGCTGCTAGCAGGTGAGGCTTGTATTATTCTTTCTATATTCAGTGGTTCGTTGTTTCTGTTGTAAACCATGAATTGTTTTGTAACGGAACCGATCGTTGTAAAGACTGTATCAAAAGATAAGGTATCTGTCGAAAAACTCAACCGGTGATTCGGATTGGTCGAATAATTTTCGTCCAGCCCGTCGCATCCAGCCAACAGGTTGAGTAAAAGAGTACATATGATCAGCAACGGCGCTGTAATTTTTTTCATTTTTCCTAAATGTTAAAATGTATGCCTTTGTGTTCTTGTTTCTTTATAAACAAACGATTTATAAAGAATGTTTTCAGGCCTTAACATAAAAAAAGAGGAAAAACACGATTAAAGTGTTAATCCTCTTTCTATAACGTAGAATATTAAAATTTATTTTGCCGGTACGCTTTTTAATAATTCCAAAAGATGTGCCCACCACAAACCGACGGTTTTAATTTCGATCCGTTCGTTCGGTGAGTGAACGTCTCTTAATGTCGGTCCGAAAGAAATCATATCCAGATTAGGATATTTTTCGAGGAATAAACCACATTCCAGTCCGGCATGGATAGCCATGATTTTGGCATCCTTATTAAATAAACGTTTATAAGTATCTTGTGCTACTTTCAGGATTTTAGAATCCGGATTCGGAGCCCATCCCGGATAACCGTCGCCATGAGTAACGACAGCGCCGGCCAGTTTGAATACGGAAGCCACCTGGTTGGCGATCATATTCTTACATGACTCGATGGAACTGCGTTGGCTGGTTCCTACTGTGATGATGAACATTTCTGATTCCGCATCCTGTTTGATTTTTACGGAAGCCAGGTTGGTGGAAGTCTCTACCAGGCCTTCGATGTCATGACTCATACCGATCACGCCATGAGGACAGGCATGTAATGCCCAGATAACCTTTTCCATATCGAAATTGCTTATGCAGAATTCCGGACGGTCAGTCGATTCCATGGTAATCTGCACGTTCGGATCGACATGTTTCAGTTCATTTTCTATATCGGCAGTATAGTTGTTGAGCAGGACGCGAACCTGTTCTTTATCTTCCGGATACAGACCGATCACTGCGTGTGCTTCGCGGGCAATGGCATTGCGTAAATTTCCTCCTTCGATAGAACATAGGGTGAAATCCGCTTCATTGTTCAGTAAATATAAGAAGCGAACCAATACCTTATTGGCGTTACCCAATCCTTTATGAATCTCACCTCCGGAATGTCCGCCGTTCAATCCTTTAATATTGATTTTGAAATATAACATATTAGGATTGGTTGCACGTTGTTCGCAATGGAACACAGCCTGTGTGTCTTTTCCTCCGGCACAACCCATGAAAATTTCCCCTTCGTCTTCGCTATCCAGGTTCAGCAGGATATCGCCGGTCATGAATCCTTTTTCAAGTGCTTTTGCTCCGGTCAGACCTGTTTCTTCGTCAACAGTGAACAGGCATTCTATCGGTCCGTGCTCGATATCGTCGGAAGCCAGGATGGCGAGTTCGGCAGCTACACCGATGCCGTTGTCGGCACCCAGTGTCGTTCCGTTGGCACGCAGCCAGTCACCGTCGACGATTGTTTCGATCGGATCGTTGTCGAAGTCGTGGACTGTTCCGTTGTTTTTTTCACAAACCATATCCATATGAGACTGCAGGATAACGACCGGCAGGTTTTCATATCCGGGCGTTGCCGGTTTCGACATCAGGATATTTCCGGCTGTATCTTTTTTCAGGACGATTTTATACTCTTTAGCGAACGATTCCAGATACTGGATCATTTTGCCTTCCTTCTTTGAAGGGCGGGGCACTTGTGTTACCTGATGGAAGAACTTCCAAACGATTTCAGGCTTTAAGTCAGTAATCTTCATAATGTTACAATATATTACAGATGTTACTCTATAGTTAATAATGTGATCGTTTTCTGAGTTATGTATGAAAAAAAGTAGAATTAAATACCAAAAAGATACTTTATAATCACTTAAACTCTTATATTTGCGTCCACAAATATAGAGAAAATGCTTACAACGATATTGCTTACGGTCATAATTCTTGTTATTTGTGTTGTGTTACTTGCTATAAAAGTGATATTCAAGAAAGGGGGAAGGTTCCCGAATACGCATGTGGGAGGTAACAGAGCACTAGGTAAAAAAGGTATACATTGTGCCAAGACGCAAGACCGGGAACAGGCCAGGCAAAGGAATCTATATGATAGAGTAAAAGAAACAGAAGAATAAAATAAGGATTTAATTTACACTTTATGAAGAACATTAACTACGTAATTAATGGTGTGCTCGCGGTGGCTGTCGTGATATTGTTCATAATGCAATTTTCCGACAAGAAAGAATCGACAGTAACAAAAACATTTGCATCCGGAGATGGTGATACTACCAGTCTGCTCCCTATCGCTTATGTGAATGTCGATTCGCTTTTGCTTAATTATAATTATTTCAAGGATCTGAACGAACAGCTCCTGAAAAAAGAAGAAAATTCACGTGCAAATGTAACGCAGCAGGCACGTACCTTACAAACCGAAGTGCAGGAGTTCTATCGTAAAATGGAAAATAATGCCTTCCTTACTCGTGAAAGAGCACAACAGGAACAGGAACGTTTGATGAAAAAAGAACAGGAACTGAAAGATCTGGATGCTAAATTATCACAGGATTTATTGTTGGAACGTCAGAAATTGAACGAACAGCTTCGTGATACTGTTGTTTCAAAATTGAAAGTATATAATAAGGATAAAGGATATCAGGTAATTTTCAGCAATACGGCAGAAGATAATATTTTATTGGCCGGCGATGCTTACGATATCACAAACGAATTGATCGACTTATTGAATAAGAGCTATTCCAGCGGAAAGTAAGTAAGAGATTAAAATAATATATAGAAAAAGCTGTTGCATATTGTAACGGCTTTTTTTATGTATTTACGTGTTATTTCTGCTAAGGTAAAGAAAATGTTCCACACATGTGGGGTGTTTCCCCCACCGGGGTGGGGCTTTATCCCCATTGCAGTGGGTAAAAGTCCCCACATGAAAAAATGTTGTGGGGAAAAATTGGAGATTTATTTCTTTTTTCCGGATACGAATGACGAGTAAAGTAACAGGACGGCGGCAATTGTCAGGCAGATCACCCATTCTTTCATATCCTTGAACATTAGCCCGGAGGCGCAGATCATCAGAACGGAAGCGATTATGTTGAAGCGGTGCAGACGACGTTCGCGAAACTCCATTTCTTTAGTGGACAATGTCAGGAAACAGACCGCCATGCCGGCGGCACCTAGAGCGAAGAGATAGGGTGCCAGAAACCACTTGGTGAGGAATGAAACGGCACCTGCCAGTATCAGTAAACCGGCAATATTGAAAATGATTGTTCTTGCTTTTTGATTCATTATTTCTTTTTGATGATATAGACGTCTTCGTTCGGTTTCTTCATGAAATATTCTTCACGGGCGAACCGTTCCAGACCTTCCTTGTCAGTGTGAAGATCGTTCAGTTTCTTACTGTTTATCTCAATTTCTTTCTGATAATGTTTGATCTCTCTTTCCAGGCTGCGGATCTTTTCGTCATACGTATACCGCTTATACAAATTGCTGTCGCCCACCGTAAAAGTGAGGATCAGAAATCCGATGATAACCAGCCAATAGGCATTTATCCTGGATAGATACTTGTTGTAAAAGTCTTTTATGCGTGACATGGAACTTCGTTTTCGCAAAGATAAATGAATTATTTTGTATATCTTTGTGTTGTTAATAAAAAAGCAAAGAATGGACAATTATATTGTATCGGCAAGAAAATACCGCCCCTCTACTTTTCGTAGTGTCGTAGGGCAAAAGTCTCTTACCACTACACTAAAAAATGCAATACAAAGTAACAAGCTCGCTCATGCCTATCTTTTTTGCGGACCGCGTGGTGTCGGGAAAACTTCATGTGCACGTATCTTTGCTAAGACGATCAACTGCCTGAATCCGACAGCCGACGGAGAAGCCTGCAACGAATGTGAATCGTGTCAGGCGTTTAATGAGCAACGCTCTTATAACATCCACGAACTGGATGCCGCGTCCAATAACTCTGTGGACGATATCCGTTCGCTGATCGATCAGGTGCGTATTCCGCCCGCTATCGGGAAATATAAGGTTTTTATTATCGATGAGGTACATATGTTAAGTTCGGCGGCCTTCAACGCTTTTTTGAAGACGTTGGAAGAACCGCCTCATCATGCCTTGTTTATTCTGGCTACTACCGAAAAACATAAAGTGCTGCCAACCATCTTGTCGCGTTGCCAGATTTATGATTTTTCCCGTATTTCAATAACGGATATGGTGGAGCATCTCGAATATGTCTCTTCACAGGAAAATGTAACGGCGGAACCGGAAGCATTGAATGTGATTGCCCAGAAAGCTGACGGAGGTATGCGTGATGCTTTGTCTATCTTTGACCAGGTGGTCAGTTTTACCAACGGAAATATTACTTATCAGGCTGTTATCGACAACCTGAACGTGCTTGACTATGAATATTATTTCCGTCTTACCGATGCTATTCTGGCTGGAAATGTCCGTTCATCTATTCTTATACTGAATGAAATATTAAGCAAAGGTTTCGACGGGCAGAATATCATAACCGGTCTGGCGGCTCATTTTCGCGATCTGCTGGTCTGTAAGGATGAAGCGACACTGATATTATTTGAGGTCGGTGCCTCTATCCGCGAACGATATAAGGAGATGGCAAAACGTTGTCCGGATCAATTGCTTTTTAAAGCGATCGAACTGGCAAACTCCTGTGATCTGAATTATCGTGCCAGCCGCAATAAACGTTTGTTGCTAGAATTGACACTTATCCAGCTTTGCCAGTTAAGTTCTGCCGGGCAAGCTGTCGATGATAAAAAAAAAGGAGTAATTGAACCGATCGCTTCCGGTGCTCCCGGACAATCTGTTTCTCAAGGGGCGCAGCCAGTCTCTCAGGGACAGCCGATGCGTCAGCAGGTTCAGCCCGGGCAAATGGCTAATCACATGCCTCAGCAAACTGCCGGAATGAATGGCGGTAATGGGCAGGTGATAACGACGAACATGCCTTCATCGGCAACCATTATTCCGCAAGGACCTTCGGCTTCTTCTCCTAAAAAAACGTCACGTCCGCCTCATTTGAGTACTTCCCTGAAAGAAATCGGTGTTGAAAAACCGAAAAACCAGATGACGCAGCAAGAGAGCCGGACCGTACAGGAAATGGTAAACCCTTTTTCGCAAGAAGATCTGGTTCATTATTGGGATGCTTATGCTGCTAGTGGGATGATTGATAAGAAGGTGTACCTGAAAAATACCATGATCAATTGCAAGCCCGTTTTGCAGGAGAATTATTTCTTTGAAGTGGGTGTTCATAATCCGGGCCAGCAGGATGAGTTGAGCAATGGCTGTGTGGATCTATTGAACTACCTGCGTATCCAGTTGAAGAATACACGTATACAGATGCATGTACGGATTGTGGAAACCAATGAGAAGCATCTGGCTTATACTTCTACTGAAAAGTTTGAACATCTGTTAAGCGTGAATCCGGTTCTTGCCAAGTTGAAGGATGAGTTTAACCTGACGCTGGATTGATTTTGGTTGATACAAAACAAAATTAGTCTTCCCGGCGTTTTATCTATATAGTGATCTTAGTTGAGTTGTAATAAAGAATAATTGTATGGATACAAATCTTATGAAATCAGAACAAGATGTTGTGCTTAAATCGATAATGAGCCGTAAAAGTGTTCGCCAATATACTGACCAGCCGGTCAGCCGGGAACAACTCGAAATATTGGTGAAGGCTGCCGTGTCTGCACCCTCGGCGGTCAATAAACAACCCTGGGCATTTGTCGTGATCGACGATCGGGTTACGCTCGACATACTTGCGGCTCTATTACCTTATGCGAAAATGGCTGCTAAGGTATCTGCTGCAATTGTTGTATGCGGTGATTTGAGTAAAGCTTATAATGGTTTGGAGGATGAATACTGGATTCAGGATTGTTCTGCTGCAACGGAAAATTTACTGATAGCGGCTGAGGCAATGGGCTTAGGTGCTGTTTGGACTGCTGTTTATCCGGAGGAAGATCGCGTTGAGATTGTCCGTAAGCAATTGGCTTTACCGGAATTGATCGTTCCGCTGAATCTGATTCCGATAGGCTATCCTTTACACGACGACACTCCGAAAAATAAGTATAAACCGGAGATTCTTCATTTCAATCGTTGGTAAATACAAGCTCCTGTTTTCTGTTTAGACGAATATTATCGTGTTTTTGATTAGGCTTTATTCCCTGAATATATGTATTTTAGCGGATAAATAAAACGTTGATTTGTATGGGCATGAAGAATTATATCCTGTTACTGATGGCTTCCGTACTTTGTACGGGATGTGCGACAATGGATCCGACATCGAGGACGATCGTTGGTTCTCAAGTCGGGATGCTGGCTGGGACGGTTACCGGTGCGGTGATCGGTCATGCAGCCGGAGGATATCGCGGGGAAGCGATCGGGTCGTTTGTGGGCTCGGTTGGAGGTACGGTTTTGGGTGCTACTGCGGCTGCTTCTCAAAATCAGCGTAATAGCAGAAGCACGACAAGTGCCAGGGAGTATCAACTACCTTATGTCGTTATAGAAGATATTTATTTGGAAGACAGGAACAATAACCAGATCGTAGATGCGGGAGAAACTTGTCGTATTTCGTTTATCCTGTCTAATGAAGGCAGACAGACGGCTTATAATGTCGAACCGGTTATTAAGATAGAGCAGGGCAGTAAATATGTGAAACTATCCAAACCTGTTATGATCCGCCAGTTACAACCGAATAAGCGGGTGAGCTATACGATCACATTGCATGCTTCTCCAAAATTGAAAACCGGTGAGATAGTCCTTTCAGTACGACTGAAATCTGCGGATGGTTATCTGACGGATAAAGAAACCTTTACGCTGCCTACCGGAAGATATTAATATTTAATTCTTTATCGTATGGTAGTACGATGGAGAAACAACTTCCTTCACCGACTTTCGAACGGAGTTCAAGATGACCTCCGAGTTTTTCGGCGATGACCGTGCTGATCGACAAACCTAATCCGGTCCCTTTGTCGGTATCGTCCATTTTGTAGAAACGTTCGAATATCTTTTTTTGATGTTCTTCAGGAATTCCTTGTCCGGTATCTTCTACAAATAATACGATCTTTTGGTTTATTTCCTCCAGCTGATAACCGATCTTTATATGTCCTTCCTGTGTGAATTTGACAGCATTGTTAATGAAATTGGAAATAACCTGCCTTAATCTTGTTTTATCCACACGGGCGAATATCGCTTTTTCCGGAATAGACTTTATGAATTCCAGATTCCGGGGGACAGAGAGCTGATGTGCACTGTATATTTCCGATAATAGTTGAGATAAATTGTAGTTTTCGAATGAGAAAGACATCTTTCCCGACTCCATGCGTGACAAGTCGAGTATATCGTTTACCAGTTTCAGCAATAACTCGCAATTCTGGTTGATCGTATTGATGAATAATATTCGTTCTTCCGGATCTATCTCTTCATCGGATGCCAACAGGTTTGAAAAACCGACGATTGCATTTAATGGCGTACGTATTTCGTGGCTCATATTGGCGAAGAATGACTCTTTTCGTTCAACTTTGAGGGCCATATCTCTTATTTCCTCGGCTTTTTCCTTGGCAATTCGCAAACTTTCTTTTGACTTGATCAGTTCTTTCTTTTCCTGTATCAGTTCGCTTTCTGATTTCTCAAGTTTCTTTTTCGTCCGCGCGATATGAAGGTAAAGTATGGATATATATAACAAGGCTATAATTACTACAATAAGTAAAACGTAGCTTGTTGTCAATTGATTGTGTTTGAATTTAAGTTCAAGCTCATTGTTTTTCAGCTTTAGGTGATCTGTTTCATAGATTGTCCTGAATTCATTCAGCTGTGAGTCCAGCCATGCACTATTGATTGAATCTTTTAAAACATTCAGTTTCTGGTATTCTTCAATAGCCTCCCTCTGGAATCCGGCAAGACCCAGTAGTCTGGCCTTTTGTTCCTGGATTGCAGGATTGAGATCGGAGTTTGTCTGCTTCATAAACTCACAAGCTTTTTGGAATGTGTCCAGGGCTTGGTTATATTGGCCGGTTGCTTCAAAATAATCGGTCATCGCCAAAAAGTAATTCTGCTGTTTTTGGTTTGCTATATCCGGATAATTTCTTTTTATCTCATCAAGAATGTTCAATGCATCGGAAGTCTTTCCGAGTTTGGTATAGAATTTAGCTTTCCATATTTGTAAATCTACCCATTCGTTCATGAGAAAGCTCTTTTTTTCACTATTGTCAACCTTTTGTTTCCTAATGAATTCTATCAGTTCTTCATTGCTCCTGATAAATTCCAATCCCTTTGAATATTCATTGGTGATACTACAAATTGTGATCAGATTCTGGCAGATATCCATTTTCCAGGCTTTCCACCGGGTTTCTTCGAGAGGGATTAGTGAGAAGGCTGTTTCAAAAGATGCCATTGCCTCTTTATACCTTTTTGCTTCTTTCATTGCCGATCCAAGTCCCATATTGGATGCAACCAATCCCTCCAGGCTATCGTACTGCCTGGCTGTGTCATACATTTTCTGGGCGGTCCGGATCGCTTGTTGGATTTGTTTTTGTTCAAGTAACATTTGAACTTCCAGGTTCGCCAGATAGAAATAATAGTTGTATTCTTTATTTTCCAAAGCCAAAGGGTCCATTTTGTTTTTCCAGAAATAAAAAGAATCTATATTATTCTTATTTACATAATAGATAGCTCTGTCACTGAACGATTCACATACGAAACCCAGTCGATTTTGCCGCCAGGCCTCCTTTTCTTTTAATTCCGCATAGTATAGGAAACGGGGAGAATCAAACAACAGTAGTTCCAGTCCTGTTATTTTATATAGGTAAAAACTATCGCGTGGCATGGCATCAAGTTCTTTGGCCAGGCTGTCTTCCAGCAATTCTATATCCTTTTTACCAATTGTGTTTTCTGCATACAGAGGAAACTCAACTGTAAAAATAAAAGCAGCCAGTATCAGATAGACTAATAATGCAGGTCTGCTTATGCGGAAATGTATCCGCCAAATGTAGCTTTTGATCATATCAAATTATATAGCCAAAATATTACCCTCAATGTGGCTACAAATTAAATGCTTATTTTTGATATTTCATCTCTTATGAGATAACTAAAGCTACCAATATTCAACGCTTTTTACTATTTTTATGAATTTGGAGAGGAGGATAATCCTAATTCGTACAGGCAAGCTTGTACTTCCTGTGGATTTCCCGTGTGTTTGCCCACATCATCCGATAACTTGACGCATTCCCGCCATTTCTGGTTGACATTCATTTTGCATTGGGATAATTTCATTACTATATTGGACGGTTTGAAACCAGTATCGTTCGTAAGATTCGTTCCGATGCCAAAAGCACATCTGATCTTTCCATGACAATAGTCGAGAATCTCAAGCGCTTTCCCGAAGTCGAGTGCATTACTGAATACGATCGTCTTGGTGGTTGCATCGATGCCGAATTCTTTATAACGAGCTGTCAGTTTGTCGATAAACTCAAATTCATTTCCTGAATCACATCGGACGCCATCGAATAATTTTGCCTGTTTGCGGCTGAGGTTGGATAGGAAAATATCGGAAGTATATGTATCGGACAACGCGATTCCCAGGTCACCGTCATACACATTGACCCAATTTTCAAGCGCCATGTAATTGGCATGTTTATAACCGAATTGTGCTCCATGAAACATGAACCATTCGTGCGGATGCGTTCCCATCATCTTCATCCCGAATTTCATGGCGAAATAACAGTTGGATGTACCGGTACAATATCGGGCATTTTTGTTGAGATAACCGATCACTGCCTCTTGTACATCGAATGAAAATCTTCTGCGCGTACCGAATTCCGAGAAAGGTAATTGCCGTTCATTGGAGAGTTCTGTTTTTTCGGAGAGCTTACAAAAGATAAGTTCAGGGTCTGCTATATTTCCTGAAAAACTATTTTTTATTTCGGAGATGATTGCAAGTAGAGGAACTTCATACAACGTCACTTTATAAAGATAGTCTACGACTTCGACATGCAGGTGATGTGCCTCGTCCAGATAGACTTCGATCTTTCCGGGATCGAAACGGAAGGAGGAAAGCCATTCCCAATAAACACGGGGTAAGAACCGGCAGCTGCGTGTCATATACTCCAGTTCTTCATACGTGAGTATTAACCGGCTTAGGTTATCGATCTCCGCTTTAAGTTTTTCCAGAAACTCTTCCGTATATTCTGTTTCGTCCCTGTCTTTGAAACTGAAACGTCCCATCGCATAAGGAAATAGTTTGATATAAGCATACGAGGTCGTAAACTTATAGAGGTCTGTATCTAATATCGTCCTGACAATCATCCTTCAATCTTTTCTTATTATAACGCGATAAAGTTAGTATTTGTTGGCAAAGAAACCGTCGGATATTGATAAATAGGTATATTTGCGATTGTAAATTTGTTTTGAAACAGATACCGGATTAAAAAGAAATATCTTATAATGATTATAGAACAAGGCTCAATACATCATCTGGATGAACTGGAATCCCTTTATGACGGGTTAAATGATTATCTTTCAGCTACGGTGAATTATCCGGGATGGATCAAAGATGTGTACCCGGTGAGGGAGACTGCTAGGCAGGGAATCGAAGAGGAAAGCCTGTTTGTTGCCAGGGAGAACGGTGTTATTGCGGGAAGTGTCATTCTTAATCATGAACCGGAGGAGGCTTATGAGTTGGCTAGTTGGTTGGTAGAGGCTGATTATAAAGATATTCTTGTCATACGGACGTTGGTTGTGCACCCTTCGTTTTTGAAACGGCAGGTTGGTACTTCTCTGATGAAGTTTGCTGAGGAATATGCCGTTGGCCGCCAAATGAGATCGATCCGTTTGGATGTATCGGTTAATAATGTTCCGGGCATAAGTCTGTATAAAAAACTTGGTTATCGATATGTCGGTACAGTCGATCTGGGTTTGCCTTATGAGCATCTGAAATGGTTTCAACTTTATGAACTGGTTTTATAGCTATGGCATCATGAAAAATGAAATATCACGATATACGTTCTATAAAAATAAATATGGTAGTGAGCTATTGATAGATGTTGTCCAGCTAAAAGATATCAAAAAGTTTCTGAAAACCGGAACTATTCATACGCTGACCTACCATGATATTACGTTTATTACCGAGGGGAAAGGTGATTTCTCTATCGACAATCTGCTGTACGAAGCTTGCCCCGGTGATGTGTTTTTTTCTAAACCCGGCGAAATACGTAACTGGGACAAAGATCATATTATGAATGGTTATGCATTGATTTTTGAAAATGAGTTTTTGTCTTCTTTCTTTAAAGATGATTTGTTTGTCCAGCATCTTTCGTATTTCAATCCAGGAAAAATAGCAGCCAGGCTTCATCCGGAAGAATCTCTTTTCAAGCGTTTGCTGCAGTTGGTAGGCAATATAAAAGAAGAGATCGGTTTGTATGGTCGTCATGGAGATCACTTATTGAGGGCGCAATTATACGAAATACTTATGCTGCTCGACAGGATCTATATTGAAAAAGGTACGAAGGAAAGCATTCCTAAAGAAAGCAGTAACCTTCATATCAGCCGATTCATTCATTATGTCGGGCAGTCTTTTAAAGAACATCGTTCTGTCAGATATTATGCCGATAGGTTATGTATCACTCCGAATTATCTGAATGAGATCGTTACGATTTCCCTGCAGGTAAGTGCCAAACAGTATATCCATCGCAAAGTAATGGAAGAGGCAAAAAGAATGCTCACCTATACAGATATACCTGTATCCGGGATTGCCATTTCACTTAATTATGATACGGTTTCCTATTTTGTCCGTTCTTTTCGTGAACATACCGGCCAAACACCTTTGGTATATCGTAAAACGTATAAACCGTAAAAAGTGACATTTCTTCCATTTTTTGTGTTGTATCCCGAAAGTCTCATTACCATACCTTTGCCATATCAAGAACAAATAATAATTTAATTATGAGAGATTCAGAGAAGACGATAGGAAACCTCGTCGATAAACAAAAAGTGGCATTCCTCGGTTCGGTCGACCGGGAAGGATTTCCAAATATCAAAGCGATGCTACAGCCCCGTAACCGGGAAGGAATCCGGATATTTTACTTTTCAACCAATACTTCCTCTATGCGTGTGGCACAGTTCCGGGAAAATAATCGTGCCAGTATTTACTTTTGTGACAGACGTTTTTTCAGGGGAGTTATGTTGAAAGGTACGGTTGAAGTGTTGACAGATCCGGCAAGCAAGGAAATGATTTGGGAACCCGGTGACACGATGTATTATAAAGAAGGTGTCACCGATCCTGATTATTGTGTCTTGAAGTTCACCGCCTTTTCAGGAAGATATTATTGTGGGTTCAAGTCGGAAGATTTTAGTGTTGGGGAAATATAGATAAAATCACAGGGTTTACCCCAATACGTCACTGTTAATTTATGCATTGCCCGTGTTACTGCCACATAGAGCATGCTTTTGTCAATTTCCGAGCAGTAATTTTTATTATTAGCCTGGGGGACGATCACTTCGTCGAACTCCAGGCCCTTTGCCATGTGGGAGGAAGTGATGATAATGCCTTTCACGAAAGCAGAACTTTGACTGGACAGGAAGTAAATATTATCTGTATGTTTCAGAAGCTTATCGGCTATTTCTCTGGCTTGTGTTTCTGTTTTGCAGATGATTCCGAGTGATTTGTATTTGGATTTCCTGAATAGGGAGATCAATTCGGTAATGCCGTCGATCTCTTTTTCAGAATTCTGAAACCGGAGTATTCGGGGGTGTTCCCCATGACGTACAACAGGTTCCAGGTCTGTGTTCGGTCGGATGTTTTGTGTAAAAGCTGTTATTTCAAAGGTGGAACGATAACTTTTACAAAGTTTCATAATTTCTCCTGTCGCAAATACTTTTCGAATCATTTCGGCTGTCGATGATCCGTAGGGATTGACTGATTGGCATGTATCACCAAGGATTGTTTTCCGGCAGGAGTAAAGTTTTTGGATTATTTTATATTGTATGGGGGGATAATCCTGCATCTCATCTATCAGCAGATGTTTAACTGGAGAATAGGGAGGATACCCTTCCAATGCCAGATGAAGATAGGCAAGCGGGGCAAGGTCTGTATATTCCAGTGTATGGTTTTTGCGTGTCTTGAACATCTTTGGTTTTCCGGCCCATTCAAAGAAGTCTTTATATACTTGCAGATCGTTGTTTCCGGCAAACATCTTTTTGATTTCTTTTTTCAACAGGTTTTTCTCTGCAGTAGTTACACTGAAGTTATATTGAATGGCCATCATTCCCAGAATATATTCCGTCATCGTCTCAAAACGTTGGCGCATCGGGTAACGGTTGAATCGTCTGAACTGTTCTTTTATGAATTCAGCCGGGATGGTGATGTACCTGTTTAGCTTTACATCTGTAGCATGAAGATAAGTGTTTTCTATGTGAAGGATGAACTTGTCCAGTTGTAGAACGAAGTCTGGTGAAGACTTGTATTGTATCCGTTCAATAAAATCCGGAGTCGGTCTTTCCAGCAGTTCCGATACTTGTTCGAAGAAGTTTTGGTATTTGTATTTGTTGTAAAGTATGCTGGAAAGGATTTGTTCCATGCTGGTTTCCGGTACGGTCTCTTCGCCAAGTTCGGGAAGAACATTGGAGATATAGTCGGCAAAAACCTTGTTGGGGGAAATAATAAGAATATCTTTTGATGAAATATTTCCTTTTAACGCATAGAGTAAATAAGCGATACGGTGCAATGCGATGGAAGTTTTACCCGAACCTGCTACTCCTTGTATGATAAGTATGTTGTCATCTTCATTTCGGATGATCCGGTTTTGTTCACGTTGGATGGTGGTGACGATGTTTTTCATTTTGTCGTCTGCGTTAGCACTGAGTTCTTTCTGCAGTATATCATCGTGAACGGTCAAAGAACTTTCAATCATGAACTCCATCCGTCCTTTACGGATACGGTATTGGCGTTTGAGTGACATATCGCCGTAAACTTCACCGGACGGGGAGATGTAAGATGCTTCTCCTAATTCATGGTCGTAAAACATACTTGAGACCGGAGCCCTCCAGTCGTATATCAGGTTGGTACGGCTTAGAGGATCGTAAAAGGTATGTATTCCTATGTAAATAGGTGCGGTTAGCTTTCCTTCTTTCTTTTCGCAAAAATCTATCCGGCCGAAATAAGGGATGTCCAGTATCTTACTCAATCGTTTACGTTTATTGATCACGTTCTCGCCCAGGGCAAAATGATTCAGGATACTTTCTCTCATGGAGCGGATTTCGTGAGGGTCGATATCTTTGTTCGACCATAGATAGTCTTTATGTTCCTGTAGGGTGTCAATGTGTTCTTTAACCGACTTATCCGTGTTGTTGATCGTATCGTTAATGATCTCCAGCATCTGTTGTAGATATTGTTTTTCCTGTTCTTCTGTTTTGTTGAATATCATAACTGTCTCATTTTACATTAAAAAAAATTCGAAAGGGTGGGCAAAGTTAGTCCGGGATCTCCGGGTATGAAATAGTTATTTATAGCTATATATCAAGGCTTTTTTTTACTTTTACATGCTGATTAAAAAAAATGAAAGATGAATATTCTCGACATAGCGCGGCTGAACCAACAAAAAGCCTGGAAAATCGTAGAAAACAGTGGTATTATCCAGGCATGGGAGAGCATAGGAGCAGAAGTTAATCTGGTAGGGTCCTTGCGTACTGGTTTATTAATGAAACACCGGGATATTGATTTTCATATTTATTCTTCTTCATTGAGTTTGTCCGGTAGTTTTCAGGCGATGGCTAAGTTGGCAGAAAATCCGTTTATCAGGAAAATAGAATGTGTAAACCTGCTTCATACTATTGAGGAATGTGTAGAGTGGCATGCCTGGTATCAGGAACCCGATGATGAACTTTGGCAGATCGATATGATCCACATTCGGAAAGGTTCCCGTTATGACGGTTATTTTGAAAAAGTAGCTGAGCGGATCGGGTTACTTCTGACTGATGAAACAAGGTGGGCCATTTTGCAATTGAAAGATGAAACGCCTGAGACTGAAAAGATAATAGGTGTGGAGTATTATCAAGCTGTTATTCGGGATGGGATTAGGAATTATGCAGATTTTCAAGAATGGAGAAAACAGCATCCGGTAACAGGGGTTGTAGAATGGATGCCGTAAAATATCCGTTTATTTTTAGGCTGCAGTAGATCTGTTCTAACTAAGCAAGCCGGATTCTATTCCCGCTTTTATCGCTTCTATAGAATTTTGTACTCCTAATTTGCGTAAAAGATTCTGCCGATGGATATTGACGGTATGGATACTGATACAAAGCCGATGGGCTATCTCTTTACTCAAAAAACCTTGTTGTATAAGGTATAATATTTCTATTTCCCGTGAAGTAAGGTCTGTGTGCGGACGGGTTAACAGGGAAGGGGAGAATATGTCTCCGTTTTTGAGATTGATAACGGAACAATCCACCTGTCCGGATTCTTTCTGGTTGGGAGATATATCCATATTTCCCAGTATGAGCCATGCTTTTCCGCTGGAACTTTGTTCCAGAACCTGTTGTTTGCTGCTGACACGTATATATTGTTGCCGGGTGTCGCGGATACGAAAGCTGTATATATTGCAATAATCATTTCGTTTTTCGACGGGAAGGCTATAGATGAATTGTCCCAGCCGAACTTGGAGGTCTGCCAGTTGTTGGCGGTCATCGGGATGAATACGTGATTCCAGATAATCTCCTTGTTTCTCCAGAGTGGCTATTTTGTGGCTGTCGTATCCTAATAAATCAACAAAATTGGAAGAGGCAAAGGTGTATTTACATTTATATACATCGACAACAAATGTGCAAGTGTGACTGACCTTTGACATTTGATGAAGCATAGACCTGTCACGTTCCCAGATAGAATAGTCGATCTCCGTCGCAGATAAGTTTTGCTGTGCCCACAATTCTTCGCGGGTAATATCAGTAGATTTCATAGGATATGATTATAAATCCAATAAATTAACAGAACCGGATAGTTTATATTACAGTTGTTTATTTAGCTTTGCAAACATAACTAATTTATTTGATATGGAGCGAGTGTATGATCATAAGTGCAAGTAGGCGGACGGACATTCCGGCCTTTTATTCGGAATGGTTTTTTAATAGGATTAAAGAAAAATATGTATTAGTCCCTAATCCGTATAATCCCCAAATGGTCAGTAGGATAGATTTAAGTCCGACTGTTATTGATTGTATTGTCTTTTGGACAAAAAATCCGGATCCTTTGATAGATCGGTTAGATGGATTGAAGGATTATAAATATTATTTTCAGTTTACCCTGAATCCTTATGGGGAAGATATTGAAAACCATATACCTGCCGTACAGAAACGGATTGAAATTTTTAAGCGGCTTTCAGATAAGATAGGAAAAGAGAAAGTCATCTGGCGATATGATCCTCTATTGACTAATAAAAAGTATGATATTTCTTTTCATAAAGAAGCATTTGCAGAGATTGCTTATGCCCTCAAAGATCATACGAATAGATGTATGCTCGGATTTATCGATCATTATCAACATATTCGTAATGAAGTCGGTAAATTGGATATTCATCCTTTAAAGAAAGAAGAGATAGAGGAAATGGCTGTATTCTTTAAGCAGACTATGGATCAGTTTTCTACCATAGAGTTCGATACCTGTACAAATAAAGTAGATCTTACTCATCTGGGAATACCTGGTGGAATGTGTGTCGATAAAAAGCTGATAGAGAATATTTGCGGTTATCCTATTTCTGCCCGGAAAGATAAAAACCAGCGAAGTATATGTAATTGTATAGAGAGTATCGACATCGGTACTTACGAAAGCTGTCTTAACGGTTGCGTTTATTGCTATGCCATTAAGGGAAACTATAATACTGCCGAATTTAACAGCAGGAAACATGATAAGAATTCCCCTATGCTGATTGGTGATGTAAGAGAGGGAGATATTGTGAAAGATAGAGAGATGAAAAGTCTTATCAATGGTCAGCTTTCTTTGTTTTAGTTTACATTTAAAAATACATATCTTCTTATTAGAATAGTAAGCCCTTTAATAACCCCGTATAAAAAGAAAATCGCTGTAGCCTTGTTAGATTAGCTATAGCGATTTTCTTTTTATGATTTGTAGAATGAACTATTTTTCAAAAGGAACAACCTACCTGAATAAAAAAAGTCTTCATATCCTCATTAAATTTCTTTTTATCGAAAGTTTTTATAGCAGATGGGTATTTTAAGACTTCGAGGAATTCCAAAAGGAATTTGGCTATTATATCATATCCTTCTTCCTTATTTGAAGGGTAGTAAATTGAATAATCCAATTTTAATTCGCAAGAAAAACGATGTTTTAGATGAATATCTTCCGGCCTTGGAAGGCCTCTTGCTTTTAAGATTTTGTCTTCATAATATCTAGGACGTTTTGGCTTGAAGAACTCATCAAAACCGGGACTGACACAAATCAATCCGATAAAGTATTCTTTAACATTGTTAGAATATGATTTGTCATAGAAAAACTCTTGCATTTTTATGTTAAGTTCATCTACATCAATATACTTTGTCGTTTTATTAAATTCAACAGAAAAAATAGGATTGTTGATATTTATTTCCATATTCGTGATAATATAGTCCTTTTGATAATTGGTGCAAATATGGTTTAAATAGACCATTGAAAATATAGAAGAGTTAACACAAAAAAGCAGTTACAATTGAATGTAACTGCTTTATTTTCAGTGGTACCACCAGGAATCGAACCGGGGACACAAGGATTTTCAGTCCTTTGCTCTACCAACTGAGCTATGGTACCATTGTTTTGTTTAACGGGTGCAAAGATACGGACTTTTTTTAAATATGCAAGAGTTTGTGAAGAAAAATACCAAAAATTATTCATTAAGTGAATTCCATCCCTGGGCTTTTAGTTCAACTTCTCCACCGTCACGGCCTACTAGATAGTTACCCAGTTCGGGACGAGTAATATGGCCTATGACTTTAACTCCTTTTATTTCAGAAACTTTGTCATGGTCGGTAAGAGGAACGGTGAACAAAAGTTCATAATCCTCACCACCATTCAAAGCTGCAGTCACTAAATTCATGTTGAACTGCTCTGCCATAGCAGCTGTTTGATAATCTATAGGAATACGGTCTTCGTATATACGGCAACCTACATTACTTTCTTTTGAAATATGGAGTAATTCAGACGAAAGTCCGTCGGAAACGTCCATCATGGAAGTAGGAACAATACCGGCTTTGTCGAGTGATTCGATAATATCTTTACGGGCTTCCGGTTTTAACTGACGTTCCAATAAGTATTCTTTACCAGTGAAATCAGGAGTAAATTCTTTTTCTCCTTTAAACACTCTCTTTTCTCTTTCAAGAAGCTGTAAACCCATATATGCAGCTCCCAGATCGCCGGATACGCAGACCAGGTCAGTGTCTTTGGCTCCGCTGCGAGTGACGATTTTATCTTTCTCGCCTTCACCAATACAGGTAATACTGATACACAGGCCTGTCAATGAAGCAGAAGTGTCTCCCCCGACAATGTCAACTCCATAAATATCACATGCCAGTTGAAGTCCTGAATAAAATTCATCCAGGTCTTCTACCGAGAAACGTTTGGATATACCGAGTGAAACAGTCATTTGTTTCGGTTTTCCGTTCATTGCATAAATATCGGAAAAGTTGACAACAGCCGATTTATATCCCAGATGTTTTAAGGGGACATAAGTCAGGTCGAAATGAATCCCTTCAAGCAGGAGATCGGTTGTTACCAATACTTGTTTTTCTTTGTAATCGAGTACTGCGGCATCATCACCTACGCCTTTTACCGTACTTTCGTTTTTTAACTCTATTTTCTCTGTAAGGTGGCGGATTAAACCAAACTCGCCTAATGTTCCTATTTCTGTTCTTTTGTTCATCTTTTATTTATCGTAACAATTTATCTTTATGGAATGTTGATATATGTTTTTTGATTTCATCATCGAATTTTTTGTCCAGACAGAATTCTATCGTGATCGGCAGATAATACATACATGTTTTCCATTCTTCAGGAATATATGGATTGTCTATTAACCGCGCAGCATCTTTTTCTGTAGCCAGGATATATCGGCCGGTTGAACTCATTTTGTCGAATACATTTTTCATACGGCGGATATCGGATTTTTCGAAAGTATGATGATCGGAAAAGATCAGTGGGGTTACTTTTTCCGATAGTTTCCTGGCTTCTCTGATAAATCCGTCAGGAGATGCGATACCCGATAGAATCAATAGTTCGTCTTCTTTACGGATATCATTCCGGGAAAGAGGCTTTGCATGACTGTCGAATACCGGTTTAATATCAGCGTATGCTATATGAGTGAAATGAATCGACTGGTGTGCCAGCAGTTTCATGTTCTCTTCTATAATACGGTATTCAATGGGCTTCATATCTTCTTCGCATTTTGTGACAATCACCATATCTGCACGGCGTATTCCGCTGGCCGGTTCACGTAGCCTGCCTGTCGGCAACAGTTTGTCGTTGTAGAACAAACGGTGATAGTCGGTCAGTACGATCGCAAAGGAAGGGGCGACATAACGATGCTGAAAGGCATCGTCAAGTAGGATCACTTCTGGTCGTAATTCTTTGGGAAGCGCCAGCAACTTATCGATACCTCCACGACGGTCGGCATCTACTGCTACGAGAATATCTGAAAATTTATGTTTCATCTGATATGGCTCGTCTCCGATCTCAAGACTGGTGCTTTGTTCGTTTGCTAAAATGAATCCCGTAGTTTTTCGCTTATATCCCCGGCTGAGTACAGCTATCCTGTAGTCATCTTTCAATAGCCGGATAATGTATTCGGTATGAGGTGTTTTTCCTGTTCCTCCCACTGCCAGGTTTCCTATACAGATAACAGGTATCGGGTATGATTCCGATTTTAAGCATTTCCAATCGAAAAGCTGGTTACGGAATCTTACCCCCAGTCCGTATAAGAAGGAGAGGGGAGAAAGCAGAGGATGTATTTTTATGTCGTTTTCTGTCGGCATCTCGGATTATAAAGGTTTAACATCGTAAGGAAGTCTTGCCTGGATTCCTGTTGTCGATTTTATATTATTCAGAGTTTTGAAATACTCATATTCGTTACCCAGCACATTTTTTACGATGGATACTTTTACTTCTCCCAGCTGTTTCTCGATAAATTCTTTCCAGAAATCTTTCGAGCCGGAAACGTAGGTCAGGCTGTAATCGCTGAGGTCGGCTAATGTAGCGGCTGTTTCGATCGCTTTGTCAATACCTCCCAAATCATCGACTAATCCGCGCTCTTTGGCCTGTTCGCCTGTCCAGACGCGTCCTTGTCCGATTTCGTTGATTGCTTCTTTGTTCATATCACGACCGTTGGCACAACGGGTAAGGAATGTATCGTATCCTCTTTCAACGAACGACTGGATCAGCACTTTCTCATCTTCTCGCATCGGACGACTCATATCTCCCAGGTCGGCATAAGTATTGGTTTTTACAATGTCCGTTGTAAGAGATAATTTATTGAATAAACCCGTTACATTCGGGAAGATACCGAAGATACCGATCGATCCGGTTAGCGTATTAGGCTCAGCTATTATTTTGCTGGCAGCACATGAAATATAATATCCTCCGGATGCGGCAACGTCACCCATGGAAACAACGATCGGTTTTACCTTTTTCAGTTCTACCACCTGGTGCCAGATTTGTTCGGATACAAAAGCACTACCACCCGGAGAGTTGACGCGGAAAACAACCGCTTTGACGTTCTCATCATTTTTTAGTTTGATCAGTTCGTTGGCTACCTTTTCTGTGATAGCTTGTTCTGTATCGTAAGGCGAAGAAGGCAGTTCCGGTTTGATTTCTCCTTCTGCATATAAAATTGCAATACGGTTAGGTTTTTCGCGATCGATCGTTTTAATACTTTTGATTTTGGATATATCTGCCGTTTGCAGGCGTTTGTCGCTTTGGCCTGCCAGTTCTTTAACAAACTCTTCTGTTTCGGTACGATATTTTAATTCGTCTACTAATCCGCATTCTACTGTCTTTTCTGCAGCAGCGAATGCATAACCCTGGTTCGCAAAATTATCAATATCGGTTACCGGGATATTTCTGGCTTCGGCAATGCCGTTTGTTACATTTTCCCAGATACTGCCCATGTATGACTGGATTTGTTCGCGATTGGCATCACTCAGTTTGTCAAGCATAAAAGGTTCTACAGCTCCTTTATAAGTGCCGACTTTGAAGATCATCATATCTACACCTACTTTTTTGAGCAGTTCTTTGTAAAACATTGTTTGTGATGCCATTCCGACCAATCCCAAAGTACCCTGAGGATTCAGGAATACTTTATCGGCGATAGAACAAAGGTAATAACAACCCTGTGTGTAATTGTCGGAATAAGCGACAATGAACTTACCGCTATCTTTAAAATCGATTAAAGCTCTGCGAATGGCTTCAAGGCTGGCTGAACCTGTGCTCAACGATTTTGCTTCTATATATATACCTTTGATATTTTTGTTCTCTTTAGCTGTTTGGATTGTAGATAATATATCTTTTAAAGAAAGAGTTTTATCTGTCTCACCCATCAGCATAGCGATAGGGTTTTCCTGGATATTATCAGATAAGTTGCCGTCAAGCGTTAATTTATAAACGGTATTACTTTTGGGAGTATACTCAGGTGTACTGCTCATACTGGTGGCAATACCAATCAGAGTAAATACAAATACAATGGAAATCAGGCCAACAGCAACGAAAACTCCTAAGGCTGAGGCAAACATCATTTTAAAAAATTGTTTCATATCTGTGTCGCGTAATTTTTATCAGACAGCAAATATAGTTAACTTATTGATACTAATTGTTCTTTGTGCTCGTTTATTTGGTCTGATAATAATATCTTTTATAAAGGATAGTTCCTGACGCTCCTGTAATGTAAATGGAACAAATGAATTTTTAATAATGAAACTCCAAATTCTTGAATACAGGGATTTGGGGTTTTTATTTTGATATTTCTGTAAAAGATGCCTGATGTTAATGATTTGTACTGAAAAAAGTTTACACAATCACAAAAAGAAAATGTGTAAACCAAAGG